>CAZEJW010000024.1:0-3647 GCA_964512685.1 uncultured Leptospirales bacterium | reverse complement strand
GTTTCAGACCCTGCTCCAGGGCCATGGAAATTGAGCCTTTTTGAATGCCGATAAATTCTTCTTTTTTAAACTGTATTTCAAATTCCTCTGGAGTTAGATTTGCCCTGTTCGAGATTTTCATGGCATCTTTTATCTCAACAGAGAGGGTTTCTGGAATATATTCCAGACTACCTGAATTTTTCACAAACCATATCCATTCCTGAGTTATTCCGGTAAGTTCATTCAGTTCTAAATTGAATTTAGGCAGTTCAATAAAAATCAGTTCAAGATCGTCACTGTAATCGATAAATTCATCTTTTTCGAGAAGTTTGAACCTTGTAAGATATTTATCAATGTCAGCAAACATTGTGAAATCAACAATAGTCAGAGCAATGATTGGATTTAGAAGATGGTATTCATCCCCCTTTATCAGCTGTATTGAGTAATTTTTTGTTGCATTGTAAAGAATTCTTTTTTCAAATCCGGGGTTTGGCAGTACCTGCATTTCGATAATTACTTTTGTATTGTCACTTAATACAGCTTTTACATCAACAAAGGAGTCTTTCATTCCCTTTAACAGTGGAATATTATAAGGATCGACTATTGTCAGGTCAGTAATCTTTGTTTCACTGTTTTGATATATTATACTGTTCAGGAAAGATATTAACCTGCCCTTGCTCTCTTCACTGCCAAAAACTTTTTTGAATGCAAAATCAGTTCTTATATCCAGAAATCTCATTATTTTCACCTTCAATTTCATGGAAAATTATTATACCCGGAGTTAAAATAAGTTTGATTCTGCAGTAATGTCAAGCTGAAATAATAAATAATCCAATTATGGAGTTATTTGTTCAGACTTTTTACTGCAAGGTATGCACTGTGTATTGCATCTCCAATAGTGCCCGGTTCAGTACAGTCACCGATTTCAATGAACCTGATATTTTCTGCAGCAAGGGATTCTGCCAGTGATTTTTCAGACATAGTACCGGTGCTGTTGATCACAGTGTCAAATTGTTCCACTGCTTCTTCATCCCCCCTGGAATAAAAGACCCTGCCGTTTATAACTGCAGTCACTTCTGCTTCAGTGATTATATTCACATTGAGCCTGGCAAGCTGCTGCAGGATGATCCACCTTGTTGAGCGGCCAATGCCTGAGCCTGCCCTTTTCTCCCTTTCAAAAACCGTTATGTTCACAGTTGGCCTGCACAGTTCAGTGAGTTTCTCAGTGCTTTCAGCTCCGCTCGTGAAAAGAAAATGGAGCTCGTCAGGCGACAGGGAATTTTCTGCTGCAATAAAATGGGCAGTCTCAAGGCCGGTTGCGCTTCCGCCAATCACTGCAACATTTCTGCCAACCGGAATGTTTTTTGCAAGCACTTCCCATGAGGAGGTTATTTCACCTTCTGTTTTAAAAAGGCTTTGCGCATTTCTTTCACTGCCGCCTGTTGCTGCAATTACAAGATCCGCAGTTTTTTCTTTAACAAGCTCCGGTGTCAGTTCTGTATTAAGATAAAGCGGAATATTACAATTCCTTATCATTTCCATGTAATAGCGGGTAAGATTTCTTATTTCGGATTTTCCTGGCGGGCAGCATGCAATATTGAGCTGGCCTCCGGGGATTTTGTCTCTTTCGTAAATTTCAACACTGTGGCCTGCCTCATGAGCACGCACTGCTGCTTCAAGTGCGGCAGGGCCTGAGCCTGCAATAATGATTTTTTTGGGAGAAGCAGTCATTTCGATTCTGCGCTCATTTTCAAATCCGGCTTCTGCATTCAAGATGCACTTAACGGGCTCTCCTCCAAAAAGGTTGTCTGTGCAGCCCTGGTTACATGCAATGCATTTCCTTATGATGTGTGAATTTCCCTCTTTTGCCTTCTTCGGCCAATACGGGTCTGCAATAAGCACCCTGCCAAGATTTACCATGTCAGCTGATTTCTGTTTTATTATTTTCTCAGCAAGTTCAGGACTGTTGATTCGGTTTGATGCTGCAACCGGTATATTCACTGATTTTTTAATATTCTCTGCAAGGTATGCATAAGCTGCTGCAGGCACATCCATTGAGAGCTGGGGGATGCCTGATTCATGCCATCCTCCTGTAACACTTATAAGATCAGCACCTGCATGTTCATAAACCTCCGCGAATCTTACAGTTTCAGTTGAATCATTGCTGCCTTTGACAAAATCATTGCCTGCCATTCTTACTGTAACAGGATAATCCTCACCAAGTTCACACCTCATGCCTTCAATGATTTCACGCGGAAACCTGACCCTGTTTTCAAAACATCCGCCATAGTGATCTTCTCTTTTGTTTGTAACAGGGGATAAAAACTGCGTTATGAGATAACCTGCAGAAGCAATAATCTCAACACCATCGAATCCTGCCTGCTGCGCAAGAAGAGCGGTTTTAATGAACTCATCTCTTGTGCATTCTATTTGATCAATTGTCATCTCTTCTGGCACTGCCCTGGAAAAGTTCGAATACACTGCTGAAGGCGCTATTGCCTTTTGGCCGCATATTTTTTCACTCACTGAATATGCACCTGCATGAAAAATCTGCATCCACGCGCGCGCGCCTTCACTTTTTATTATACGAGCTGCAATTCTGAAATCTTCTGCTGTGTTTTCATCGAGCTGAAGAGCAACATTGCTTCTGCCTTCAGGGCAGAAACCAACAGGCCCAACAGTAACAATACCTGCACCGCCCCTGGCTATTTCCCTGTAAAAACTATATAAACGCTCATTGAGCCTGAAGCTGTCTGCATACAAAAGAGCCAGTGCCGGGTAAATTATGCGGTTCTTTATTTCAATTGAATTTATTTTTATTGGTGAGAATAAGCTGCTGTACATTTCATGCCTCCTGCAAAGGGCAAATCCTGCTTGAGGATGAAGAACTGTCAAATGGAATTTAACAGGATTTCGGGATTATTGGATGGGCAGGATTATATTTTGCTGATCACTAATGACTATTCACTATTCACTGTATTTAAAAAGGCTTGAAATTTCTCCGCATTTCAAAATATCTCTTTTCAAAGCCCTCTTTCCATAACCATATGAACTCTCCTGTTGTTTTCTCTTCGAAATCCCATATCGGTAAAAAACTATGCATAGGCTATGTTTGGGCATCAAACACAGGCTGTGAAAATTTCATGCATAGGCTATGTTTGATACTAAAACATAGGGCTGAAAAAAATCAATGACAGCCTGCATTTGATACCAAAACATAGGGCTGAAAAAAATCGATGACAGCCTGCATTTGATACCAGACATAGCCCTTGAAAACATCAAGTATAGGCTATGTTCGAAGCAGATATCGACTGTGAAAATATCCGACATAGGCTATGCTGGATGCAAACATAGGCTATGCTTGCATCCAGCATAGCCTGTACCCGGTGCCATATACAGACTGTATTCGGGAGCATCAATGACGCTCATACATCCTGTATTCGCTTCCGGTTGCATTTGTTGTTGTTATGAATTTTCAGTTCTACCAAAAGACTGAGTCTGAGAATAAATTCAATAAAAGAAAAGGCCAGATATCAAATAACCTGATTTCAGTACTGATATTTAGAATAAACAACAATTGAAAAATACTTGTTTTTCAGGAAAAAATGCATATTTTGGTAAATAAATCAAAATCCGAATTAAGTATGATTATAATTGAACAATTGACC
>CAZEJW010000023.1:23786-35467 GCA_964512685.1 uncultured Leptospirales bacterium | reverse complement strand
GGATGAGTAATGAAGAATTATAAACCACAGAACACACAGAATACACTGAAGAAGAGAATTATTGAGCGTTAAATCTACTATACTGAAATTATAGGCAGAAATATCATGGGCCCTTCGCCGTCCTTGGCTACGGGCTGTGACTAATTAAAAAGAGGGGCGGGGCAACTCTGAATCCCTATTTTTTTGGGTTCTTCATAACATCAGTATTCATAAATGCAAATGGCAGAAACTTTACAGGGTCAGCTTCAGCAACATAACTGCCAGCGAGCATTGTATTATTCCCTGCAGTGTAAAACGCTCCCAGTACCTTTACTACTTCCACTTCATGCCAGGGATCATGTTCCGAGGTTTTAAATATTATTTCACCTTCCAGGGGTTCAAATTTTTCAGGCCTGAACAGTGTCTCCTCCCTTATGAGCCTGGGGGGAAAATCAAATCCTGATAAATCCGGGGAAGGGAAAGACTTGAAATTATAAGTTATAAATGACCGCGCTTCTTCCTTCTGCTTATACAGGCTAAGGATAGTATCAAGAGAATCCGGATCATTCAGTTTCCCTGTCAGCTTTGCCTTTATCTCCATGAACCTTATGCCATGTCTTTCAGTCCAGCCTCCTGCAAAAGTATTATTTTTACTGAAACTGATATTGCCGATTTTTTTGGGATACCCGAAATATTCCCTCCCTCCTATAAGCGCAATGTCGTCAGTCACTGGCATTGAAAGACAGAATCCCCCTTCCTCCCCATTGTAATCCGCAATCAGAAACAGGCCGCTCTCAAGGTAGGGTTCACCAAAATCTGTTGAAGGGTAATCTGCAATAAAAGCCATTGCAAGAGGTCTCTTGGCCGGTTTAAGTGGTTCCGGAAGGAGCCTGGAAACAATCTCTTCTTTAGTTTCCCATACCAGGGTAAGCATTTCGGCACCATAGAAATTAAAAGTCTCCCTTTTTGATGCCTCAATTTCCTGTAAAGTTTTTGTGAAGCCCATGTTAACCTCCCTTAACATTTAAGTACAAAAATAAATTTAATTGAATAATATATTGTAAGCTCTATAATAATTACTTGCAAACAAAGAATCCTTAAAAACAGCAAAGTGGGATGGAGCCAGCTATGAAATCTTTATTTAAAAGATTACCTTTCAGGGTAAAGATCATTTCATGCGGTTTTATTATTATACTGCTCTTTGCAGCAACAATCATGTTCTATTTTATTCCTTTTGTTAAATCAAATACTCTAATGAAAAAGAAAGAACTCATCCGGGAACATGTACAGATTGCTGCTAAATCAATTGATTATTATTACAGACTGGCAGTGGAAAATAAAATTACAGTTACAGAAGCAAAAAAGAAAACAAAGGAACATATTAAAAATCTCAGGTACAGCAGCATAAATAATTACTTCTGGATAAATGATACAGGGAAACCTTACCCGGTGATGATTATGCATCCCACGCTGCCTGCCCTTGATGGTAAAATTCTTGATGTTCCCAGGTTTAACTGTGTCGGAGAAAAGAAAAAAAATCTTTTTCAGGCATTTGTTGATGTTACTGAAAAAAATGATATCGGCTATGTACAGTACCTGTGGCCAAAACCAGTTGGTGAAAAACTAACAGCAGATATGCCTAAGCTCTCATGTGTTTACCGCTTTAAGCAATGGAACTGGATTATAGGAACAGGAATATACATTGATGATGTTGATAAGGAAATTGCAGGATTATACCTTAAAATTATTTTCATTACTCTTGTTATAACAGCGATTTCATCAATCCTGCTCTACCTGGCCGGCAGGGAAATAAATCAGCAGCTTGGAGGTGAACCCTCCGAGGTTGTAACAATTGCAGGATCTCTTGCTGAAGGTGATTTCTCTCTTGATGTTAATGTAAAAGCAGGAGATGAAAAGAGTGCAATGGCTGCAATGAGTAAAATGAAAAATCAACTTGAAAAAATGATTCAAAGTATAATTGCCTCTGCCAGTACACTGGGTTCTGCTGTTGAAGAGATCAATCAGGGTAATCAGAATTTTTCGCAGCGCACTTCTGAGCAGGCTACCAGTCTTGAAGAAATGGCAGCCACTATTCAGGAAACAGTAGCGACAGTAAACCGGAATGCTGAAAATTCTGAAAAAGCCCGTGAGCTCTCAAACTTGTCAGTTGTTTTTGCAACTGAAGGAGGCGAAATGGCAGGCAGTGCTGCTCTGTCAATAAACAGGCTCAATGAAACCAGTGAAAAGATAGGTGATATTATTTCTGTTATAAATGATATAGCTTTTCAGACAAATCTTTTATCGCTTAACGCTGCAGTTGAGGCTGCCCGTGCAGGCGAACATGGCCGGGGATTTGCTGTTGTAGCAGGAGAGGTCCGCAATCTGGCCGAGAGATCCGGAAATGCTGCAAAAGAAATCAGCACTCTGATTGAAGAATCCCTTTTAAAAATACAGGACAGTTCTGACAGCGCCAGCAAAAGCGGTGATTCATTAAACGAAATAATCAATTCTATAAAGGGTGTAAGCCGGATGGTTGAAGAGATTGTATCAGCATCTTTCGAGCAGAAGCAGGGAATTGAACAGATAAATATTGCAATAAACGAAATAGACAAAACCACTCAGCAGAATGCAGCCCTTGCAGAAGAGACTGCTTCTGCAAGTGAAGAGATGGCAAACCAGGCTAAAAAACTTATTGGAATGATGGGCAGATTCAGGATCAGCTCCTCACCACTGGACCAGTAAGTTTCAGCCTTTGTGACTTTTTAAACGTTATTGACAAAATAGGCATCAGCAGAAAATGTAGGAGAAAAATTTAACAGGATACAATGTGAGTATTGATATTCTTCTTATAACACCGCCCTTTACACAGCCCAATACACCCTATCCGGCCTCTCCCTTTTTAAAAGGATTTCTGAAGACCAGGGGATACTCTGCAGAGCAGATTGACCTGGCTATTGAAACCTTTACTTATCTTTTTTCTGAAGCAGGACTCAGTCTTATTTTTAAAGAGGCTAATCCCTCGTGTGCTGAATCCCATGTGTTTAATTTCCGTGAGGAATATCTTTCATGGATTGATCCGGTAACTGCCTTTTTGCGCGGAGAGGATAATACACTGGCGCATTTAATATGCTCAGGGCAACTGCCTGAGGGGCCGCGTTTCAGCCAGGTTCCTGATCTTGACTGGTATTTCGGCAATATGGGAATTACAGACAGGGCAAAATACCTCGCTACAATGTTTATGGAAGACATCAGTGATTTTATAACTGCTTATGTTGACAGCGATTTCGGATTCAGCCGTTATGCTGAAAGCCTGGGGCTTTCAGCGATCAGCTTTGATTCTATTAATGCCAAACTGAATAACAATACCTGTGTTACAGATATAATGTGCAGAATATTTGATAATGCTGTTAAAGAGCTTAATCCCGCCATTGCTGCCTTTACAGTACCATTTCCCGGAAATCTCTTTGGCGCATTGAAATGTGCAGTGTATTTAAAACAGAATTACCCTGACATTATAACCGTTATGGGTGGGGGATATGTAAATACTGAACTCAGGAATATTGCTGTTAAGGAATTCTTTGACCTCATTGATTACCTTTGCCTTGATGATGGAGAAGTTCCCCTTGAGCAGATTATTAAAGTTGTATGCAGGGGAGAGTCTGAAGATAGCCTTGTGCGTACAATGCACTGCAATAACGGGGATATTATTTTTTCTGATAATGAAACTATTGCAGGTATTCCTCATGACGAATTACCTCCGCCGGACTATACCGGCCTGCCGTTGAATAAATACATTTCTGTTCTTGAAACTGCCAATCCCATGCACCGGCTCTGGAGTGACGGGAAATGGAACAAGCTTATGCTTGCACATGGATGCTACTGGCACAAATGTGCTTTTTGTGATACATCTCTTGATTATATTGCCCGTTACAGCCCGGCACCAGCTGAGGTTATTGCAGACAGGATTGAAGCTGTTATAGAACAAACCGGCATAAGAGGATTTCATTTTGTTGATGAGGCTGCCCCTCCAAAACTTCTGGGCCAGCTTTCAACAGAATTGTTAAGAAGAAAGCTTCGTATAACGTGGTGGACCAACATCAGGTTTGAAAAAAGTTATACACCGGAACTCTGTGAGCTTATGGCCAGTGCAGGATGCATTGCTGTTGCAGGCGGTCTTGAGGTTGCATCAGAACGCCTGCTGAAATTGATAAACAAGGGTGTTACACTTGCGCAGGTTGCGCAGGCCTGTGATGCTTTAACTGATGCCGGAATCATGGTTCACGCATATTTAATGTATGGTTTCCCGACCCAGAGTGAACAGGAAACAGTTGATTCTCTGGAGGTTGTTCGCCAGCTTTTTGAACAGGGCCTTGTGCACAGCGGCTACTGGCACAGGTTTTGCATGACAGTACACAGCCCTGTTGGCAAAGACCCGGCAGCTTTTCACGTTAAGTCATTGAGGCAGGAAAGCACCTTTGCTGAAAACGATGTCCCCCACAAAGATCCAAAAGGCTGCAATCATGAAAAATTCAGCAATGGACTTAAAAAGGCTTTGCTGAATTACATGCACGCCCAGTGTTTTGAATTTGACCTTCAGGAGTGGTTTGATTTCAAGATTCCAAAAACCACTGTTAAGAAAAATTTTATTTCACGAATACTGAAGGGGAGTTAGAGGAATAGAATTATGAAAAAATACGAAAATTTATCTGTTGGCCAAGTCCTGATATCAGCCTTGGAGGAAGCTGTTGATTACGAAAAAGGATCACTGAAAAAGGGTATTAAGTCCAGAAAAATATAAACTTGTTCTTAGTGCATGAATTTTTAAAATGTTTGGATGATACTTCAATGCGGTTAGAAAACAGAAACTGTGAGTAACAACCGGGTATGTAACTTAGTTGCTGCAATGAGTAGATCTGCAGCAAACAGCTTTTTTCAGATTTATGTTATTGATATAAGGAAAATAGAATGACAGAACTTGAACTGATGGTGGATTTTCATAAAAATGCTGAAAGGCAGGGGCCGGGAAGTGCAAATGAAACTTTAAGGGCTCTGGAATTTATTGAAATATCAAAAAATAAAGATTTAAATATTGCTGATATTGGCTGCGGTTCAGGAGGCCAGACAATAACGCTTGCTCAAAATGTTCAGGGCCGGATAACTGCAGTTGATTTATTTCCTGAATTTCTTGATAAATTAAATTCAATGTCAAAGGAATCAGGCTTTGAAAAGAGAATAAAAACAATACAGGCATCCATGGATAACCTGCCTTTTGGTGATGAAGAATTTGATATTATATGGTCAGAAGGTGCTCTTTATAATATTGGGTTCAGGAAAGGTATCAGCGACTGGAGAAAATATTTAAAAACCGGGGGCTGCCTGGCAGCCAGTGAAATTACCTGGACAACAGGTTCAAGGCCACAGGAAATCGAAGACTACTGGAATCATGAATACCCTGAAATTGATACAGCATCCGGTAAAATAAAAGCACTTGAAGAAAACGGTTATTCCCCTGTTGGATTTTTTATTCTGTCACAAAAAAGCTGGCTGGATAATTATTACAAACCTATGGAAAACCGATTTGCTGATTTTCTTGAAAGACATGAAAATTCAGAAGCTGTAAAGAGAATTGTTGAAGAACATAAAGAAGAAATCAGTATATATCAAAAGTACAAAGATTATTACAGCTATGGATTTTATATTGCCAGGAAATTATAAACTGAATGAATTCGATGGGGCAGAAGCCCCGGATTAAAATTACATTCAGGTTAAAATCATTGATTTTTCATGAATCACTCATAAAATAATTGATCTCAGTATGTTTCATTGAAAAATTGGTAAATCTTAGCTGCCGGAAAATGTGAGATGGACATCTGCAGGTATTGGCAATCACATATTATACCGGAAATATGACATATGAGGGGTCAAAATGGCACAAATCATTGATGGAAAGAAGGTAGCAGCAGAGATCCGTGAAGAGCTGAAAGGTGAAATCAAGGAACTGGCAGATAAAAATGGATTACAGCCCGGACTTGCAGTAGTCCTTGTAGGAAATGATCCTGCATCTGCAGTTTACGTAAGAATGAAGAAAAAGGCATGTGAGGAACTTGGAATAAATTCTTTTGAATATGTTCTGCCAGAGGAAACAACCCAGGAAGAACTTCTGGCACTTGTTGAAAAACTCAATAACGATAATGACGTGAACGGACTTCTCGTGCAGCTTCCGCTTCCATCGCAGATAGATGAAAATTTAGTTATCAACTCAATCAATCCTGAGAAGGATGTTGATGGTTTTCATCCTGTGAATGTGGGCAAAATGCTCGTTGGTGATGACGACTGTTTTTATCCATGTACTCCATACGGTTGCCAGGAACTGATTGTAAGAAGCGTTGACAATCTAAAGGGCAAACACGTTGTCATTGTTGGCCGCAGTAATATTGTTGGAAAACCGCTTTCAAGTATGATGGTACAAAAAAATGAAAGAGCTAACTGCATTGTTACTGTGTGTCATACTGCGGCAAAAGATATTGGATATTATACAAAACAGGCTGATATCCTCGTTGTTGCAGCTGGTCGTCCGGGCACAGTGACAGCCGATATGGTAAAGGATGGGGTTGTAGTAATAGATGTAGGAACAAACAGAATCCCTAATCCTGAGAATCCTGAAAAAACAAAGCTCATTGGCGATGTTGACTTTGAAGAAGTGAGCAAAAAGGCAAGTGCAATAACGCCTGTACCTGGCGGGGTAGGGCCAATGACAATTACAATGCTTATGAAGAATACAGTTAGGGCATGCAGACTACAGAATAAAATAAAATAAAAAACGGGGCATTGCCCCGTTTTTTATTTATGAATCAAAATTTATTAAAGTTCTGATTATGCTTAATGTTCTGCAGCGTCATGTCCGTGACCTTCACCATATGTCTCCGGAATTTCATCATAGTATCCGAAAATAGGAAGGTACCTTACACACCACATGTAAAGAAGAATCATGGTTGCAAATACACCAAAGGTGATCATCCATTCCTGAATACTCGGCATATAAGCTGCAAATGGCTTCCATGGAAAGTTAGGAACTGAGAAACCATGAAGTGTAACGTTGGTTCTGTTCATAACAACAGCCATTGTACCGCTTGCCATTCCAAGTGCATAGAACTTATCCTGCTCCCTGAGGCCCTTGCTGTTGAGAAGAATTACCGGCGCTACAGTGAATATCAGCTCAAGAGTGAGCATCCATACCCCGTAATAACCACCCCACATATCAAAGAAATTTCTGTCTGATGCAGGAGCCATAACGCTTGTCATAACATAAATGTCAACGAACCTGAATGTTGCATATACTATGAATGCGCGTCCTACCCATTTGGCAAGAAACATTCTTGAATGCATTGGGATGAGTTCTTTTTTGAGAACCTTGGATGATATCCATGTTGTCAATGCTGTAAAAGAAGGTCCTGCTGAAACAGCAGATACTATACACAGGAAGAACAGCATATGGTGCATTCTGTGCCAGCCTGGTTTTGCATAAAGAACACCATAGGTTCCACCAAGAGATCCCTGATGGAAGAATGAGAAGAATGTTCCGGCAGCTGCCATTATCCACATAAGAACGTGCATGTAGTGCCCAATCCTGTGGATTATCGGATTCTTGTCCAGGAGTCTGCCTCCAAGAATAATCGGAATCATCTCAACAAGAAGAACTGACCAGTACAATGTAATACAGAAGAAGATTTCTGTAAGCATTGATTGTGGCATCAGTCCGGCACCCCAGTTCGGATACAGGTAGCCAAACCAGAATCTGATTGGCTGGCCAATATCGAACAGCAGAAATGCAAAGGTGAATGTGTAGCAGAGGAAGCCCACAAGAACTGCTGCATTTATCACCGGTTTAAGGTCATCTCTTCTGAGTATATAAAGAAGAAAACCTGATGTAAAAGCACCACCACCAATAACGATCAGGCTGAGGTCTCCAATAATCCATGCACCCCATGCGAATACATTGGTCATGTTGGTAAAACCAAGACCAAAGAAAAGTATCTGGATGCCAAATATTACCAACCCGAGTACTAGTGCAAAAAGGATGTACAGGGTTATCTGTATATTCTTTGAATAACTGTTAAACGCGTTTTTTAATCTATTCACTATGTTCACTTTTTTCTCTCCTTCACTATTGTTCATAGGAGTCTATTTGAACCGCATCATATCGCGGATCCACTGTTTGCTCGAGAGATAGTACACTTTGGGATTAGGATAATGCTTTACCTTCCCAAGTCGCTTCTGCTCTTCAGGAGACTTCTCGTCTATTGTATGAACGAGTCTCATAGCCCTTTTTGATCTTGCCATTTTTGAAACTTCAGACGTTGGATCATTCAGGTCACCAAAAACTATGGCGTCAGTAGGGCAGGCTGTTGCACATGCCGGTTGGTACTCAACTGCATTTATATCGAGTTCACCGTTGGCTACTGCCTTGTCTCTTTCCTTTTTCCATATATGGCTGCAGAATGTACACTTAACTACAGTTCCTCTTGACGCAACTGATACATCAGGATTGAGCGACTTCTTGAAGTTTCCGTCATAACGAGGCTTCCACCAGTTGAAGGCTCTGGCCTCATATGGGCAGGCTGTCATACAATATCTGCATCCAATACATCTTGACCATACCTGGCTTACAACTCCATCATCACCCACATCAGTGGCAACAACGAGACATACGCTTACACATGGAGGAACCGGATTGGGTCCGCTGCCTTCACACTGCTGGCACATCTTTGGAATAAAAGCCATTTCAACTTCAGGGTATTTGGCATCTCTGTCATTCGTCAGTTTCATAATGTCAATAAACTGAACCTTCTGCGGATGGTTGGAATCGTCCTCGAAGACAGGCATGTTGTTTTCCTGGGCGCAGGCTATGGAGCACTGTCCGCAGCCTGTACATTTATCCAGATCAATTGCCATCCCCCATTTTCTTTTCATCTTGGTTTGTTTTTCTTTCATGATTCCACCTCTTAACTAATTTTGACCCTGGTCATCCACCAGTTGGCAGTACCGGTGATCGGGTCAATCTCTTTGGACATGATCTCTTTAACATTGAATCCCTTGTCTTTTGCGTATTTGGTATACGACTTATGGCCGAATCCAAGGGGCACTGCCACAACTTCCGGGGCGATTATATCTGTCAGGTGAACTTTTACACTTCCGATTTCGCCGTATTCGGAAATAATATCGATCGATTCACCTTCGGAAACTCCGTATTTTTTTCCTGTGGATCTGTTCATCTGAACCCACATCTTTTCATCTGCATATGTATGCTGATCAATTGCCTTGAGTACATACGGATATGCCATCCCGTCACCATCTCCAATAACTGCAAGCTCGAGTGGAATCATTACAAGCGGGAATTTGGATGATGCAGTACTGATGTTTTTAAGGTCGGTTATCTGTTTTTTGAGAACATCTGTATTGTATGAGAAGTTTCCGGCTGCTCTTTTGGCTCCTTCTGCTTTAACCACATCTGCATATCCTGCCCAGGGAAAGGCTCCTGCTGCTGTATTGACTTTTTTGGCAATACTGAGAACAATATCCCCTGCATGTCTGCCCTTTGTCTGATCTTTTACAACACCTTCTGTTCCGCCATTTTTTTCCATGAATGAAAGAGTTGGTAGAATGTAGTCTGAGTATTCAGCAGTGTCGTTGATAAGAGGCATTATGGATACAACAAAAGCTTTTTCCATTTTCTTTTTCAGATCGTTACCGTAAACACTCTTATAAACCGGATCTGATCCATTGACGAAAAGCATTTCAAAACTTCTGTTTTTAATGAAATCGTCAAGGCCTGCTGCCTGCTTGCTTCCTGTTGCCGGAATAGCTTCGTTGCCTATACCTGCGTACTTTTTCACTTTTACGCTGTTGGTTCTGACAAGGGTGTTGAGGCTGTGAACGGCAAGGATTTCAATTGATGATGAAGAAACTCCGGATGCGCCTTTTCCTGCAACTGCTACAGGGTTTTTGGCTCTGTAGAAGGCTTCGGCAATCTCTTTGATCTTTGACTGTTCAACACCGGTAAGTTCAGATACTGTTGAAAGAGGATACTGGTTTATCACAATTTGTGACCACTGAGCGAATCCTCTTCCACCTGACGAGGCTTTTTTCTTTGTGATAAGATAATTAGCAATCCCCATCGCAAGTATTGGCTCTGTTCCCGGCTTGACAGGTATCCATCTGTCTGCGAGAGATGCAGTTCTTGAATTGTTTGTATCAACCTGGAACAGTTTAGTGCCTTTTTTCTTCCAGGAATTAAAAGCGGTGTTTATCGTTGCCTGATCTCCCCATCCTTCAAGCAGCTTGGCACCAAAGCTCAGGATGAAATCGGTCTTCTCGAAATCATACTCAACTACACCGTTAAGTGTCGATGTTGTTAAAGTGTCTACTGATGCATCAAAGTAGTTGTGGTTGCTTCCTGATTTTTTTACCAGCCTCTCAAGAAGCATGGAAGCGGCATTCGTGTCTTTGCTTACTGATGCGATCTCGCCGCCTTTATTGTTTTTTATGAGTTCATTCATT
Organism: uncultured Leptospirales bacterium; assembly: GCA_964512685.1. Lineage (GTDB taxonomy): Bacteria > Spirochaetota > UBA4802 > UBA4802 > UBA5550 > CAZEJW01. The sequence goes on along the minus strand of CAZEJW010000023.1, from coordinate 24,931 downwards.
TTACCGGAAATATCTTTGATAGCTTCTTCCCAGGAAACAGGTGCGAATTTTCCTGAACCCTTTGACCCGACTCTTTTGAGCGGCTGTTTTATTCTTTCCGGATGATAAAGCAACTGAAGCGCGTTCTGACCAAGAGGGCAGCTTCTGTTTGAAGTGTTGAGCTGAACCGCTCTGTCTCCGAAAGTTCTAACTGACATCGTACATTTTGACGGGCACGCTTCACATATTGTAGTGAGAGCTTTTTCCTCGCCTCTGGACGGAACGAACTGATCCTGTGTCCATTCTACAGCCCACTGTAAAGCCATGAAGGGAGTGCCGGACAGTACAAAACCGGTTGCACCGCCTAGGAGTGTCCCCCATCCGATTTTTAAAAAGTCTTTTCTTTCTATTTTATTCATCGATTATATTACTCCTCTCTGAAGATTTTTGTGGTTAATATTAATCGTGGCAGACTGCACAGGCGTTACTGATCTTGAGTGCAGTGTGACAATCCATACATTTTCCCATCAGCATTTTACCCTTGATCTTAGCGGTAGTTCTGGAGTTTGCTTTATCTCCATGGCATGATGAGCAACGCGACTTCTTCCTTCCATCCTCGAATTCGGCAGTCATTACTACCTTGTGGCTGAAGTAAACAAGATCTGGCTGTTTGGCATTTGAGTCCCAGGGCCTGTCTTCTGCCTTGTATCCTTTGAGGTATGGTTCGGTTCCGTCGTGACACTCAAGACAGGACCCGACTGAAGGAATACCCTTGAATCTTCCGTCAGAATAATAACCGTGACACATATCACATTCTGCCTCATAATCCTCGAGGTGAGATTTATGATTGAATGGGATCTTCTTCTCCGGTTCTGCGCCAACCTGATAGTGGCATGAATCCTGGAAAAGAACAATTGATAGATACGTAAATACTGTAAAAGGTATCAAGAAAAGCAGTAATGAACGTTTCACAAAACTTCTCCTTTGTTTGGGATTGTATCTTTATTAAGTTGATAATAAAGATACTGCTAAATATACAAATTTAAGTAGCTGAAATATTTTATATAGTTTTTTTTTGATAAATAAATTATTGAACAATAATGTCAATAAAATTACATATATTATCACTTAAAATTTGAATTTGAAAAATTACCGGTTTCGGAAGT
>CAZEJW010000023.1:0-23776 GCA_964512685.1 uncultured Leptospirales bacterium | reverse complement strand
GGCATTGTGGAGGGTACTCAGAGAAAGCCTCAATGCATTGTAAATATTTATTACGTTAATAGTGAACGATAAACTCAATTTGTCGGAATTGATTCAAAATCACCGGCATGTTGAATATTACCCCCTTTTATGGGAGTAATATTCTTTTCCTGTTTTTCAGACTGCCATCAATTCCTTTGCCTTGTTCACTCCTTCCACTGCGTCCTTGCTGTAAGAGGCGCTGATACTGTCTGCGTATTCCTGATTGACAACAGCTCCGCCAATCATGAGTTTTATATTGAGTTTTTCTTCCTGTATCATTCTGCTCACTACCTGCATCTCGCCCATTGTTGTAGTCAGGAGAGAACTCAGGCAGATTATATCCGCTTTGTATTCCCTTGCCTTTTCTATAACGAGCTCTGAATCAATGTCTTTGCCAAGGTCATGAACCTCAAAGCCATGGTTTTCGAGCATCATTGCCACAATATTTTTTCCAATATCGTGAACATCCCCCTTGACCGTGCAGATGACTACCGTTCCCAGTTTGTTTTCGCTTTTTTGGGCAAGAATGGGTTTTAGTACATTGAAACCTTTTTTCATTGCGTTAGCGGATGAAATCATCTGCGGAAGAAAATATTCTCCTGTACTGTAGAGTTCTCCGACCTTCTCCAGTGCGGCAAGGAGTCCATTGTCCATTATATCCTGAGGATCTTTGTTAAGCAGCGCTTCCTTTGTAATCGCTTCAATTTCGTCGGAATTACCCTCAACCACACAGGCGTATATTTTCTCGATTATATCCCCGGTTTTTACAGCCGTTTCTTCGGCTTTATTTGTTTCGGTTGTCTTTGTGCTGAAGAATTTGATATATTCCGATGCTCCCGGATCTTCTCCGGTGAGAAATCTTTCTGCCAGTTTTTCTTCTTCACATCCTTCTTCAAGATCCATTATTGCAGCAGGATTGACAATTGCTGCAGTGAGGCCTTTTTCAATTGCCATTCTGAGATACTGCCGGTTGATGAATTTTCTGTTCGGCAGGCCAAAGGAGATATTACTAAGACCCAGTGAAGTCTTTATCCCCCTGTCAGAAAAATGTTTTATTACCTTCAGTGTTTCGGCTGCGCTTCCGGGTTCAGCGCTCTCTGCAAGCATCAGGGGGTCAATGAAAACCCTGCGTGATTGGATCCCCTCTTTTTTAAGAAGTGCAAGCAGATTTTCCCCTATTGCGATTCTTTTATCTGCTTCTCTGTGGATGCCTGTGTCATCCATACACAGTGCCACTACAAAACAGCCGAATCTTTTCAAAACCGGGAGTATTGTATCGATACTCTTCTGTTTGCCGTTTATTGAATTCACTACAGGAACTCCGGGGTAGGTGAGAAGCGCTTTTTCGATAACTTCACGATTGTCAGAGTCGATCATCAGCGGAGTGGAAACAATGCCAGAGAGGGTTGTAACGGATTTGTGCATCGCTCTGATTTCGTCGATAGACGGAACTCCGACATTTATGTCAAGAATGTGAGCTCCTTCATCTCCCTGTTTTCTTGATTCTTCTCTCAGAAATCCCTGTTTTTCCTCTTTCAGGTCCTGTGCAAATTTCTTCCTTGCCGTGGGGTTGAGCCGTTCGCCAATAACGATCAATCCGTTGTGTGAGTCAACGTCGATACTGGATGACCGGGACGTAATGAAACTGAAACGTTCAGCGCCTTTCAGAGGTTCCTGTTCCTCAGAGTAGATTTTATCGTGCAGAGCCCTGATATGGTCAGGTGTTGTACCGCAACAGCCTCCGATTATCTTGAGACCCATGCGTGCAAATTCAACGGATGTATCGGCAAAATCCGCAGGAGACAGCCTGTAAACACTTTCTCCGTCAATGAATTCAGGTAGACCGGCATTTGACCACACTGACATTGGAGTACCGATCGAATGAAGCGAGTCTATTCTTTCTTTAAAGAGCCTTACAAGGCCTTCCGGCCCCATACTGCAGTTCGCTCCAACAACACATGCACCATATTCCATTGCAGTGGCAAAACCGGTAATCATGTCTGTCCCTGTCATTGTTTTGCCGTTTTCTTCAAAGGTGAGGCTGCAGGTTACAGGAAGATCACAGTTGTCTTTTGCTGCAAGTAAGGCCAGTTTCGCTTCCTGTATGTCATTTATTGTTTCAATGAGGATAATATCTGCTCCGCCCCTGGCAAGTCCTCTTACTTGGGCTGCATATGATTCATAAATGAGCTCAGGAGGAGTTTCACCCATTGGTTCGACAAGCATTCCGGTTGGAGCAACAGAGCCTGCAACATATCCCCCGCTTTCTTTTGTTGCCTTTCTTGCAACAATAGCCCCTTTCTCGTTGATCTCTTCGCATCTGTCCTCGAGGCCATATTCCAGGAGTTTCAGTCTGCTTGCTCCGAATGTGTTTGTTTCTATAATATCTGCACCTGAATTAATATATTCGCGGTGGATTTCTTCAATAATTTCCGGTCTTTCTATGTTAAGCATTTCAAAAGGGCCACTGTAACCCTCTACTTTTTTGAAAAGCATGGTTCCCATTGCTCCGTCAATTATCAGAGGGCGGGATTGTTTCAGTCTTTGTAAAAAGTCCATTTCATACCTCTTTTTGTGTTTATGTACCTATATTATTGGAATTGAGTGGATGAATAAAGGAAAAATATCGCCTGTTTTCATCAGGTGTAATTACTATATCAATATATCTTGATATAGTAATATTTGATGAGAATGTGTCAAGAAAATAATTTGATAAATCAGGCAGTTCGAATGTTCCCCCGGCTTTCAAGGAGTGCCTCGTGCAGGTTCTTTTCTGCATTTTGTTTAACTGAGTGAATGTCCTGGCTTCCTTCTGATGAAGAGACTGAAATATAAGGATCAATATAAAAGAAGCTGTTTTCTTTTACCTTGATCCTGTATTTTGATAATGTTTTTTTTATTTTTTCTGCTGTTTCGTATGCTTTTTCTGCAGATGTATCATTGAGGGTAACTGCAATGATACTGTTGTAGAAAAATATTCTGTCATCTGCTCCAGTAAATTCAGAAATTGCGGGTGATATCGTTTTAATGAGAGAATTAATCTTTTCGCGGGGAATATCTTTTCTGCTGCCTACAGGGTCAATCAGTATAATGGAAAATTCAGTTCCATATCTCTCTTTGTGAGCTGAGATTTCATTCAGTTTTAATTCAAAACTTGTTTTGCTGAGAAGCCCGGATTCCCTGTCGGTCATTACATTGTTCATTACAATATAATTACTAATCTCAAGGGTTTTATTATTTATATTTTCTTTAAGTTCGTTTGTTTCATTCCCTGAAAAAGATTTTTCTCTGATAATCATCAGCAGACCGAGGAGAGTCTCTTCGAAGAGGACAGGTATGATTATTTTTGAACTGTTATCCAGTACAAGGGCAGTGCCTTTTTTTAGCTCATTGCCAACTTCGTTTTCGAGATCTATAGTGTCAAATGATACTGAATCGATTCTTATGTAAGAATTTTCCCTGTATTCGAAACTTTTGGTAAGTTTGTTCTCTTCGTTCTTAAGATAGAGCGATATCGAATCAGGAGAATGCGTTGTATTTATTGATGAAAAAAGCTCCCTGACGAATGAATTCAGCATTTCGAATGACGAGTCAGATTTATTCCTCAGCTTCATCCTGTCTTCATCAGTGATTTTTATTCCCTGTTCTCTCCCCCAGGCGGACTGTTTATCTGTTTCTTCGGGCTCGTCAGAAGAGTGTGTTCTGTTGTAACGGATGTATATGAGTGCATGCAGGATTATTATTGCCAGGCATATCAGAATAATTTCGAGAACAACTCTGGTTATTATTTTTTTCCCAGGAGTGTATGGATACATGAGCAGAAGAGAATATGACTTTATTGATTCTTTAAACAGGTAGTATTTTTTCTTTTTCTTTCCGGTTCCTTCTGTATTGAAATATCGTATGAGATATCCATGTGATGGCAGAACTGTAAGAGTTCCATCCGAAAATTCCTGAATGATTGAGTTGAAAACTTGTGCAGATTTTATTAGATCATCATTTTTGCTTGCGAGTTTGATGTTTCCTTTCTTGTCCTTTATTGCTATCACAGCCAGCTGCCTGTTTTTTTTCCCGGTTTGTACTGCAAATGATTTCATAACCCCGATATTCACTGGTTTTTCAGGGTTTCTTTTTTCAATTTTTTCAAGTGTTTTCGCAATCCTGCCGGAAAGGTCAGAAAGATTTAATATGTATTTTTTTTCAATTGAATCGCTTCTAAGTATGGCGTAGCTGAATATTGAAATTATGGTTATTATAATTGCAGATAAGATAATTCTGTTCTTCATTTTACCGTCCTGTATTCTGTTTGCGAAAAAAAATTTGAATATTATTATATCCGCCGCCTTCGGAGGCGGATATAATAATATTGCAGCATTGCTGCTTTTTAATTTTCGGTAAAAAATATGAAAAAGGTAACAACTATTAAAAAAGGCGGCCTTCGAAAGGCCGCCTTTTTTGGATGTGTCAGAATTTTAGTTTTATCTGTTTTACGTCAACAAGCGGATGTTCATCGAGAATTTTTCTGAATTTAATAAGCTGTTTGATATCCCCGGTGATTTTGCCGCTTGCCTCATAAATGTATTCATGGTCAGGAGCATACATGTCAGCCGGGTTCACTCCCTTGTGTTCTGTAATCTCCGGATTGTAATCAGTTATTTCCAGATCCTCGGGCAGGTTCTTTATAAGATTCTCGATTTCATCACCATATTTTTTTCCATATGTTCTCGCTGAAAAACGGAATCCTGCTTCCTTGATTATTTGTGCAGATTTAACGTATTTGTTTTGTACAAACTCGAGGTCATTCCTTGCTTCTAGCAGACTGAACATTTCATCGAACATTTCTGACTCAATTATAACATGATGCAGTTTGTTCTTGAGTGTAATCCACTCGAGCATTGCCTCTGTAAGGGTTTCTGTTTTTATTCCTGCTTTCTCACTAAAGAAGAACGACCATCTTTTGTTCTTTCCAAGCATGAATCCTTCTAGAAGCCCCCAGATGGCCTTATAATGACCCTCAAATACAATTTCATAGTATTTTTTCATTTAGATCCCTCTCTTATATAAAGAATACAAGTGTTACAAGTATAAATGTCGGTATCAGAATCGGCAAAGAATACTTGATTATGTATCCAAAAAAGCTCGGCATTGGAATACCGGCTTCCTCAGCAATGGATTTGACCATGAAATTTGGCGCATTACCAATATATGTATTAGCTCCCATAAAAACCGCTCCTGCACTTATCGCAAGCAGAGTTGTTGCTGCATCGTGCATGAGGTGAGCGGCATTTCCTCCTGCTGTATTGAAGAAAACAACATATGTAGGAGCATTGTCAAGAAAACTCGACAGCGAACCTGTTGCCCAGAAAAAGGCTGAATTCACAGGTTCTCCATTGTGGATAACTTTGGATATTATGACACCAAGCGGGCCATCTGCACCGGCCTTGAGCATCGCGATTGGCATAATCATTGTAATGAATATTGTTGCAAAGAGTTTGGCTACCTCGAGAATTGGTTCCCATGTAAAGTCATTTGCCTTTCTGTTCTCTTTTGGTGTCAGTTTCAGCGATAAAACTGTAATGATAAGCAGTATGATTATTTGTGCAAGTGTACCTTTTGTGAGTACTGCGGTTCCCATGAAGTTGACTGCAACATCAGCAGGATTTTCGATATTTGAGTGCCATATACCGCTGAAAACCACTGCTCCAATTACTCCAAGGAGAAGTATAAGATTTATTTTTCCCTCGAGTTTTATTTTAATTTTTTCATCTGATTTCTCAGGTATGTTTTTTTCCTGCCTGTAGTAATAAGTGTCAATGAAAAAGAAGAGGGTTAGCAGGATGGCAGATGCGAACAGCATGGGCAGAATCATGTGTTTTGTTGTCCAGAAGAAGCTTACTCCTTTTAGAAAACCGAGAAACAGGGGAGGGTCTCCAAGTGGAGTGAGTGATCCTCCAATGTTTGCAACGAGAAAGATAAAGAAAACGATTATATGAATCCTGTTTCTTCTCCATTCATTGGCTTTTATTATCGGCCTGATGAGAAGCATTGCAGCTCCGGTTGTTCCCATCCAGCTTGCAAGCACAGTTCCGATAAAAATGATAAGTGTATTGAGGGCCGGAGACCCGGCGAGTTCACCTTTTATCTGAATTCCTCCTGCAACAGTGAACAATGCAAGTAAAAGAACAATAAATGGAATAAATTCACCCAGATAGGTTTCCACCAGGTAGAAAAAACTTATGTCTGAGCCAAAGGCATATGTGAATGCTATAAAAAATCCAACACCAATAACCAGAGACACCTTTCCGTAGTTGCCATGCCAAAAGTGCGGGGCAATAAGCGGGAATAGCGCTATAGAGAGCAATATCATCAGGAATGGTATTGCCCATAACATGCTGAGATTTTTACCATCAATATGAAGAGAATGATGGCCGTGTTTTTCTGATTCCTGTTGATGCGTTTTTTCGGCATAACCGGCTTTTGTCTCATGGTTTTGCTCGATTTTCACATTGTCAGTGTGAGCGTCAGCAGAGAAGACTGAAACCGGAGAAATATATGATATGACGAGAACGCATAACAATCCTGTAATAATATTCTTCATCAAACATACTCCTTTTGAATCTTTTCTATAAAAATTTTTTTCCATAGTTGTAGATCATGGATATAGTTTTGGATTTTAAGAGCGGATTTTTAAGTTTTTTAAAATGTTCCGTTAGTTTTTAATCCTGTCAAGATTAAAAAATGAATATTGTTCAAATCAACGAAATTTGTATCAATTCCGAATCTGATCCTGGCAGGCCGAATCATTTTGGCGGCAATTTTATTTTTTGGATGGATTGATGTAAAGAGCTGAATTTCAGTCTAAAAAAAAAGACAGTCGTTTGACTGTCTTTTATGAGCGGGTGATGGGAATCGAACCCACGTAGTCAGCTTGGAAGGCTGAAGTTCTACCATTGAACTACACCCGCAATCGCAGGATCATTCATACAATTCGTGTTTGAGACGTCAAGAAAAAATTACAAAAAACTTCAATTGTTGAGTAAAAACTTATCCTCTGAAAGAAATGTATTTTCGGCAGCCGGGCATATAAATTTGAGAGTTTTTTTCTTGACAATTATGTCTCCTGAGATGTAAAGTGGGGATCAGTGGGGATTTTTACCAAACAAATCCAGTCAATGGTGAAACAAGGGTAATTTCATGTTTATGGGAGAGTTTCGTCCCTCGCTCGACGAAAAGGGACGTGTGGCAATTCCGGTAAGGCTAAGAAAGGCTTTTGGCGATCAGGACCCTGTTTCCGGCCTTGTTGTTACTCATGGTTTTGATAAATGCATAATGGCTTATCGTTACCAGGACTGGAAGGAGTTTGTAGAAAACAAGCTGATCCCTCTTTCTCAGGGAGATCCGATGAACAGAAAACGGGTCAGGTTTCTTCTTGGTGGCGCTACAGAGTGTGATCTTGACAAGCAGGGCAGGTTGGTTATACCGGCTTATCTTAAGGAGTATGCAGAGATAGATTCAGCTGTAACCATACTGGGACTGTATGACCGAATCGAAATATGGGGTTCAGAGGTTTATGACGGTTATAAACCGGACGGAGAAGCCCTTAATGAATTTGCAAGAGATCTTGGTTTCTGACAGTGATTGTTCAATCAAAAAAAAATTAACCGGGTAGCGTTTAATGAGACATAACTCAGATGATTTTAATCGTAACGAGATAGTGCATGAGCCTGTTTTGGCAGAAGAAATTTTGTCTTATATTGACTCAGATATTTGTGAAAAAGGTGCGACTCTGGTTGACTGTACGCTTGGAGAAGGTGGGCATTCTGAATTATTATTAAATAAATTTAATGGTTTACATATTATTGGTTTTGAGAGAGATGGTGCTATTCTGCAGGTTGCTAAAAACAGGCTTACATCATTTAACGACAGAATTGAATTCATCAATGATAATTTTTCTGAAATCGACAGACATCTTGAAAGGATGGATCTGAAGGTTGAATATATTTTGTATGATTTCGGCATTTCATCATTCCATTATGACAAAAGCGGCAGGGGATTCGCTTTTAAAACTGACGAGCCCCTTGATATGAGACTTGATGAGCATGCAGAGGTTGATGCTTCTTATATAGTAAATAATTACAGCGAGAGAGAACTTGAAGAAATAATCAAGGTTTATGGTGAAGAAAACTGGGCAAGAAAAATAGCGAAAACGATATGTGAAGTCAGAAAAGACAATCCTCTGAGAACAACCGGTGAACTGGCTGAGCTTGTTCTCAAAACCATACCCAGACGTTTTCATGTGAAAAATATTCATCCTGCAACAAGAGTTTTCCAGGCGTTGAGAATCGTTGTCAACAATGAACTGGATTCAATTCATAAGAGTCTTGATTCGGCATATAAATTTCTGGCTCCCGGCGGCAGGATTATGGCAATATCGTTTCATTCACTGGAAGACCGTATTGTAAAAAATACTTTCAGAAGGCTGGCAAGGGGATGTACCTGTAACAGGGAACCTGTTGATTGTGTCTGTGATTCTGATCCTTATATCAGAATCCTGACAAAGAAACCTGTAGTTCCGGGGGAAGAAGAGGTTTCACATAACAGCAGATCTAGAAGCGCAAAGCTCAGGGTTTGTGAAAGACTCTGATACTTGACAGGGAAGGTTTTTTTGAGATATTTTTTGATGGTTTTTTTTATGAGTATTCTTGTTTTTCTCTATGTATGGCAGAATATTGAAGTTATACGAATTGAGATGGACTACAGGAAGCTTGCGAAAATTGAAAAAAGACTTTTGAAAGAAAATGATCTGTTGAAAAGCAGGATTGAATCGTACAGAAAAATAGATGTTGTAGAAAAAAAGGCGGCAGGAAGCGGTTACAGAAAAATCCGGCCTGGTGACCTTGAGATTGTTGATACACGAAAAACCAAGAGGTAAATTAAGGATATGAATAAGGGAGTTTTACTGAAGGATCTGGTAGACATGACTGATGGCCTTTGCCGTATTGCAGCCGGAGAAGATGTCGAAATTCTATCTGTGGAGTATGATTCCAGAAAGGTCAGGCCCGGAAGCCTCTTCGTTGCAGTCAAAGGATATGAAAGTGATGGTCATGGATATGTTGATTCTGCATTGGAAAACGGGGCTTCTGCTCTTGTCATATCCGAAGACAGACTGGATGAGTTTCTGGCCAGGGCAGGCAAAGAAAAAAATATTCCGGTTATCGCTTCTTCCGATTCAAGGAAGGCGCTCTCCTCTCTTTCATCAGTCTTTTACAATAATCCTTCAAGTGAAATGAAGCTTGTGGGTGTTACCGGAACCAATGGTAAGACCTCAATAACATATATGATTGAATCTGTTCTGGAGTCTTCCGGAGTGAAAACAGGCGTTATTGGAACAGTAAACTACAGGTGGGCCGGTAATGAAATCCCGGCGCCTAACACAACTCCTGAATCAAGGGATCTTCAGGAAATTCTCAACAGAATGAGAAATGACGGTGTGGAAACAGTCATCATGGAAGTTTCCTCTCATGCCCTTGAACTGAACAGGGCGGACCATATAGAATTTGATGTCGGTGTTTTCACCAACCTGACCCTTGATCATCTTGATTTTCATAAAGACTTCGAATCGTATTTTCTTGCGAAGAAGAGGCTTTTTGACCTTCTCGAGAGAAGTCCTAAGGATAAAAAGGCCGGGTTTGTAAACTCAGATGATGAGTATGGCAGAAGAATTCTTGCAGATAAAGATTCCTATTCTTACAGAATAAACGGTTTCGGTTTTTCCGAAATTTCTGATTATATGCCGGATGAAGAAAGCGTGTCGAGCAGAATTCATGGAATAAGCTATGTGATGAAGACTCCTTTTGCCGGGAAAAAGATTGAACTTTCACTTTCAGGAAGGTTTCAGGTATACAATTCACTTTCGGCAATGGCTGTCCTTCATCACCTTGGTCTTGGCTTCGATGAAATCAGTTCAGGCCTCTCTGTATTAAAAAATGTTCCCGGCCGTTTTGATGTGGTTGTATCGGGTCTTGGATTCAGCATTGTGGTGGATTATGCACATACGGCAGATGCTGTTCTAAAACTGCTTCAGTCAGCAAGAGAACTGACAGAAGCACGTCTCATAACTGTAATCGGTTGTGGCGGTGACAGGGACAGAAGCAAAAGGCCGATAATGGGCCAATATGCCGTTGACAACTCCGATCATGTTATCATCACGAGTGATAACCCGAGAACGTAAGACCCGGCAAAAATAATAGACGATATCCTCGAGGGAATAAAGGGAAATAATTTCGAAGTGGTTCAGGACCGCAGGGAAGCAATAAAAAAAGCGGTTTATTCGGCAGCCAGAGGAGATGTCGTTGTAATTGCCGGTAAGGGGCATGAGGATTATCAGATTATCGGAAAAGATAAGATTCATTTCGATGACAGGGAAACAGCACGTAACTTTATCGGAGAAAGGGAAAATAATTGAAGGTCAGTCTGGATACAACTGTTAATGAAATACACTCAGCCTGCATGGGCAGAGTCTGCGCTGGTTCAGGAGATGAACAGATCAGCACAGTCTCTTCCGATTCAAGAGATCTTGGATCGGAAACTCTCTTTATCCCCATCCCGGGTGAAACTTTTGACGGGCATGATTTTATTGAATCCCTATGCAGGGATAAAAAGATTAAATGTTTTCTTTCTGAAAAAGAAGAATACAAAGTCATCGCAGAGAAATATTCTGTTGCAATGATATTGTGCGGGAATACTCTCACTGCTTTGGGGCGAATCGCGGCATTTCATAAAGATAAAATCGCACCAGTCGTTATTGGAGTTACCGGCTCGAATGGTAAAACTACCACAAAGGAACTGATACACAGGGTTGTATCTCTTAAGTATAATACTCTCAAAAATGAGAAAAATTATAATAACGAAATCGGTGTTCCTTTTACTCTTCTCAGACTGAAAAGAGAACATAAAGCAGCAGTTATTGAAATGGGAATGAATCATCCAGGCGAAATTGAAAGGCTTGCAAAAATTGTAAGACCCGAAATGGCCGTAGTAACAGGCATTGGAGAGGGGCATCTCGAATTTCTCGGAAGTGTCGAGGGAGTTGCTCACGCAAAGGCTGAAATAATCGATGGGATGAAAGAAGGATCTCTTCTGATCCTCAACAAAGATGCTGATTATTCGTCAGTAATAGAAAAAAAGGCTTATGCAAAAGGTCTACGCGTTAAAACCTATGGGCTCAGTTCTGACACGGATTTTCATCCGGATTCATACTCTCTTTTTGAAAATTCAGTACAGGTTGTATTGAAGGGAGAAAAGATAGATGTACCGGTATACGGAAAGCACAATCTATACAACGTGCTGGCAGCCCTTGCAGTCGCTGAAGAATTTTCCATTGATATGATTGATGTAAAAAAAACCCTTGCTGATTTTGTTAACGTTGATGGAAGAAGTAAAATCATTCATGAAGGATTCATCCTTATTGATGATACCTATAATTCGAATCCCCTTTCTTTAAGGTTCGCACTTGAATCATCCGCTGAAATATTCACAGACAGAAGAAAGATTGCTGTCTTTGGTGACATGAAAGAACTTGGAGATCAAACTGAAGAACTTCATTTTCGTGCAGGACAATGGACTGCCGACAATAATTTTTCACTGCTCATCGCTACCGGGGAAATGGCAGGCGCTTACAGGGCCGGAGCCCTTGATCACGGGATGAATAAGGATCAGGCACTTGTCTTTGGAAATAAAAACGAAATAATAAAATATCTAACAGATCACCTCGATGATAAATCGGTTGTTCTGGTAAAAGGATCACGTTCGACTAAAATGGAAGAAGTTGTGGCTGCCCTTACTAATTGAGAGGAAGAATATGTTTTATCACCTAATAATGCCATTAAAGGAATATCTGTCATATCTCAGATTGTTCCAGTATATAACTCTGAGGTCTGCATATGCGGCGGTTACTGCTCTTGTTCTTGTACTGCTGCTTGGAAATATAATAATTAGATGGCTTCAACGTCTTAAACTGAAAGAAGAGATAAGAGAACTGGGCCCGGATTCACATAAATCAAAGGCCGGTACACCAACCATGGGTGGAATTATTATAATAGGTGCGGTTCTTGTTTCGATGCTTCTGTGGGGAAATTTTACAAGCCTGTATTCTGTGGTAATGATAACCGCAACAGTTCTTTTCTGTATTCTGGGTTTTGTAGATGATTATGTCAAGACTGTGCTTAAAAGAAAAGACGGAATAGCACCAAGAGTTAAATTGTTTTTTCAGATTGCAATTGCGCTTGGGGTGTCGCTGATTATATACTTCAATCCTTCAAACGAAGCCCAGGCAACGACTCTTTTTGTGCCTTTTATAAATGAGCCGGTATGCGATATGGGGTGGGCATGGGTCGTTTTTTCAGTGATAGTGATTGTTGGTTCTTCAAATGCAGTTAATCTGACAGATGGGCTCGACGGGCTGGCGATCGGATGTGTTGCAATAGTTGGAGTGGTCCTTGCTGTTATGACATACTGCAGCGGTCATATAAAAATTGCCGAATATCTTGGGATTCCGTACATATCAGCCGGTGCGGAACTAACGGTTTTTTTATCAGCGCTTATTGGAGCATCAATAGGATTCCTTTGGTTTAACAGTAATCCTGCTTCAGTTTTTATGGGAGACACAGGATCTCTCGCTCTTGGTGGGATTATTGGAATTGTGGCTGTGATGATCAAGAAAGAGTTATTCCTTCTCATCGTTGGAGGTATATTTGTGATTGAAGCGCTTTCGGTGATTATCCAGGTTGTTTCTTTTAAAACCAGGGGAGAGAGAGTTTTTAAAATGGCACCGATACATCATCATTTTGAACTCTCCGGTTGGCCGGAGCAGAAGGTCGTTGTGCGTATGTGGATTGTCTGTATTATTCTTGCAATAATTGGGCTGTCGTCTCTGAAAATTCTGTAGATATTTTTAAAAGATAATGAAAATGAACCATTTGGATAATATAAAAAAAGTACTTGTAGTAGGTCTGGGATACAGGACCGGCGTAGCAGTATGCAATTTTTTTCTTGAAAGAGGGATAACCCCTTTTGTTTCAGATTCAAAAGATGAGTATGAACTGAAGAATATACTTGCAGACGTGAAGGGTGAAGTGAAACTTTTTTCCGGAAGTCAGACCCCGGAAGTTCTAGAAGAAGGCTTTGACCTTCTTGTCCTCAGCCCGGGTGTTCCAGCACGTATTCCTCTTGTCTCTGAAGCTGTCAAAAGAGGAATCCCTGTAATATCTGAGATAGAACTGGCTTCTTTGAATATGCGCGGAAAAGTAATTGGCATTACCGGTACAGACGGGAAATCCACAACCACATCCCTTACCGCTCACGTACTGAGAGAAATTGGTATTAAAACATTTATGGGTGGAAATATCGGAATACCATTTATATCATTTGTCTCTGAAACAGATGATGAAAGTGTTTCCGTTATTGAACTTTCATCTTTTCAGCTTGAGACAATAAAGAGCTTCAGGCCAGATGTATCTGCGATACTCAATTTTGAACCTGATCATCTTGACAGGTATGATTCAATGGATGATTACTTCAGCGCAAAGAAAAGAATTGCAGAAAACCAGACCAATGAAGATTTTTTCATCTTTAGAAAGGATAAAAAAATAACTGACAAAGGAATCGATGATATTAAGGCAAGGAAGTTGTCTTTCTCTCTTGACGATGAAGCAGACGTTTTTTACAGAGATGGCAGTATTTTCATCAAAGAAGAATCATCTGTTGCAGAAATTATTAAAACAGAATTTCTTCAGATTATGGGACTCCACAATGTGGAAAACACAATGGCCTCTATTTTGATGGTCAGGTCAGTTTTAAGCAAAATGAATCAGAAACCGGATTATAACAAGATTGCTGATGCGTGTTATTCCTTCCCGGGCCTTGAGCACAGGATGGAAATGATTGGAGAAATCGATAAGAGAATTTTTATAAATGATTCAAAGGCTACAACTGTGAATGCAGTTGAAATGGCCGTAAAGAGCCTGCCGGCAAAAGCGGTAATCATACTTGGAGGAAGAACAAAGGGTGACAATTATTCAAGGATGAACGATTTCTTTAAAGAAAAAATTCTCGGAGTAATTGCCATTGGTGAATCAAAAGAATTTTTCAAAGAAAACTTTTCAGCATACAATGCGAAGACTGCTGAGAATATGTATGATGCAGTTGAAAAAGCATATGAGATGACCGGTAACGGAGAGATTATCCTCCTTTCTCCTGCATGTGCTTCATTTGACATGTATTCGAGTTTTGAGGAAAGAGGCAAAGACTTCAGGACATGTTTCGAAAGACTGAAAGAAAAGGAAGAATCAAATTGAAGGAGAGTTATAACAACATCAAGAGGCGGGAGCCGGATCTCGGTCTGTTCGTTATAATATTTATACTCGCAGGTGTCGGAATTGCGATGAGTTACAGTGCAAGCGCTGTTTATGCTCTGAAAACTTTCGGAGATCCTTTCTATTTTCTCAAGAAACAGCTTCTTTGGTTCCTTGTTGGCTTTATTTTTTTGATGATATTTCAGGAGATTGATTACAGGTTCTATCTTCGTCACACCAAGGTTATGTTGCTAATATCTCTGGTGTTTCTTGTAGTTGTTCTTGTTCCCGGAGTGGGGCATAGCGCAAAAGGTTCGGTCAGGTGGATAAATCTTGGGATAATGAAATTTCAGCCTTCTGAATTTGTTAAAATATTCATGGTTATCTACCTTGCCAAGGTTTTTTCGGCGGAAAAGACCGGAAACCACGTTATGCAGCTTCTGGTCCCGGTTCTGATAATAGCCTTAATGTTCGTTTTGATAATGATGCAGCCGGATTTTAGTACTGCAATGGATTTGCTGATTGTATCTGTACTTGTCATGTTTATATCGGGTTTCCCTTTTCTTTATATATTTTCTCTGTTTATTTTAAGTATACCTATGTTCTATCTCCTGATATATCAGGTCGATTACAGGAGAGAAAGACTTCTTGCATATATTGATCCCTGGAAGGATCGTTTTGGAAATGGATACCATATTATCCAGTCTTTTATTGCCTTTAAAAAGGGAGGATTTCTGGGTGTAGGGCTTGGGCACGGCACTCAGAAGATTTCCAGGCTTCCTGAGCCGCATACGGATTTTATTTTTGCGGTTATCGCTGAAGAAGTTGGACTTGTTGGAACAGTTTTTATGGTTGTTCTCTATTGTTCGGTTTTCTGGAGAGGCATTGTTATATCTCTTGGCGCTCCGGATGATTTCGGCAGGCTTCTCGCTATAGGATTGACGTTACTTATCGTAGTTCAGGCTTTTATTAATATGGGAGTGGTCAGCGGTAGTCTTCCTACTACCGGGATTCCTCTACCCTTTGTGAGTTATGGTGGCTCATCTCTTTTATCCAATATGATTGCAGCCGGAATGCTGCTTAATATTTCCAGATACAGAGAGTCACATGAAGGATTGTATTTTTCTGATGAGGTATGGCAGTGACAAAAAAAAATATACTGATAACAGGTGGAGGCACGGGAGGACATATAAGCCCTGGTCTTGCACTTTATGAAGAATTTAAAAAGAATGGCAACAAAACTTTTTTTCTTGCCGGAAAGAGAGATCTGCGTTTCTCTTCGCTTAACGATATTGATTCAGATGACCTGTTTCTCTACAGCGCTCCGTCATTTACCAAAAATGTACTGAAACTGCCGGTTTTTATTTTTTCGTTTTTTCTGTCGTTTCTAAAAGCAAGAAAAATAATTAAGAATAAAGAGATAGATGCTGTTATTGGCATGGGCGGATATGTTTCTGGTCCTGCTCTTCTCTCCGCAGTTGTAATGAAAAAGGATATATATCTTTGCGAGCAGAATTCTGTTCCGGGCAAAGTCACCGGTTTGTTCGAAAAGTATGCACAGAAAATTTTTGGTACTTTTGAAATATCACGACAATACCTGAAGTTCCCTGAGAAACAGGTAAAAGCAGGCAATCCAATAAGGAAAGCAGTCATGAAGGATATGTCGGTCCGCGAGTCAAAAGATTTTTTTCATCTGGGACACAGAAAGAAAATTATTCTTGTAATCGGCGGCAGTCAGGGAGCTTTAAAAATAAATGAGCTAATTGCCGGGATGCTGGAAAAATATCCTGAAGAGTTTAAGGATGTTGGAATTATATGGAGTACTGGCGAATTTTCATATGAGCGTTTCAGAAAGATGATGCAGGAGAATATGGATGCAGGTGCGATTTATCTTTCTCCTTTTATTGAGAATGTTGGTGCTGCATACAGGGCGTGTGATATAGCAATCAGCAGATCAGGTGCAGGAGTAATGATGGAGCTCGCAGCAATGGGAATTCCGTCATTACAGATTCCCTATCCTCATGCAGCAATGAATCATCAGGATAAAAATGCAGATTCGTTTGTTGATGCAGGCGCGGCTATAAAGATTTCTGATAAGGATGCATTGCCCGAAAAGGTAATGCCGATTATTTCAGAGCTTCTGGATAATCCTGGAAAACTGAAGAAGATGTCAAAGAGGGCATTGTCAGAAGCAGGAACTGATGCAGCGGAGATCATAGTAAAGGAAGTATGTAAATAAATATACAGCAGTCATTCGGGAAGGAATGCTGTTGGTCGAAAGCGGGTAACAAGAGGAATAAGATGTTCAGAAAATCAAAGAAAATGCATTTTATAGGGATAGGCGGAATTGGTATGAGTGGAATTGCCGAGATCCTTATAAATTTAGGATATGAAGTATCAGGTTCGGATCTCAGAGAGTCAGACCAGACAAGAAGGCTCGCGGAGCGTGGAGCTGTTATTTATACTGGTCATGCTCCGGGCAATATAAGAGATTACAATGTCGTTATTACATCAAGTGCAATTGACCGTAACAACCCGGAGCTTATTGAAGCAAGAAACAGGGATATCCCTATCATTCACCGTTCCGAAATGCTCGCTGAACTTGTAAGATTAAAGCATGGAATTGGAGTGGCGGGAACCCATGGTAAAACAACAACATCCTCACTTCTTTCTTATGTACTTTATCATGGAGGAATAAATCCCACTGCTGTGATTGGAGGAAAGGTCCTTAACTTTGATTCAAACAACAGGGTTGGAGAGGGAGAATATATTGTTTTCGAAGCAGATGAGTCGGATGGTTCCTTTCTCAAACTGCTTCCTTCTATTGCAATTGTTACTAATATCGATGCAGATCATCTTGATTTTTACAAGTATTTTGAAGGACTCAAGGATGCCTTTCTTCTATACATTAACAATATTCCCTTTTACGGATATTCAGTTCTGTGTATTGACGATGTAACTATTAGAGAAATTTTACCAAGAGTCGAAAGGCCTCATGTTACTTATGGTTTCTCAGAGGATGCGGATTTCAGGGCGAAGAATGTCAGAGTAGAGAATGGAAAAACATACTTTGAGTGTGAATATAAGGATAAGGATCTTGGCAGTTTCGAACTTGCGTTACTCGGTAATCATAATGTATTGAATGCTTTGTCGGTTATATGCGTTTCCCTTGAGCTCGGGATGAGCAACGAAGCAATAAAAGAGGGCCTTGCGGATTTCAGGGGAGTAGGTAGACGGCTTGAGACAATTGGTGAATATAATGGTATATGTATTATGGATGATTACGGGCATCATCCAACTGAGATAAGAGCCACACTTGAAGCCGTTAAGAAGCTTGGCAGAAGAGTCATTGCTGTGTTTCAACCTCACCGTTATTCCCGAACTCAGTTATTATGGGAAGAATTCGGTCAGTGTTTTGGCAGTGCCGACCTTTTGTATCTTACAGAGATATATCCTGCCGGCGAGACTCCTATTGAAGGAATCTCATCCATGAAAATAAAGGAAGCAATAGAAAAGCATGATGACCGATGTGTGGAAGTAATCAGCAGGATGGAGGAAATTCCTGCAGTAATCGCTTCTGTTGCACTTCCGGGTGATATTATATTAACCCTTGGTGCCGGGGATATTAACAGAGTTGGACGGGAAATACTTGAAGAATTGAGTAAGGGTAAAAAGGAAGTCTGATGGCCGGAATTATATCCTGCATAAAATTTATTTCAGGCAGTATTATAAGTTTAAAATTTATTGCGGTTTGTGCTCTTATAATAATTGCTCTTGACACTTCTGAAGCAGCATCTAAAATCAGGGAAGTGCGTGAGTTCGAATTCAGGGGACTTAAAAATTTATCCAGATATGAATTGATGAGAGACTCCGGTTTGTCCGTGAAAGGCAAAAAAATAATTGTCGATATGCTGTTGTTTGAAGAAAAACTTTCGTCAATAGGTATTATTGACTCTTTCAATATAAATATTAGAGACGGAAGACTCATTGTATCGGTCATTGAAAAAGAACCTTTTGCGTCTTTTGCCCTTGTAAATAACGGCAGGACTGTATTATTCGAGGTGGGCAGAGATTTCAGCATGATTTCTAAAAACGGCAAGTATTCACATGAAAATCCGCTTGTAGTAATTGGCAGAGAGGATCTTCCTGATGGGAAATTATCAGAGAGGGTAAAGAGACTCTGTTCATTACTCGACCTGATCAGGGAAAAGCATAAAACAATTTTTTATGAACTACGTGAAGTTTGTGTCTGTAAAAACGGAATAATAAAGATAATTCTCAAAAACAGAATAACAGAATTTTTCATGACCAGCTCAGAGATAAATTTTAAACGTTTGAAGTATGTTGCCGGGTATCTTGACAGAAAACGACATTATCCGGGAAGGTTACATATCACTGGAAACAGAATCGCAATCAGGTAAAGAGGTATTTGGTAATGGAAGATATCATAGTTGGACTTGATATAGGAACGACAAAAACCTGTGCAGTAATAGGGATGCTGAATGAGAACAGTCAGATTGAGGTGGCAGGAGTAGGCGTTGCGCCATCAAAAGGGCTGAAGAACGGAATAATTGTCAATATAGACAATACAGCCGCAGCAATAGAAAAGGCAGTTGAAGAAGCTGAACTTATGGCCGGGTATGAAGTCAATTCGGTTTTTGTCGGAATCAGCGGAGAGCATATCAGGGGCGAGAATTCACGTGGAGTTGTTGCAATAACAAACCGAAACAGGACAATAACTCCTGTCGAGGTAAGAAGGGTCATTGAAGGTGCACAGGCAATAGTGATACCAGTCGACAGGGAAATCCTCCACGTTCTTTCAAAAGAATTTACTGTTGATGACCAGACCGGAATAAAAGACCCGATTGGTATGAGTGGTGTGAGGCTCGAGGCTGAAGTTCATATAATAACCGGATCGAGCGCCAGCATTCAGAATATGATGAAGTCAGTCGGCAGGGCAGGTTATCAGTACAGAGACATTGTTTTTAGTTCACTTGCTGCCGCTGATGCTGTTTTGAGCAGAGATGAAAAAGAACTCGGCGTTGCTCTTGTCGATATTGGCGGGGGCACAATAGATATAGTTGTTTATATGGAAGGAGGAGTTGCATACTCTTCGGTATTGTCAGTGGGAGGCATCCATGTGACCAATGATATTTCTATTGGGCTGAGGACTCCGCTCGAGTCGGCTGAGATGATAAAAAAGAAGTATGGCTGTGCAGTACTCGATCTGGTAGATGCATCTGAAATGCTCGATGTCCCGTCAGTGGGCGGACGGGCTCCGAGAAGGCTTTTCAGACAGGAATTAACCCAGATAATCGAGCCGAGAATGACTGAGATTATGGAAATGATAAATCATGAACTCATCAAGAGCGGCAAAAAAGACATACTGGCTGCCGGTATTGTTCTTACCGGCGGAGGAAGTATGATCGAAGGATGTATTGAATCGGGTGAAAGGGTTTTTAATATGCCAGTCAGAATCGGCACACCCAGGGATATTGTCGGTCTTTCCGACAGAGTCAATACTCCTCAGTATTCTAACGCTGTAGGACTACTCAAGTATGGCATCAGGTTGAATCAGTTCAGAGGGAAGAGCAGGTTCGATGGTTCTAAAAAAGGTGTATTTACTAAAGTGAAGAAGTGGTTTGAAGATTATTTGTAAAAAAATAATTTTTTGATTGCTTATGAGACATAATACTTTTAAATTAATTCTTATTCTTATGGGGAGGGAAGCATGTTTAAGTTAGAGGAAGAAAGGCCGTTATCGACCATCATCAAGGTTGTCGGCGTTGGAGGTGCAGGTACTAACGCTGTCAACAGAATGATAGCAACCGGCATGGAAGGGATCGAGTTCATAGTGGCGAATACCGATGCTCAGCAGCTCGGAGAAAGCCTTGCATCGAACAAACTTCAGATAGGCGGAAAGCTTACCAGGGGGCTTGGAGCCGGAGCCGATCCGGAGGTTGGAAGAGAAGCGGCTAATGAAGACAGAGACAAGCTTCATAAAGCACTGAAGGGTGCTGATATGGTTTTTATTACAGCCGGAATGGGCGGTGGTACTGGAACCGGTGCAGCTCCAATCGTTGCAGAGATTGCAAAAGAACTCGGAGCACTGGTTGTTGGTGTTGTCACAAAGCCGTTTAAGGTCGAAGGTAAGAAAAGAAATACCAGGGCTGAAGAGGGAATCGCAAACATTAAGGAAAAAGTCGATACTCTTATAACGATTCCCAATGATTTACTGTTGAAGATCATTGACAGAAAGACACCAATTGAAGATGCCTTCAAACTCGCTGATGATATTTTAAGACAGGGAGTTCAGGGCATTGCGGATCTTATTATGGTTACAGGCATTGTTAATGTGGATTTTGCTGATGTAAGAACCGTAATGAAAGAGACCGGAGATGCGCTGATGGGTGTTGGTATCGGTACAGGTGAGACAAAGGCTCTTGAGGCCACGCAAATGGCAATAAACAGTCCATTACTCGAAGAAACGAGTATAGAGGGAGCAAAAGCCGTTCTTATCAATATTGCCGGAGGTAATGATCTGTCACTTCATGAAGTTAATGAAGTAACTGATGTAATTACCAGACAGGTGGATCCTGAGGCAAATATTATTTTTGGAACAACAGTCGATCCCGGACTGGATGACAGGGTAAGAGTTACAGTAATTGCAACAGGTTTTGACAGAAAGAAAAATATGCTTTCCAGAAAGAATGAATATAATTTCAGCGGAAATTCGGGAGCATCTCTGACACTGATCGAGGGCAATCAGGAGAAAGAGATGAAAAAAACTGCTGTAAAGAAGCAGATGTTTTCTCTGGATTATGAAAGTAAGAGGAGCAGGGATTATTCAAACGAAGATCTGGATATCCCGGCATTCTTAAGAAGAAGTATCGAATAAAAAATAAACCTTCCCATAGAAAAATTAAAAGTGAAAAATACGACAGGAGATAAGGAATCCTTACCTCCTGTCGTCAATTAATGAAACGGAAGGCTTTAATGAATTCAGAAAAGCTGAATGTATTCCTTGATAACAATTTGGGAAAGCACCGGAAAATTGTCAGTCTGACAGGAGATGCATCTTCAAGAAGCTATTATCGTGTCATTACTGACAGCGAATCATTCATCCTGTGTATCGATCCCGGGCTCAAGAATAATCGAATTGCTGATTATCCCTTTTTCAGAATTCATGAACTGTTTTTACGAAACAGTGTGCCTGTTCCTGGGATTATTGCTTTTGATGAATATAATGGATTTATTCTTGAGGATGATCTTGGGGATATTTCCCTGCAGAAATATGTCGAAAATATTACATCCAATAAACTTATTTCTTTATATAAAAGTATAATTAACTGCCTGGTGAAAATCCAGTCTGTTCATTCAGGTGAAATTGATTCTCCTGAATTTTTTGATACAGATCGTCTGATGTATGAATTTGATTTTTTTATTGAACATACCCTTAAGGGCTTTTTCAATGCAAAATTTTCTTCCATTGAAGCGAGAACTCTCAGGAATGAATTCAAAAATATTTCGCATGAACTTTACCGTTTGGATCTGTTTGTAATCAATCACAGGGATTTTCATTCAAGAAATATTATGATACATGACAATGATTTTTATATCATTGATTTCCAGGATGCAAGAATGGGATTGCCTCAATATGATGCAGTGTCGCTTCTGAGAGATGCTTATTTGTTTTTTTCTGAGGATGTATTTGCAGCTTTAAAAGACTACTACTACATTGAATCTCTGAAAAATGGTATTCATGATATGAGCAGACCTGAGTTTGATTATCTTTTCGACTTGTCTGCTTATCAGAGAAACATTAAGGCGGCAGGAAGTTATGGATTTCTGATAAACCAAAACAAGCCCTGGTTCAGGGAGAGTATGAAGGTTCTTGATTATCTGCCTGGCTATGTTTCACGGAATTCAATTCTGAAAAAGTCATATGAAATCATTAGTGATTATATAACTGAATAATATAAACGGAGATGCAGATCTTCAGTCCGGAGTTTTTAATGAAAGGATTTATTCTAGCAGCAGGGTTCGGAGAAAGGCTGAGACCTCTGACAGAGAGAATCCCCAAACCTCTTGTTCCCGTTAATGGCATACCGGCTATTGTTTATTCAATAGCTTTTTTGAAATCGTGCGGTATAGATCAGGTGATTTGCAATCTTCACTACAGGGCAAATGATGTAATGGAATTTTTTGATACACAGGATAATTTTGGCATAAGGGTAAATTTTTCAGTTGAAAAGGAGATCCTTGGAACCGGAGGAGGTATCAGAAACTGCAAAGATTTTCTTCATGAGGATTTTATTCTTGTCAATAGTGACATAGTCGCTGACATCAATCCTGCTGAAGTTATAAACCATTTTTATTCTTCAGGAAACAAAAGCTGTGTTGTTGTTAAGCCAGTATTGTCCGGGGCGTCTGTTTCGATTGACGGTGAAAATGTAGTTGATTTTAGGAATTTTCTAGAATCAGGAATCGAACCAACACATGAATATACAGGCATAGCTGTTATTAATTCTGAAATAATGAAATATCTCGAACCTGATTTTTCAAGTGTGGTATATACGGGCTTTACTTCACTTATTAAAAGAAAGCGTCTGATCAGTCATGAGCACAGAGGCCTGTGGCAGGATATCGGTACTGCTGAAAGTCTTGAAACAGCTTCTGAAAGACTGGAGAATGAGAGAGGTTTTATGAGAAGGGTGATCGATGTTTCAGGTTATAAAAGGGAGATGTGATTTCTATCTTACACTGAATTCGACCCTTCGATTAACGCGGTTTTCCTGTTTTCCTGCAACGCATTTCAGGGGTTTCAGGTTGCCCAATCCTTTAACAGCAATTCTGTTTGTGCTGATTCCCATTTTTTCAAAATAGTCTCTTACTGCTTTTGCTCTTTTGAGGCTGATTTTTCTGTTTGTTTCATGTCTGCCGTACATGTCAGCATGTCCGGCTATGAGTATTCTGCTTTTGGAATTTTTCCTCATATGATCTATGATCCTATGTAACCTTGGATAATATTTCATCTCTATGACATCGGAATTGAATTTGAAGAAAATCGGTTTCAACATCTTATTATTGATGCCAGCGGAATTCTTTCCGGATGGTTCCAGCTCTACCGTTACATTCGCCTCTTTGCCGTGTATGACCTTCAGTTCGTACCTCAGAGGATTAAATCCTTTTTTCTTTATTTTGATTACAACCCATTTGACATCTCTCCTGGGGAATAGAATGAAGGTTCCGTCAGACCCGCTGGTTTTGTCAACTGACCTGAGCGCCTTTGCAGAAGGATTGTCTGTATCCTTTAGAAAAACTTTTATACCGGTAGAGATCGGAATATCCCTCTGCTTTTTTATTATCCTGAAATTAATTTTAGTTCTTCCGTCTGACGAATT
>CAZEJW010000022.1:7744-37162 GCA_964512685.1 uncultured Leptospirales bacterium | reverse complement strand
TAAGTTTTAATAAAGCTTATATTATAAGATACTCTAAAAATTATATTTTAAAATTTCAATAAATTATAACTACAGTTAAAATCAGTACTTATGTTTCCAGCCCTCCGAAGGCAGGCGGGAAACATAAGTATTAGATCTAGCTTTATGGTATTTATTGAGAAATTGATACTTCAGATTTAAAAACTGCAATAAATATTGAAAAAAATCAATCATTTTCAATATTTATTAATTTAAAAATGATTGATTCCGAAATTTATATTATAAATTCAATTTGTCTGACATTTTGTCAACAGATTGATAATTATAGTAAAAGTATTATTTTACACCAGCGTTTATTTCTTATTTTAATTAAGAAAAAAACTTTTTCGTCAAAGGCGGCAGTGGTAGAAATTTTTTTCTGTTTACTTTAAAAAGTATTTTGGAATCAAAACCGGGTTTACACATTTTTCCTGAGTTCAAAATACTGATCTTTGTAATTTTATTATGGATTGATTAGTTGAAAAGATAAAATTATTGCCGTTATAGACTAAAATGTAACAATAGAGGTTTTATATGAAATGTTCAAAATGCGGAAAAGAAATCAATGAATTGAATCATTTTTATGTTCCTGTCAAAAACAGGAAACAGGGTCTGAGGTATTGTTTCAAATGTGCTCGAGAAGAAAAAATTGTTACACTTGCCTGATTCCCGGTTTTTTCCTTTAAAATGAAATATTGATATTTCTGTTAAATATAAACCGGTCTAATTGTGAGATCTTTGTACATATTTTATCTTTACAGTATTAACGGTTTATATAGGATTGTCATTGATTTTTATAAGCTGAATAAAGGAAAAAATGAAGAAAATAATCACTCTTGTACTGGTTGTAATCTCTGTTCTGATTCTTTTTTTTCTGAAAAATAATAACGTTTATGTAAAAAAAAGTAAAGTTTCAGATTCAATTATCTCTCTTTCGCCATCTCTTACGCGTCAGGTGATCGATCTGGGTGTTGAAAACAGGTTGATCGGTGTTACATCTTATCATCCGCCTCTGAATAAAAAGGTTGAAATAATCGGTTCAATAGTCAGGCCCGATTTTGAAAAAATTTTCATGCTCCAGCCTGAACTGGTTCTGGTTTCAGAGGAAGACAGTGTTACACAGAATACTGAAAGACTCTCCGGTAGTTCAATCAATGTAATTAAATTTTCAAGAAACAGTGATTTTAAATCATTGCGTAATAATTATTTAAAGCTTGGTGGGATAATCGGCAGGGAAGAACTGGCTCAAAAAAAAATTGATTATTATTCAGGAATGCTCAAAAAATTACGTAAACAGAAAAAGGCTGATATAAAAACCATATTCCTTGTCTCTACTGACCCTTTGATTTCTGTATCCGGAAAATCCTATATATCATCAATTATGTCAGATGCCGGAGCTGAAAATGTTTTCAGGGATCTGAAAATTCCATATCCGAAAATTTCTTTTGAGGCATTGATTTATTCCAACGCTGAAGTTATTGTCATAATGACCGAAAAGGTATCTCTGAATGAAAAACGTGTCAGTAATAAAATTTTGAAATTCAGAAAAGATCTTCATAAAAAGATCAGATTTATAAAGCCGGATCATGTGGGATTCTATACTCCCTATGATTATGTAGAGTCTGTTATTCATCTCCGGGAATTGCTGCTTTTGTAGATCATTTTTAATTCAGATTATTTTAAACGGATCCTATTTGTTTTGATCAATCTTTCATAAAAAGATTGAGAATATAAAAGGGGATGCGGAGGTGTTGGGGATAAATGCAGAAAAAGAAATCTGAGGCTGGATTTTTTTCAAATGGTGATATAGGTTAGGAAACATGGCCTTTATAAAGAATAAACTGCTTATTGCATTGTTGATAGTCGTTACCCTGGTTGCCGGATCGCTTTTTTCCGGTTATCATATAATTTCTTTTTCGGATTTTATTTCCGGAAACTGGGACCCGCTGACCGGAGATATTATCCTGGGATTCAGGCTCCCGAGAATAATGGTGGCGCTCGTTATTGGGTCATCACTTGCCGTAAGCGGTACGATATTTCAGGCAGTTCTAAAAAATCCACTTGCCGATCCGTTTATTATCGGAGTATCAGGTGGAGCAGCTCTGGGTGCTTCTCTTGGTATAACATTGTCTCTGGACTACATTTTCGTTCTACTGTTTTCCCTTGCCGGAAGCCTGTGCGCAATTAATGTGGTGTATTTTATTTCGCTTAGAAAAAATTTTGGTGAAAATTCCCTCATTTTGTCCGGGGTAGCTCTCAGTTTTATCCTTTCTTCCGGCGTATTGATTATTTTTGCTTTTTCGAGTTCGGATAAGGTACATAAAGCCGTTATGTGGCTAATGGGGGATCTTTCTCTTGCCCGTTATGATATGCTGAAGTATATTGGGCTGTTATGTGCAATTCTCTTGATCGTTTCACAGTTTTTTCATAAACATCTTGATGTTATTTCTTTCGGAAGGTCTTTTTCAGAGAATATGGGTGTCGGAAGGGGAAGTGTGTCGGTTGTATTCTTTACAGCCTCTTTGTTGTCTGCGTTATCAGTTTCCCTTGGTGGGGTTGTGGGTTTTGTAGGCCTTGTTGTTCCTCATGTTGTTAGAAACATCACAGGGCCTTCTCACTTACGACTTTTGCCTTTGGCAGCGCTGGGGGGGGCACTGTTTTTAATGCTGTGTGATACCGTTGGCCGAAGTCTTCTTCCTCCATATGAAATTCCTGTTGGTATTATTACCGGCTTTACAGGTGGGATCTTTTTTCTTTTTTTTCTTGTGAAAAGATAACATCAGTTACAGGTTTTCGGAAAAGATATATGAGGATAAAGAGGTCGATTGATAATGAGGCTTTGTAAATGAATGTTTTTACTCTGAAAAAAATATCTGCAGGATACCCTGATAAACAGGTTCTTCATGGTGTTGACCTCAATATATGCTGTGGTGATTTTGTTTCTATAATCGGGCCAAATGGTGCCGGGAAGAGTACTCTCCTTAAAACTCTTGCAGGAAGTCTTTCTCCGGAATCAGGCAGTATTTTTTTCCTGGAAAGAAATCTTCAGGCATATTCGAGAAGAGAACTTGCTGCTGAAAGGTCTGTTGTTGAACAGTTTTCATCTCCGGCCCTGTCTTTTACAGTGTTTGATTATATTATGCTTGGACGATTCCCTCATCAAAAATTTTGGGATGTGCAAAAAAAGGAAGACTTTGAAGTAGTAGAGAATGCTTTAAAAGTGACAGACTCAGAACATTTGAGAGAGAGATTTATTACTGAACTGTCAGGAGGAGAACTTCAACTTGTCCAGATAGCAAGAGCCTTTAGCCAGAACAGTAGTGTAATTATCCTTGATGAGCCTGTTTCACATCTTGATATTAATCATTCAGTACAGATAATGGATCTTCTTTATTCACTAAATAGTACGGGATCGACAATTGTTACTGTTCTTCATGATATTAATCTGGCTTCGGAATATTCTTCGCGGATGATTGGAGTTATGGATGGTTGCCTTTTTTTTGATGGTGATCCGGAAGATGTAGTGAATGTTGATACGGTCAGTAGCCTGTTTGGAATCAGGTGTGCTGTAGAGAAAAGTCCTTTGTCAGGAAAACCAGTAGTATATCCCTGTCCCGGCCATCTTCGCTGATGACCGGTTGAACTCTGTATTCTTACCAGTCATCACTCTGACGATCAGTATATTTATCTCTCACTCTTGCAGTAATGTCATCAATATAGAAATACTGCCACTTCGGATGAATGGACATATTTCCTGGCCTGTAAATTATTTTCGTAATTTTAATAAACCCTTTCTGATTCAGATATTCATCCTGCTGTTTAACATTCTTTGGCAGCTTGACAACCATTTTTCTCCAGCCCAGAAAATCAACAGTTCCAAGAACGAGTCTGTAATTAGTATTTTCGATGTCCTGAATAAGTATTGAAAGCTGACCTGAAAAGTTTTTGCCATAAACCCAGATACCGATGGATTTACAGTATTTATCAATTTTCAGTTCCTTCTCCGGCAGTATTGTCAGGAAATCCCCTTTTTTTGCATACATCTTCAGTCCAAGATATTTTTTTGAATTGTTAAAAGGAGCAGCATAGCCACCCTCTGCAGAATCCCTTATGGCAATGGAAGCCTGCCTCTCCCTGCCCTGAGTGTAATTGATATTTTTTTTGCTGTAGGCTGTCTTTTCAAAATCTTCTAGTACTATCTCGCTGTAAACCTTGTCTTCAATCGATACTGCGGGTTTTTCAGCTTTTGGGGCTTCCTTATCCTGTGCAAAAAGAACAGCGGTGCATAGAGTCAGGATTATTGCAATTATCGTTTTTTTCATTCTTATCCTCCGGGGAAAATTATGATGATTTCTGGGTAAAAAATGATACAGTAGTAATTTTTAAATAGATACTGATTATTATTTTACTTTAAATTCATTAAAAGTTAATTATATTTTATTTATATAGTAATTATTTACTATTTCTAAATATAATACTCGGATAAAGCAAAGAAAATATTATAATTAACAGATGCTGTTGTCAATAAATTCTTGGATGTATATATAAAAATTGATGTAACTTTAAAAGAATATAGCACGGAAGGTAAGTCCTTAATAATCAGTTTTCCTTTTCCGGGCGGATAAAAAGGTGGATTTAAATTGGATATTCATAATAATTCCAGGCGGGAATCAAGGATGGAACCGGATGATATTCTGCAATTTGAAATAAAATTTGAAGAAGAGCAAATCAGAGGCCGGGTAACAGATATTAGTCTGGCAGGAGCCGGAATTGAAATTGTTGAAATCAGTAAAATCAAAGCTTCACTTATTTCAGAAATGGATATCTTTTTTCTGAAATTTATAATTGGTCAGGGATTTATTCTTGCCGGAGCTAAAAATATCTGGCATTCTCTGATTCCCTTTGGGGATGGAAGTATGAAATACAGGGGTGGAATTAAATTTACGATGATATCACCTGAGGATAATCTGAAACTGTCAGAGTTTGTATGTGCTCAACGAAAGAAATGAACTTATGTTTGGATGCTATGACAGAAATTAAAAAGAAATATTCATTTACTCTTTGCCGTGTTGTCTTAATTGCAATGATATTTCTGCTTTTTTCATTATATGGTATGGCGGCAATTGCTGAACCTGTCAACCAGTTTGACTGGTGGTGGTTTCTGTATGAAAAAGAATCAACTCAGTATGAAAAAAATTTAACCTTTAGGCCTTTTTATACACGGACAGACCAGAATATTTCCGGAAAAAGTTTCAGCGCATCTTTGATGCCGTTGATATTCTGGAGATATAAAACCACACAGAAAGATGAGTGGCGCTGGCTTTTTGGATTTGGAAATTCCCTGGATTACATCCACGATGATAACGTTCCTGACTATGATTTTGGATTTTTTCCTTTTGTCTATTACGGCAGTTCAACTGAAAAAGGGGATAACTATTTCATGCTGTGGCCTTTTGGCGGAACACTGAGAGGTAAGCTGGGGCAGAAGAGAATATCCGCCTATATTTTTCCGGGTTTTCTTCTTTTTGTTTTTTTCCCTCCCTGGCAGGTCGTGGCAAATCCAATAGGAGTGTATGCCCTTTCAATAGTATATCTTTTTGCATCCTTCATGCCTCTTTATACAGATTATGAGTTCAAGGACTACAAAGCATGGGGACTCGTCTGGCCCATCCTACAGAGGGGTAAAAGCAGTGACAGGGATGAGTTTCGGATACTGCCATTTTATGCTCATTCAAAAAAAGAGGGATGGTATTCCAATTATTCAATTCTTATGATTTTCAATTACAGGAGAACTTTCTATAAAGACCGTGAGCATAAAACACTTTTTATATTTCCCCTGTTTGGAAGAAAATGGAGCACTAATGAAGATGTTTCAGCTTTTACTGTTCTGTGGCCTTTTTTTTCGTGGGGATACAATAAGAGAATTGGAGATACCCGGTATAATTTGCCATGGCCCCTTGTTCAGATTCAGGACTGCAAAAAGCCATATATAAAGAAGAGAATTTTCTTTCCATTCTATGGATCGTATAAATATGAGAAGAATGAAACATTTTTTATAACTCCTTTGTATTTTACAATGACAAGGAATGCAAAAACATACAGATCAGAATACTATATTAATTGTATTCTGATCTGGTATTTTAAAAGGGATTATAATAAGATTCACAGCTATTATGGAAACTCATGGCGTTATTTTAAGATATGGCCTCTTTTCCATATAGAATATAATGACCTTGGTGATTATCAGTTTCAGCTTTTATCTCTTTTGCCTGTAAGGGATCCAGAAGGTTATGACAGGCTATATCAGCCATTATGGTCGCTTTTTGAATACAGAAAACTGAGAACAGGAGAGAGGAGGCTTGGGCTGTTGCTTCGGACTTATTATCAGAGGTGGGGGGACAGGTTTTTTGAAGCAAAGGTGCCGATTCTTTTTACTTATAAAGAAAGAAATGATATAATCAGGGAATTCTCTTTTCTGCTTTCAATGTTTGGTTATTCAAATGAAGAAAAAGGTAAATATTTGAAATTATTATGGATTCCTGTACGAATTGCTGATGGAGTTCCGTATGATGATGAGGAAAGAAAACTTGAAGAAGCAAAACTCAGGGAAAATCTTAAGCTTGCTGAATATTCTCATAGGGCAGGGACTATAGTGAACATTTCTAATGAGTTTAGATTCAGCTCTTGTTTATTCAGATAACGGTTTAACCGGATGAATCAGATAAAAAACATATTATTAAATTTTGGAGAGAGTTTTCTCAATTTTATTGATAATACCGGATTCACCAGCCTGGTGTTTCTTGAGAGTATTTTTAGTTTAACCAGAATTTTTAAACGAAGAAAAGAGATTGCCAGGCAGATGTTTAATGCCGGCGTCAGAACTCTGCCCGTACTCTCGATTGTTGCGGTTTTTACAGGGATGGTTCTTGCTCTGCAGACTGGTATAGAAATGAAGGTTTATCATATGGAAGAGCAGGTTGGTAATCTCGTTATTGCATCGCTTACAAGGGAGATGGGGCCCTTTATGTCTGCAATAATTCTGACAGCAGCTGTGGGTTCCTCAATGGCAACAGAGATAGGTACAATGAAAATTTCTGAAGAAATTGATGCCCTGGAGCTTATGTCAATAAACCCGGTTGAGTTTCTTGTAATGCCAAGGGTTATAGCTATGGGAATCATGACTCCTATTGCAACTATATATACAAATATCCTCGGAACAATCGGAGGGGCGGTTGTTGCCGAGTCTCATTTGAATGTAAACTTCGTAACTTTTTATCACCATGTGCTTCAGTCATTATGGTTGAAAGCTGTATATGTAGGTCTTCTGAAGGCCCTGATTTTTGGTTTATGTATTGCAAGCGTGAGTTGTGCGCAGGGGCTGAGAGCACAGAACGGCGCTATGGGGGTTGGTAAGGCTACAAGAGATTCTGTAGTTGTGTCTCTTGTGTTGATTCTCATCTCCGGTTATTTTATTACAGAGATATTTTTCAGAGAAGGATTATGATAGAAATTGTTAATTTAAACAAATCCTTTGAAGGGAGAACAGTAATAAAGGATGTATCGATAACCATTGAAAACGGAGAGACCTTTGTGATTATTGGTATGTCAGGAGCAGGTAAAACAGTCGTATTGAAACATATTTCAGGACTGCTGGAACCTGATAGTGGCACAGTTCTTATTGATGGTGTCAGAATGAACAGGTCATCCCGAAGAGTCAAGAATTCATTGAGAGAGAGGATGGGAGTAGTCTTTCAGTCCGGTGCTCTTATCAACTGGCTTTCAGTTGAGGAAAATCTTGCACTGCCAATGGTCGAGAGCGGAAAGTATTCAAAGGAAGACATTGAAGAAAGGGTTGATGACAGACTGAAGATTCTTGGTTTGAGCGAGGCAAAGTACAAAATGCCTGCTGAGTTGAGCGGTGGCATGAAAAAAAGGGTAAGCCTTGCGAGGGTTCTTGTTACTGATCCTGATATCATCCTTTACGATGAGCCGACTACCGGGCTTGATCCGGTAATGTCGAGTCATATAAGCAAGATGATAGTTAATATGCAGAAGAGATTTCAGGTAACATCGGTTGTCGTTACGCATGACATGAGCAGTGCATATATGATTGCAGACAGAATTGCAGTGCTTTATAATGGAGAGATCATTCAGTGTGATACTCCTGAAAAGATCAGGAATACAGAAAACGAAACTGTCAGGCAGTTTATTACCGGAGGTATAAGCGGGCCTATACAGGTATGAACCTGTCTGTTTTGAAAAGAATTCCTGAAAAGAATTTTTCATAGTTTCAAAAAAACCTGGAGGTTGCCATGATAGGGAAAATCAGGTATGAGATGATAGTAGGCCTTGTTGTTCTTTCGGCTCTTACTGTTCTTGGATATTATACCATCATTATGAGTAAAAAAGAATTCGAACCAAAGGGCAGTTATGACATGACAGTGATTTTTACGGATGTCGGTGGTCTTGAGGTAAGTAATAAGGTGAATATAAAAGGTGTTTTTTCAGGAACGGTCAGAGAGATCCAACTTCAGGATGAGGGCGTTCGGGTAACAATGAGAATGTATAATTCCTTCAAGCTATATGAAAATTACAGAATAGCAATAAGATCGGAAGCTGCACTTGGAGGAAAAAATGTTTCAATATATCCGGGAGGGGGATTCGATAGTCGTGGATATCCATTCCCGATTGTTCAGACCCGGGATGCTCTTTCCGGTGAACTCGATGATCCATTCCTCAGTATATCCAAATTGATTGATGAAAACAGGGCAAATGTAAGAGTTGCAGTTCGCAATATCAGGGAGATCAGTGAAAAAGTAAACAGAGGAACCGGAACAGTAGGTAAGCTGCTGAATGAGGATAAAGTGCATGCGCAAACCGGGAAGCTGTTAAAAGAAGCATCTGATGTTCTGGAGGATGCAAGAGAGCAGGCGCCAATAACGAGCTTTATCCGGGCGGCACTTACTGCGTTCTAAGGGAGATCATTCATATTCGCTATTTTTTATTGACATGAGTTCTGTTCTGCCAATAATATTGTTTTTTTTATGCATTTGACAGTAGTGGCCTAAAATAATATATGCAGGAGTTCAATATGCTTGAAAAAACAATTGCTGACAGCAGTGATATTGAAACAATATTAGTTGAGTATTCCAGAAAGATATATGCGGATTATCCTGATATCGAAAATTTTGCTATAGTGGGTGTTCAGACCAGGGGAGTGGAGCTCGCCGAGAGAATAAAATCAGAGATAGAGAAACTGTCAGGTAAGAGTGTAAGATTGGGCACGCTTGATATTAATCTTTTCAGGGATGACCTTGCAACCCGTGGAGTTTTGCCTGAAATAAAGGAAACCAGGATTGAATTTGATATTACCAGGTCTGTTATCCTTTTGGTGGATGATGTAATTTTTACTGGCAGAACCATGAAGGCGGCAATTGAGAATCTCATGACATTTGGAAGGCCATCTGCAATACGCCTTTTTGAACTGATTGACAGAGGAAACAGGGAACTGCCTATTCAACCTGATTACTGTGGATTTAAAATTGAAACAGGAATAGAGGATGATGTAAGAGTCAAGCTCAGGGGAACTGATTCAGAAGATGACAGAATAATACTCAAAACCGCTGAGTAGATTCAAGGAGAACTGTAATGAAAGATCTTATTATAATAGGAGCAGGCCCTGCCGGACTTACAGCTGCAATTTATGGTGTAAGAGCAGGTATGGATCTTGCTGTTATAGAAAAGTTTTCACCGGGTGGGCAGGTAATAAATACTTTTGAGGTGGAAAACTATCCCGGATTTGTCGATCCGGTTGAGGGATGGGACCTCATGTCAAAAATGGAGGCTCAGGCAAGAAGACTTGGGGCTGAAATCAGAAATGGGGAAATCAGAAAAATAGAGAAGGATGAGAACAGCGGTATCTTCAGTCTTCATCTTGCTGATTCTTCAGTTGTGGAAAGCCGGGCTGTAATTATTGCAACCGGAGCTTCCTTCAAGAAACTGGGGGTTCCGGGTGAGGCGGAATATACCGGCAGGGGAGTATCCTACTGTGCAACCTGCGACGGGGCATTCTTCAGGGAAAAAGTAACCGCTGTTGTGGGCGGGGGAGATACTGCCCTCGAGGAAGCATATTTCCTGACAAGATTTGCAAGCAAAGTTTATATCTTCCACAGAAGGGATAAATTCAGGGGAGCCAAAATCCTTCAGGACAGGGTACTTAATAATGATAAGATAACACCTGTTTATGACAGTGTGGTAGAAAAGATCAACGGCCAGATGAAAGTGGATTCTGTTAATGTTAAAAACGTTAAAACAGGTGATGAATCTGTTCTTGATGTTGATGGTGTTTTTATATTTGTTGGTTATACCCCGAATACCGGATTTCTGCAGCCTGAAATCCTCAATGAAAAGGGAGAGGTTTTAATAGATATGCAAATGAATACCACGGTGAAGGGGCTTTTTGCTGCCGGAGACCTGCGTGAAGGTTCCGGAAGACAGATTGTCATGGCGGCGTCTGACGGTGCTATTGCTGCTATGAGCGCCTATGATTATATTTTATCTCTTGAGGAATAAGTCTTAAAACATTTGAGAGTAAGACTCTTCAATTGAATTCCATATTATTTTTTTTATCTGGTTTATTCTTATTTCATCGATTTTCATGTATTCATAACTGAAGTGTTTATCGTTCATAAAGAGCGCTTTTGACAGGGACAGTTTTAAAAGGGGGATGATTCCTGCTCCGTATTTTCTTGACACGAAACCCCCGAATTCAGGTTGGTTGAGCTTTATTATTCCTGTAATGCTTGAAGACTCATTAGCCAGATTTTTTGAAAGGCAGTTGCAGAGGATTTCGGCTGATTCGTCAGAGCAGGATTTTTTATTGTTTTTCTCAGGAATTATATTCTGTACAGAACATAGTGGTCTTGGGTTCCCTGCGTCATCAGCTCTTTCCGGGGCAACTGCATTCATTGTATGGCACTCTATTATCAGTTTAATGTCTCCGGTTTTCAGTATCTTATCAACCGTTTCGTGAAAAGGAAAGTAGTATCTTCTCAGAAGATTGCTAATGGCTATTTCATCCGGAAATATATCGTCTTTGAATACCTTTTTGCCGGAAAGGGTCCTTTTCTTGATAACTCCGTTTTCGGTTTTTGGAGGAATGTCTGAAAACGGCCTGTCTAGGTCAATGAAAAGTTTTGATATTCTTGTGTCGAGCTTTGCAGCCACTCTGTTTTCGAAAGAAAAGATCTGGTTTGCGCAGGTGTCTGCCTCAAAGAATATGTCAAAATCATTGATTTTTTCATAACCGGACAACTCGTCCGGAACATTGTATCCTCCGTGAGGAATTATTATCAGTATTGGCAACTTTTTATCCATTTGCAATCTTTGACAGGGAATAGCACTGGATGTCAAGAAATAACGTAAAAAACCGGTTGCATGTCGCCTGAAGCGGCAGTAATTATTCTTTTAAACCTGAAGATGCAATTTTTGAGATTGTCTTCAGGGCTTTATGGTTGACGAGAGAATGGGGACTTTGTAATATATCAGAAATTCATCACTAAAATCCGGCACAATACACGCGGACTAAAAGGTAATTAATCTGAATATCAATATGAAAAAAACGAAAGCATATCTTTTTGATTTTGACGGCACTCTTGTGGATACAATGAAAGGTTTTGCTGATATTGCTGCAAGAGTAATAAACCAGTTTCATCCTGAAATAAGTTTTGAAACTGCACGCAGAAAGTATCTTGAAACATCAGGTAATCCATTCTTTCAGCAGCTCGAGATTATTCTGCCCAATCATCCCACTAATGCCGAGAAAGCACAGATTTTTGAAGAATCAAAGAAGGAAGGATTCTTCAATTCTGAGTTTACCAATGAAGTCAGGTATACTATAGAGAAACTTCGAGCAAGAGGGCACGTTGTGGGAGTAGCTTCAAATAATTTTCAGGAGCTCATAGACGAGTTTATCGAAAATGAGGGACTGGAGTTTGATATCGTTCTTGGCTTCAGGGATGGCTTTGAAAAGGGGAAGCAGCATTTTGATTATGTAATGAATGAATTTTCTCTGTCAAGGGATGATCTGACATTCGTTGGTGATTCATTAAAAGATGCAGAAAAAGCATTTGCGAATAATATTAATTTTATTGGATTATGCGGCACTTTTACACGGGATGATTTTTTAAAGGTGCGCGGGGATATAGATACAATCGAAACTATTGAGGAGTTATTGGATATATGAAGGCAGTGGTCCTTGCAGCAGGAACCGGAAGCAGGCTTGGTGAGGTTACAAAAGCGAGAACAAAGGGGATGGTGCCTGTCAGTGGCAGGAAACTGATAGATTATCTCTTTGAATTCTTTGATATGGATTTTTTTGATGATATAATCGTTGTCGGGGGTTTCTGTTACGAAGATTTGAAATCCCATATCGAGAGCAGGGGTTACAGTAAGGTTAGAGTCCTGGAGAACAGGGATTACCTGAAAGGAAATATCTTTACTTTGAAGAGGGCTCTCGATGAGTTTACTGATGATTCATTTCTTATAACTAACGTCGATCATATATATCCGTCAGTGATGTTTGAGAAGATGAAAAAATCCTTTAGCGGTATAACTGCAATGTGCGATTTTGACAGAACGTTGAGTGATGATGATATGAAGGTTTCACTTGATGAAAACAGAAAAATAAAAGCCATAAGCAAGAAACTCAATGATTTTGATTGCGGATATATTGGAATGACCTATGTCGATGCTTCAATGGAGGGCTTGTACAGGAATACCGTTGAAAAGGTTGTTGATAGGTTCGGAGAGAAGGCAGTTGTCGAAAATATTCTGCAGGTGCTTGCTGAGAGTGAAAGTGCTCCGGGAATATGTGATCTTTCGGGTATCGGCTGGTATGAGGTGGATACTCCTGAGGATCTTGCTAAAGCTGAAGATGGACTTGCTTCAGATCCAAATTTCTGCTGATTACCATATCAGCAGGAGGGGATTGATTATTTTCCCATGTCTCCATATTGTAAAGTGAAGATGTGGTCCTGTTGACCGACCGGTTGAACCGATGAGACCGATTGCATCCTTCTTTTTTATCCAGTCTCCTTTTTTTACCAGTATTTTTGAGCAGTGTGCATACAGGGAAAGGTAGCCTTCATCGTGCTGTACAAGAATTGATTTGCCATATCCCTGTCTCCATCCGGCTGATATTACAATTCCTTCCCTGACCGGATGAATTGGAGTTCCTGTTCTTGCCTGAATGTCAACGCCATTGTGAAATTCCATTTCATGAAAAAAAGGATCAACTCTGTCTCCGAACAGGGATGTGTATCTTCCTGAAACAGGAGTTTGAAAGATCATTTTTAGTCTGTACAGTTTTTCGAGTGAACTGTTTACCAAAACCGGGGCTGCATCCGGATAAAATACGAGTCTGATATCATCTGTTGATATTATGCTGAAGAAACCGGGTTTGTAATCCCCTTCTATTTTTCCTTTGAAGTTGAGCCTTTTTTTCATTCCCCATACATCAAGGATATCGTCAAAAGGCAGAAGGACTCCATCCTTAAGAGGGACGACGATCTCTTTCCCTTCTTCAG
Organism: uncultured Leptospirales bacterium; assembly: GCA_964512685.1. Lineage (GTDB taxonomy): Bacteria > Spirochaetota > UBA4802 > UBA4802 > UBA5550 > CAZEJW01. The sequence goes on along the minus strand of CAZEJW010000022.1, from coordinate 23,558 downwards.
CAAGAAGGGAGCTTAGAAAAGGATTTGCTGCAATCAGAGTGTCAATTTTAATCTTGTATCTGGTCGTAATATCCCAGAAGGATTCACCCTTTCTCATACTGTGAATCAGTAGTTTTACTCCGGGATTGCGGGGATAATTCCTGACGAGCTTGATATATTCTTTTTCTGAATGAAAAAAAGGAATTCCTTCCTTTATTGTGTAGGCTGATTCGCTGACGGTGATACTGTTTGAAAAAACAGCATATATACAATTGCCTGCAAGAAAAATTACAGTAAATAATATTAAAATTCTTTTTGTGTAAAAGCTTATTCTCCCGACCTGATAATTGGTAAGGGGAATCATTTTCCTTCTCCAAGGGCTTTGGATTTGAGTGCTGCTGCCTGAACTGCATCCATAACTATTCCCGAGAATCCGGACTTCTCCAGGACGTGTACTGCATCGATGGTTGTTCCTCCGGGTGAGGTAACTTTTCCTCTTAACTCAATTGGTTCCTTGCCTTCAAGGACCATTTTTGCAGCACCCATTACTGTTTGGGCAGCCAGAAGCTGCGCTTCTTTTCTGGGAAGTCCCATCTTAACGCCACCATCTGTAAGTGCCTGTATGAATGTAAACACATATGCCGGTCCGCTTCCGGAAACTCCTGTTGCAGCATCCATTAGTTTTTCCGGTAAAACAGTAATCTGGCCTGTTAGAGAGAATATTTCTTTGACACTTTCCAGAGTTTCATCACTGATGTTTGAGTTTGGGGAAAGCACAGACATGCCTTCTCCATGGAGAGCTGGAGTGTTGGGCATTACTCTTATTACTCTGGCATTATTGCCGAGGCTTTTTTCAATTGTGCTGATTTTTATTCCGGCAGCAATTGAAACAAAAATTTTTTCATCAAAGGAGATTTGGCATCCTTTTATCTGGTCAAGGACATCCTGCGTGTTGTCCGGTTTGACGGCAATGAAGATAATCTCAGATGTTTTTATTATATCAGCAACAGAAGCTACAGGTTTTATATTGATGCTTTTCTGCAGATTTTTTATTTTATTTGTATCTATGTCGTAGACGTTGATGTTTTCTGCATTCTGTCCTGCCAGTCTAAAAATAACGGCAGACCCCATGTTGCCTGCTCCAATAAAACCAATTTTTATATTTTGCTGCATTTTTCTGACTTCCTGATTCGTTATTCCGGTTATTCAAAACATCCATGTTGTACTCTTCTTTATCCGTGCTTTAATTCAGGATGTCAGAGAAAAGATGTTTTTGTACTCAATCCTGTGCCGGTTTCACTGTGACTTTGGATTGTTCAAACAAAGTTATTTCTAATAAAATATATGTTTACCTGAGTATTACTGAGTAAATATGAGTAAATTTATTCAGAATTAATTTATATTAAAATATATCTATTTAGTCAAGGAAAATAAGTTATGCTTGACCGCTTATCTTCCATTCATGATTTTGATGTAAGAATCCGGATTGAAAATATCAAATTATGTTTAATGAAAAATATTAATATTGACTTATTGCGGTATGCGATTAGATTAAAAATAGACCAATTTTGATTTTATCAATTGAGAGACAATCCACCAATATTTAGTGTTGTGAGGTTATTAAAAACAGATGAATGTCGATGAACAGATTTATAATGCACTTATTCCCCTGATATCGGTAAATATGGCAATGTTTACTGTTTTTACATATTTTGGGATTACATGGCCAAAGAGAAAAATATCTCAGGAGAATGTCGAACGTCTTCATAAAAGTTTTCTTGGTATTTATTTCAGGGAATTCTGGGCCTGGCTTACACATCCCGTGGTTAAATTTTTTATGCTGATAAGGTTTACTCCCAACATGGTTACCGGGCTTTCGATTCTTCTGTCAATGCTGACGGGGTATCTTTTTGCTGTTGGCAATATTGCCTGGGGCGGGTGGATGCTTATTGTAAGCGGCAGCATGGATACCTTCGACGGCCGCCTTGCAAGGGAAACCGGCAGGGAGACTTCTTCCGGTGCATATTTTGATGCATGTGTTGACCGCTACAGTGATGCTTTCGTTTTTATGGGGCTTCTCTGGTATTTCAATAGCGGTCTTTTTCAGACAACGCTGCAGGGAACCGGACTACCCTGGGTAGGTAGTGCAATGGTCCTTGTGTGCATGTTGCTTCTTGTTGGTACGGAAGTCACGAGTTACTCGAAGGCCAAGGGGGAGGCTTCGGGGTATACTACCGGCAAAGGTCTTATGCAAAGGCCGGAAAGGATAATGTTTCTTTCGGTTTTCTCCTGCCTGAATCCTTTTTTCAGAGTTGTTCTTGCTAACTATGGAGTTCAACAGGATGCTGTATTTATGGCCGGTGTCTGTATAATGAGCCTGCTTGTAAATTATTCTGCTGTGATAAGAATAAAGGATATTTTTAACGAAATAAAAAAGAACGAAGACTGATAATAGTATGGTATAAATTTTTATGTTTTAATATTAGTTATCTTTTACCTATAAGACTTGACAGTCATTTGTTTCAGGATATACTTGACCTGTTTAAATTTTCATGGTGCTGTTTGGACTTCAGAAATAATCCGATTTGTCGGATTGTTTCTTTGGTATGGTATATGATAAATTTTTATTAAAGAAAACTGATATGAATCAGAAATTATTCAAGAAAGCTGCTTTTTTATCTTTCATCCCTGCTGCCGTCAATCTGGCAGTTTCTATTTTTCTTCTCAAAACAAAAACACCCTATATTTTTAATGGTTATATAATGGCAGCAGTACTCTGTTTCCTGCTTTCCCTGGTCTGGCTTTGGAAGGTTAAAAAAGGGATTTCTGCTAACTTTATGATTTTACTCAAATTTGTTTTTTCTCTACTCGGTTTGAAATTTTTTGTCTTCCTGATTTTTATGTATGGTGTTTTTAATTATTTTTCTTTTGATCGCATGTTCTTTGCTCTTGCTTTTCTCATAGCAACTCTTCCGGCAATTATAATCGAGGTCTGGTTTTATCTTGCAATGAGAACTGGTGAGGTGAAATAGACGGTATTTTATAAAATTATATCAGGCTGAGACATTCTATGAATACTACAGATCTCCAAAACGCCAGCAGAGAAGAGCTGATCGAAATAATCAGTGCGCTGAAAAAGCAGGCGGATATTCCTTACAGTAAAAGTCACCCTCTGCATATTAGCTACAAAACTCTTGTTGAAGCTGCTTCTGATTTTATATTTGTCCTTGATAGAAGGGAGCATTTGGTATACTGGAATTCATCATGGGAACAGTATTTTTCACAGGCAATAAGAAAAGAAGTTGGTCTTCATTATTCAGAATATGTTCCCGTTGCCGAAAAAGAGAGAATTTCTCAGACCTTTAAAACTGTTTTCAATGATGGGCAGTCATACCAGAATGAACTAGTCAAAACATATGATAAAAACAACAGGATGCTTTATTTTTTAGTGAGTCTCTCGCCAGTTCGGTCAGAAGAAGGGGAAATTTCCGGACTTGTTGGAATTATGAATGATGCAACCGAAAGTGTTCTTACTCAGAGAAGATTGAAAGAAAACACCAGACTTTTACAGGATAAGGTCAAGGAACAAATCGGGCAGGCTGAAGAATATCAGAAACTTCACGCTCTCAATCAGGATATAATCAATAATGCTCCTATCGGGATATTTATCATGGACAGATCAGGAGTTATGCTTAGTGAAAATCCTGCTCTAAAGAAAATGATGGGATACGAAACTGAATCCAGGATCGGCTTTAATCTTCTTGATTATTCCGGCTTTGTTAATTCCGGTATGTTTAAGCGATTTGAAGAATGCCTTAATGAAAAGAAAACGGTCAAGATGACAAATATCGCATATCGGCCGATGTCAAAACAGACTGATCTAATAATAGATTATGTAATGGATCCTCTTATCGATGAAAATGGTGTTGTAAACAGAGTTGTCGTAATGATTCAGGACAATACAGAACATGCCCTTTTTACCAAAAGGATAAACAGAGCGGAAAAACTGTCTTTTATGGGTTTTCTGGCTTCTGGGGTGGCTCTCAAGCTAAGAACTCCTGTAGACAAGATGTATATGGATCTCAATTTCGTTCAGAATAATCTTGATAAAAGCAGCGCTGCTATCGAGTATGTTGAGGCTCTCAAGTCTGAACTTCATGGACTTAAAAATGTGTCAGAACAGCTGCTTGCCCTTTCTCAGAGTAAGGGGGAGTCTGTTGATTCTATTGAAATCAATAAAGTCATCACAACTCACCCGCTTGATGTTCTGATAAACCGTTTGAAAAGTGAAGGATTTGATATTGATATAAAACTTCCAGAAATCTCCCCAACTGTAAACGCAACAAAGAGTCAAATGAAGCAGATACTGTTTGATATAATTGAAAATTCAGCAGACGCCATGCCGGAGAAGGGTACAATAACGATTGAGGTTGATGCCCTTGATACTGATAATGGTAGTTTTGCAACCATTGCTGTTTCTGATGAAGGTATTGGTATTCCTGAAGATAATCTTGGTAATGTGTTCAAGCCATTCTTTACAACAAAGGGTGAAAATGCAACGGGACTTGGCCTTATGATTGCATCTACCCTTGTTGAGAATCTCGGGGGTACAATAGGTATAAAGAGTTCTCCGGGCAAAGGAACTACAATAAAGATGGCTTTCCCACTGGCTTATAATAAACAATAGAGCGGGTTGTTTTATGAATGATAAAATCAAAAGTATCGAGGCTCTTTTTGAAACCGAAGGATTCAGGCTGGTTTCTCAGGATGATCATTTCATTCAGGAATATGCCGAAACTTCTGCTCATGAGGAGTTAATCGAACATTATGCATATCTGATCGAGAATAAAACCGGCTCAGGGCATGTGGTTACACAGCAGGCGGAAAAGGTTCCGGATAAAACTTCCGAGATTACCGGAATTAAAACTGATCTCACTGGCGATTATGATATACCGACTATTGTTGAATATCTAAACTGGCACATCAAAAGAATAAACGAAAACGTTATTGGACGTGGCGATATAGTTAAACAGGCGTTTTATGCCATCCTTACCGGTGAGCATATGCTGCTTCTGAGCAGAACCGGTATGGCAAAATCTTATCTTGCAAATTATATTTTTAATACCTTTCAGGGTGCAAGGATATTTTCTTCTCAGGCCAGTAAAGACCAGACACCAGACAATTATTTCGGCCCGTATAATATTGAAGAGTTCAAGAAAGGAAGAATCCGGCATAACATAAAAGGATCTATCATAGAGGCCAATCTCGTTTTTCTGGATGAGTTTTTCGATGCCAGTGATGTTGTATTGAGGTCACTGCTTGCTGTTTTGAATGAAAGAAAATTTATCAACGGTTCGGAACAGATAGATGCTGCTGTTCATACCTCTATTGCAACCGCAAACTATATGAGAATGAACGAAGTTACCGAGGCTGTTCTCGATCGATTTTTGTATAAGGCAATCATCCCTGAAGATTACAATGTTTATTCTCAGCTGCTTATAGATCATACTTATGCGTTCAGCAGAGGAGAGCCTATAGAACCTGAAAAGAAGGTTTATTTCAATCAGATTCTTTTTCTAACTGATATTATAAAGAATAAGAACAGAGAGATAAAGGTCGAGATTCCGGATTTTGTTTATTTCATGAAGAATGTAATTGTGAATAAATACATTAGTGAGATGAGGAAGAGCGATTATAATTTTTTTGTTAGCCCCAGAAAACAGGCAAAAATTTCTGATTTTCTCAGGGCCTATGCTCTTATGAATAACCGTTATGAAGTGGTTCTTGATGACCTCAAGGAACTCTATCTTGTCTTATGTACCCTTAACAGTTATATTTCGATTAAAGCGAGAGACAAGCTGCAAAAAGATGTTTATCTCGATGCTTTTCAGCAGACGATGGTGCATTTCAATTCTACCGGAGCTATTCATCAAATTGAATTTTTGCTGAATGTCAGGAGGCTTTTTCAGGACATCAGAGAAAATCCGGAGAAGAAAGACCAGATTCTCGAAAAGAAGAATATCATGCAGGGACTTTTAGGACTTTTAAAGAGAATTTTCCCTTCCAGGAACAGGGAAGAGGATGTTCTGAGTGTAGAATCTCTGAGGCAGAATGTCGTTGAAATGAATCCTTCTGTTGAAGAGGTGAACGAACTCAGAGAGGGAATCCTCAGGGATTATCAGGATATTTATTAAAATCAAGGGGTTTGCGTTTTGGCAGATACATATTCCACAGTGAGCAACCCCCGTCAGAAGGATGCCGGATTCCTCGAGTACTGGGAATCAATGGGTCTTTTTGAAAACTTTCAGTTTGTTCTGCCTCCTCAGTTCATGATTCTTTTCGAGATTGCAAGAAATATTTTTACTGAAGATACCACCCTGGATGCTCTTGGCGCAATAGAGGAGATGACTAAGCAGGAGAGAATCCTCGACCGCGACAGAGATGAAAGTATTCAGATCAACCGTGAAGAGCGGCTTTCCCCGTTAAGTGACAAAATGGAACTTGATAATTACAGGCGTCTTGTTGAACTACGAAATATTCTTCCAAGAGAACTTGGCCAGGATGACCATGTTTTTGACATAAAACTTTTCACAAAGACACTCATCGTACAAAAGTTTTATGAATCAGAGGCAGATACTTTCAGGCCAATATCAACTACAACAGATGAACAGGGTCAGGACGCAAGTCGCTTTGAACAGAAGTTCTATCTGCTTCTGGATCGTTCTAGATCCATGGATGTCAAGATGAGGTCGTTTTACTCCAAGTGTATTGTTGCCGAATTTTTACGAAGAAAACTCAATACAAAAGCCAAGCTTTATTACAGGCCATTCGATTCAAAGGCAGGAAAACTGTTTCGTCTTGAAAAAAAAGAAGACTTCCCAAGGCTTATGGAAGAGGTCTTGCTCACAACAACCGGCGGAAAGAGTACTAACCTTCAGCAGGCAATCTATCAGGCAATAAGCGACATTAAATATGATAAAGAAATGATCAATACTGAAATTCTTGTCGTTACTGATGGAATCAGTAAGGTAGATAAATATGAGATGAAGGAAAGGCTGGGGGATATCAAACTCAATGTGCTGAAAATAGGAAGTGAACTTGCTGAAGCTAATTTCTATGACGTGAAATCAACTCTGGACGAGCATGGATCTCCTGTTGATCCTACATATCTGAATATGAAAAGCGTGAAGTATGAAATTGATAAATTCAAGAATGACAGAGAACACAGCAGTCTTACTGCGGCAGACGAAAGGTCGTACAGGCTTTTGCTTGAATTTTCGGATGGCATAACGAAGGATCTTCAGGAAATTTCCCATAAATATATTGAGATTCAGGATTTTGACAAAGAAGGACTCTTTGAAATAACAGATGAAAATATGGAGAGTATAAGGGACAATGTGCGGTCTCTATCATCAGCAAATTTATCAACACTTGAGATTCACGAAAAGGAAAGACTGTATAAGCAACTCTATCTTTTTTGCCAGTATATTGAAATGCTTGCACAGCATAATGAATCAAAGAAGGGTGAACTCAATTCATGCCTTTCGGATCTTATAAAAAGAAAGCAGGCTCTTTTTAGGGACCCGGAGCTTCTTTTTACGATTTTGGAAGTCGATAAATTTGATGAAGACAAAAAAGAACTGAAACTTGCCAAAAAAGATGTAAAGCAGTTAATGAAAGATATGAAACTTTCCTCTAAAAATATGTCTGTAAATGAAATGAAAAAAGCACAGCTTATGTTTACTAAAAATATAGCAGGCGGTGAAGGCGGTTCAGGTCAGATCTTTTTGCTTCTTTTAATAAAACTTTTCCAGTTTCTGAAAAAAATTATTCTCTTACCTTTTCGCCCGTTTACTAAAAATAATGAAAACAGGGAAAAAAAAGAAGAATGAGTTTATTATAAAAAAAGCCCTTTGTCTATGCTGAAGGCATCTTTTATTAAAATTTCTTCTACATAATTCTGTTCAGATACCAGTCTATTGTTTCTTTCATTATTTCGAGATTGTCTTTTTGAGGCACCCACCCAAGGTCATTCTTGATAAGCTGACAGTCAAGGAGAAGGTTGTTTGAAAGGTAGAACCTGTGGTCTTTTGTAAACAGATTGAGCTTAAGGGGCTTAAAGATAACTGACCAGAGTAATGTTTTGAAAGGCGTAACGTGAATGATGGGACAGTCAAGTTTTGATTCTTCTTTCATTTTTACAATCTGTTCTATCTGCGTGTGAACATTGTCAGCTCCCAGGTTATACGCTTTTGACCTGGAAATATCTGAATTCAATGCAAGTATAAAAGCCTCAACCGCGTCATCAGGATGAAGAAGCTGAAATTTTGTATCACCATTTCCCATTATATACAACCTGCTTTCGTCTTCCATTGCCAGGGCCATATACAAAGAAGTGAGAATTATCTGGTCTTTAACACCGCTGCCTGAAACCAGAGCAGGTCTGAAAATTGTAACTGACATTTTTGATTTTTCAGCGAATCTCCAGCAAAGATTTTCACACTTGAGCTTGTCTTTCCCGTATGAAGATACCGGCCTTTTGATATCATCCTGCCTGATGGGGATTTCCTTCTTCTTGCCATAGACGGTATATGATGAAAGAAAAAAGAATTTTTTCACGCCTTCTTTTTCGGCTGCTTTGAGAATTTTTTCTGTTCCCTTTATGTTGAAATTTTTCATATAACGTCTTCCCCTGCTTCCTGAATATTTTATATCAAGGAAGTGGAAAACCGAGTCAATGCCATTACAGGCTTTTTTGAGAGCGGATTCATCAAGAAGGTCTGCCTGCATGAATTCGACAGACGATGGAAGGTTCTCCGGTTTGTAATAATCGATACACCTGACATTTTCATCCATGGCGACCAGCCTCTCAAGCAGTTTTTTCCCCAGGTATGAATTACAGCCCGTTAAGAGAATCATTGCAGACCTCCGTATCAATTATTTGAATATATTAGGTCTGATTGTATGGTTTTAGTCAAGTATAATATTATTTTTAATATACATCAAAGGCATATGATTTTTTCTATCATAAAAGGAGAGGTATATCGCAGTGGGTGATTCCTGAGTTATTTTTGCGTGTCGATTTTTTATTTTTGGGATACTCCTGTAGGTGTAAAAATTCTTGATATTCTGTCAGACCAGATTATTCCTTCAACTCTGCCTGCAATACCGGAAATATTTGTTTTGATAAAAGAAAGTTCCTCAGAACGGTTGTCTTTAAAAAGGAGGATACTGTTCTTTTCAGTGGGGTAGATTTTTTTTTTGTTTGTCTGATTTTTGTCCTTAATGATAATCGGATATTTGTAGTGGTCAAGCGATTCGGAAATAACATTGTTTTCGAGATTCATGATCCTTAATTCATCTCCGCTGAAGATTCCCCTTTCAAGAATTTTCCCGTTGAGGATGAAGCTGTCGTGGTCAATGACAAGGCTGTCGCCTGGCAGAGAGACTATTCTTGCAGTGGCAGTCATTTCATTATTTTTAACAAGAACGAGATCTCCTCTCCGGTAATCATCCGGTGTATATTTTTTTATCAAAACTATGTCATTCTCTGACAGAATTACAGAAGGATTATCTACCCTGTAAAAGTCAAAAACACTTAAAAATACAAATCCGGAAACAGAGGAAAAAAGGAGATAGACTGAAAGAAACATTATATAAAATGATATTTGGTTATATGGTTTATACTCAATTCGACTTTTTCTTTTGGCTTCAATAAATGCATCAGCGGCAGAGAATAGCGAAACAAAAACTGATATGGCAAGAATAGAAAATGCAGTCAATAGGTATGACCTGGACCGGGATAAGTGTATCAGCACTGGAAGAATTAAAAAAGGTATTGTTTTCAGGAAAAGAAATATTGTCCCCTTTTGCAATCTCCCATTGTACATTTGTCCGAGCCCCGGGAAGAATAATGATAACAGAAAGCCATAAAAGGGTTTCCTTTCTCTGTAGGTGATTGATGATATGAATCTGTTTTTCATAATTTTTATATATGCGTTTATGTATCACCCTTCAACCTGGTTCAATGTCATCTCGCTATTCTTCAGCGAAACCGGAAGGGTAGACAGTTCGGAGCGTTAAATATAATAATATAAAAACGCCTGAACCGGGTAAATTATTATTTATGTGAATCTCTAAAATAAAGAGTTTTATTGATTTTTTAAATAAAAACTCCTGATTGTATTATCATAAGAATCATTGGTGATAAAAATGCAACAGATTTTTAACTGTTGATTTCTTTCAGAGATATAATCCGGATATTTGTTGACGTATCATTATTGATGTTGTCAAAATGATGTTTTATTAACTTGATTTAATTTTTTTTCGGGGCGCTTCATGAAAAAATTTGTAAAAATAATCACGGTTTTCCTGCTTCTTCTCAATGCTGTTTTCTTCTGTTTGAATATTGAGCTTTCGGCCGGTAATGCTGTTTCCAACACTGATCAAGGATGGGCGCTACTTGAAAGAGGATCTCTTCAGAAGGCCTTATTTAAATTCAGGGATGCTCTTAACGAGAATCCATCATATGGCAAGGCAATTCATGGGCTTGCAAGGACATATTATGAAACTGAGGTTTATAATGAAGCTGTTGATCTGTACAGAAGACTGATTAAAATCGAGGGGAAATCCTACAATGCCAGCGTAGGGCTGGGCATGAGTTTTACTAAAATCGGAGATTATAAAAAAGCGATAGCTTACTTTGAAGAGGCAGAAAAAATAACTCCCAATGATATGGAAGCATCTTATGGAATAGCTTTTCTCTATTATTCAATGGGAAAGAAAATATGGTCTGTCAGAAAAATAGAGTCAATTCTCAGGTTTGATCCTTTTCATTTCAAAACGCTTCTTTTGCTTGCAGATCTGAAAAGTGCAGAGGGAAGACTGGGAGAGGCGAGAAAATATATAGAAAAAGCCATAGAATCAAACCAGAATTCACCCGAAGGATTCGTGAAATTTGCAGAGATTTTGTTAATGGATTATATAAAGAATAAGAATAACGATTCTCTTGCGGAAGCAGAAGATGTCCTTGCGAATGCACTGTCAATAAATCCTGAACACTACAGGGCAAATTTGATAATGGGGTATATCAGTATTGAAAAAAGTGATTATTCTTCAGCGGCCTTATACTTCAAAAAAGCAGGAGGGCAGATTCCGGGAGCTGTCATTGATTACAATACAGGAATTGCATTTGATAAGGCCGGAAACGCCAGGGCTGCGCTTGAAAATTTTTTAAAGGCATATGAAAAAGAGAATTCTGATTCAATTGTAAGATGCAGGCTCGAGGATTTTCTTGTTCTTAATAATTATAAATCAGGCCATCCGGCAAGAATTATGCTTAGCAGAAAAAATCTTGAAATAGCTCAGATGAAGATGAAGAATAATTTTTCGGATGAGTCTGTAATGTATCTGAGAAGGTCTCTTCTTTTGAATCCCCTCGATGAAAATATAAGAAGAATATTGATGAGTTATTATTCAGCACTGGAGTATAACAGGTATTATATCGATGAACTAAAAGAACTCGCCAGAATGAATCCGGGCAGAAAATACAGGGATATGCTGGCGGCAGCCATTGCCCTTAGAAGACAAATGCTTTATCACAGGGCAGGATACTCTGATCATATTCCTGCAAGGGATGTTCCTGTAATACTTGTACTTAACTATATTCCGGCAAATTCCATGCCACGTCATCCAGATGCAGGAGAGGTTCTTGCAAATAATATATCTCTTGTAATGGAGCAATTTGGAAGGATGGTACCTATCCCCTTCAGGAAAAGGCAGATGATAAGCAGATCCCTCGGAAGGCAAAGTCTTCAGAAAGATCTGGAGAAAATTGCTGTCTATGAAAAGAACGGAGATATCCCCTGTGTTGACTACATTCTGTATGGAGATTTTAATGAGGATGGAGAAAAGTTGGGTGTCCATTCATATCTTATTGATAAAAAAACAGGAGTACTTGTCTCTGACTTCAGTATGGGTGCAAGAAAAAGAGAAAAAATACCTCAGCTAAGTCTTAGAATTGTCAGAAAAGTTTTTGATATTGTTCCCTACAGCGGAAGAGTCCTGAAAATCAATGATTCAGACCTTGTTGTCAATCTCGGTCTGCTTGACGGAATCGGGAAAGGTGATTCGCTGGTAATCTATAAGTTCTCCGGCTCAAAGACCGGGCTTAGAAAAAAAATCCTGCTTCAGGTTCTTGATTCTTCTACGATTGTATCGCTTTGTAAGCCATTACAGGGCTCTGCTTTTGATGAGATTGAAAGCAGTGATAAAGTTCTTCCTCTTCTAAAGAGAAGAGCCAGGCTTGTTGAATAATTTTTTATCTGCAAAATATCCTCTTTAATTTCTTATCTTTTTAAACTTGCTGGTGAAAGTCAGGTTACCAGCACAGCCTTTTACAGATCAATAATATTTGTAACAAGTCCTGGTTTGTTTTAAGTCCGTTTGTAAAAAAACAGGCTTTTGGGCTGTATTTGCAGATTTTTTCTCTTTTTTTGTGTTTTATTTAAAAAAATGAAATGTGGTTAAAAAACATCGATTTAACTTCATATTGCCTTTTAATCCTTTATAAATGCCTTTAATCGCTGTTTTCGGAGCTAAATATTAGGCCCCTTCGGTGCGAAAATACGAACAGGGAGTAGTCCCTATTCCCGGGTGTTCTTTGAAAACTAATAATCTGATCTGATGAGATGCTGAATTACGGTTCTGGTTTTGTATGCGCCCAGATACAAGCCTGGAACAAGGTCGTGGCCTGGCAAGGGCATAAGAGTTCGGCCCTACCTGGTATTAAGCTACCGGTCCCTGTTCTCCGAGGGATTGGTGTGGCAAGGAAGCCAAAACATAAAAAGATACAAAGGAGTGTAAAATGATCATTAATCACAATATGAGTGCAATCAATGCCAATAGGACATTGAAGTTTTCTCACTGGGAAGTAAACAAACATATGGAAAAACTTTCCTCTGGTGAGAGAATTAACAGGGCAGGAGATGACGCTTCGGGCCTTGCAGTATCTGAAAAGATGAGAACACAGATTCAGGGTTTGAGACAGGCAGAAAGAAATACTGAAGATGGTATGTCTTTTGTTCAGACCGCTGAAGGTTATCTTGCTCAGACAGCAGGTATCATTCAGAGAGTCAGAGTTCTTGCCATTCAGTCTGCAAACGGTATCTATTCCAAAGAGGATAGACAGCTGATTCAGGTTGAAGTGTCAGCTTTGATCGATGAGGTTGACAGAACAGCATCTCAGGCGGAGTTCAACCGGTTTAAGATTTTAACCGGAGATTTTGCTCAGGCGAAATTGAACCCCAAGGCTAGTATGTGGTTTCATCTTGGAGCCAATATGAATCAGAGAGAAAGGGTTTTTATCGGTACGATGACTGCTCAGGCGTTCAAGTTTAAGAATGCCACAGGACAGGTTTCATTGAGCTTATCGACTCCTGGAAGTGCTAATAACGCGATAGGTATGCTCGATAACGCCCTTCAGACGCTTTCAAAACAGAGAGCTGATCTCGGTGCATATTATAACAGGCTTGAGATGAGCGCAAAAGGACTCATGACTGCTTATGAGAATATTCAGGCAGCGGAGTCGCGGATAAGAGATGCTGATATGGCAGAAGAGATGGTTAACTTTACAAAAAACCAGGTCCTGGTGCAGAGCGGCACAGCAATGCTTGGACAGGCCAATATGCAATCTCAGTCAGTACTCAGATTATTAGGCGGGCTTTGATATTAATCAAAACCCGGGAAGTCTTACAGGTTCTTTGAAAATCAACCGGATTCTCACACCTTCTCTAAAATGAGACTGCCCAAACATCACCAAAAATGGCATTCCGATAGCCTGTGATGTTGGGAGGGCATCACCGGCTATCGGAGTACATGGCCGGTGTTGTTTGGATTATGGGCAGTCCATATAGCATAAAGGAGAAAACCTTTGATTTGCTGAAATGCGAATCCAGAAACACATGAAGTGATTCTGAAAACCGGGTCTGTTAAATAAAAAGGGTATGACAGATCTGATGAATTTCAAGGGAGGGTAGTAATGAGAATCAATCACAACATGAGTGCCATATTCGCCAACAGGCAGATGAAGAATGTTTCTGCTCGGCTTGATAAGTCGATAGAGAAACTCGCTTCAGGTGAGGTTATTAACCGGGCTGGAGATGACGCTTCTGGTCTTGCTGTATCTGAAAAGATGCGGACACAGATCAATGGCCTTGTTCAGGCTGAGAAGAATGCGCAAAACGGGCTTTCTTTTATTCAGGTCGCGGAAGGGTCTTTTCAACAGGTTAATGATATACTGCAGCGAATCAGAACTCTTTCTGTTCAGTCTGCTAATGGGATATATTCAAACTCGGATCGCTCTCAGATACAGGTTGAGGTTTCTCAGCTTATTGATGAGATAGATCGTATTTCGACCTCTGCTGAGTTCAACAGGATGAAGATGCTGACCGGACGATACTCAAAAGGCAGTAAAACCGGCAGTATGTTTTTTCACGTTGGTGCAAACAGCAATCAGAGGATCAGGGTTTATATCAATACCATTGGCTCTAAAGCGCTCAATCTTTACGATCCGAAAGGAGAGAAAAGAAGTATTTCGACTGTTGGTGATGCGAATGCAATGATTGGTTATGTCGATCTGGCTCTTGAGAAGCTGAATCGACAGAGAGCGGATCTTGGAGCGTATTACAACAGAATTGAGAATACTATAAGGGCGCTTACGCGTTCGTATGAAAATATGATGGCGGCTGACTCCCGGATGAGGGATGTGGACATGGCTGCTCAGATGGTTGACTACACAAAGGACCAGATCCTTGTTCAGACTGGTACTGCGATGCTGGCTCAAGCGAATTTCAAGCCAAAGCTCGTAATGAAACTTTTGGAATAAGGATTTTTTTAAAAGAGAGAATTCCCAGGCAGTGCGGAAGTTCTCCACTCCTCTCCGGTTGGGAGGCCGGAGAGGAGACAATTTTTTTCAGGGAGGAAGAATGAACGTAAACGTTTAAGTTTATTTTCGGCAACATGGAGGTTGATTATGAAAGTTATGAATATCGTTGATCAGATTGACATATTCAAAAAGAATAATTATCAGAATGACCATCATAATGATGGCATTGTTGTTCCAGGACAGAAGACGGTTTCTGTTTCAGAAAGAGAGCCTGGCTATGAGGAAATAATAAAGGCTGTTGATCAGCTCAATAAATCTATCGAGAACCTTCAGGACAAGGTGACTTTTTCCTATCATGAGAAAACTCATACTATTGTCATGAAGGTGCATGATTCAGAGACCAATGAAATAATAAGAGAAATCCCGGCCAAATCTTCAATAAGGCTGCTGGAACACATACAGGAGTATCTTGGTCTTTTTATAGATGAATCAAGATAGGCTGGTTTGAAAGTATTTTGTGTATTTTGAGGCATGTTCAGGGAACATGGGGGATCGAATAGTGTCTTTTTGTGTTTATGGTTGATTTTATACTGCTTTAACCTTATCCGCATTTTTGCTTCCTTTAAATTATACTATTGAATTATTACACTTTACCGATAATAAATCGGGAAGAGATATTATATTGCTGAATCATTCACTGGCTCATGCCCGTAAGATCATCTGTGATCTGATGAAAACTGCTCGCTAAAGATCATTATAAATCTGCAACTTTGATCTTTTAAGTGGTCAGTTTTCTATAAAGGCTTTAATTTATAATAGCAGGTTGCATTGAATGATATCAGGAGGTTTTAAATGCCGGTTACAATGGGAGGAATGGCCTCCGGAGTAGACACTGATTCGATTATTGAGAAACTTCTGGAGGTTGAAGCCCGTCCGATCCGTCAGCTCGAA
>CAZEJW010000022.1:0-7734 GCA_964512685.1 uncultured Leptospirales bacterium | reverse complement strand
GTTAAGAGCAGCCAGCGCAAAGAGGCTCTTAATAAACTTAAAAGCACTCTTTCTGAGCTCGAGAAAAGTGCAGAGGCCTTGTATGGCTTCAGAGCTTCATATGATGATAAAAAGGTTATCTCTTCCAATCCCTCTGTGATCGAAGCCACAGCCACAAAGAAAGCTGAAAAAGGCATCAGAAATCTGAAGGTTTTAAAACTCGCATCCACCCATAAAATTGCCACAGATACAGTTGATGGCAGTGAAAAGCTTTCAGCAGCCAAGTTCTCCATTGAAGTTAATGGAGATAAAAGATCAATAAGATTCAGAGGGGGGACTCTCAAAGCCCTGAGAAACCGTATTCAGGAAGAAGCATCTGAAATAATTGGTACTAATATTGTAAATACTTCGGCTAATAATTATGTAATGACAATTCAGTCAAAGATTCCAGGTAAAAAGGGAGAGATCATTCTGAGGGGGGACAAGGATCTCCTGGAAAAAGTTGGCCTTTCCAGCGGAGAAAAGGGCGCCGGGCAGGATTCAATGGATCTTATCTTTGACAGGAAATATTTTACAACATACACAGGAGAAAAAAAACCTGAAGAACAGACCGGAAGCATTGAAGTAAAAGAGAAAGGAAGGACTGTTTCAGCAAATGGAATTGTCTGGCAGGAGTATACTCTCCCTCTTGAGGCACAGATTAAGAAAGAAACTCTCATTGAGTTTGATTTTGCCTATAAAACAATAAAAGAAAAAGAAAAAGAAAGAATTCCTTTCAGAGTTGAAATCGGGCCTGATGAGAAAATAAATGTTAAGGGCATTGAGCTCAGAGGATACAATGTCTCAAGGATTCGCCCCCTTGAAAAGAAAAAGAAGAAAGTCTTTGATTCTGTTCTGGGCGTGGGGGTTGCAGGTACTGAAAAGGGTAAGAGATTCGAAAAAATATATAATATTGAGAAGGATTCAAAGGCCAAACAGGAAATTCCAATTGGCAGGGATTTTGAAGGGAAAAAAATTAACAGAATTATCCTCTACTGTAATGAAGGGATAACGGATTTTTCTGACTTAAAGATTGTTACCAGGAAAAAGGGAAAGGGATTTCTCCAGCCCAAGAATGAAATCGCAAAAGCGGAGAATGCAAGACTTAGTGTTGATGGAATAGAAATTGAACGTGAAAAAAATAATGATCTAAAGAATGTAATTAAGGGTCTCTCATTGAATCTCAAGGGGAAATCTCTCTCGGATGTATCTCTCAAGGTTGAGCCTGATGTGGAAAAATCCATAAACAATATTAAGAAGTTTGTTGAAGCCTATAATAATTATCTTGATTACCATAAAAAGCTTATTAAAACTGAAAAGATAACAAAACCAGGGGATTATGGAAAAAATAAGTTTGCAAAAGGGCTTTTCGTAGGAGATATGACCATAATCAGACTTGAAAGCTCATTAAAACGTGTTGTAAACAGTGCATATCCGAGCAGAGCAGAACAACCAATAAGAATTTTACCTCAAATGGGTGTATCTACTGGTGCCCTCAATGCTGACTGGGAAGCAATCAAAGAAGGTAAACTCGTTGTTGATGAATCCAAGCTTCGAACAGAGATATGGGAAAACCCAGAAGGAATAAAAAGCTTTTTTGGATCAGATACTGATGGTGATAATAAAACAGATTCCGGAATGGCTTTTTCTCTTGTCAATCACCTGAAGCCCTATATCGGTTATGGAAGAAATATAATCAGTACAAAAGTCAATGTAGAGAATGACCTGATTAAATCTGCGAATGATAAGATAGAGAGGCAGCGACAGCATCTTGCCAAATACGAGGAGAAACTGAGAGCTAAATTTGCAACAATGGAAAAAGCGATCTCAGGTGCAAAAGCTCAGCAAAACTGGATGAAGGCCCAGGGTGGCGGTGGTAATAAAGATAAATAGATAGTTATGATTAGAATTCCTATCAAAGTTGTTATCTAACATAAAACGAAAATAAAGAGGTGTGATGTGCAGGTATTGATTAACAATCAGCAGGTGGATTATGAACTTGAAAACGAAAAAAAACTCAGCGATGTGGTTGAATCGGTGATGAGGTGGACAGCAGAAAGAGGATTGATCTTCATGGAAGCGATTGTAGACAACTCTCTGTATGTTGTAGAAGAGATTCCTGATCTTGATGTGCAGGATGTCGAAGTGCTGAATTGTCTGGTTGAATCAAGATCGGATATGGTTTTTTCGACAGCAGGTGAGGGTGTCGCATATTGCGAGAGAGTTCTTTCATATATTGATGAAATTCCTGATGGTGAAGAAATTACAGCAGAAAACCTTCAGGAGGTTATGGAAGGAGTAAACTGGCTTACTGAGGTTTTTTATTCGGTTGCTCATCTGCTTGAAATAAATCCTGAAGGGTTCAGGTTTAAGGATAAGCCGGTTTTACAATTTATTGACGAGCTCAGGAAAACAGCCATAGAAATAGATCAAAGGCCTGAAAGTGTATCTCCTCAGGAATTCATTGTTTCAAAGAAGAATATTTTTGAAGATGCAAGGGATGTTTTCAGAATGATACTGGTAAGTGACGAAATGAAAACTCTGATTATTCAGAGTATAGATTCACCGGATGTTCTCATGACTTCCCTGCAGCAGATAAAAACAGAACTTCCGGAGATGATCAACAGGATCGAAGAAATTGCCATAGCTTTTCAGACAGGTAAGGATGAAGAGGCCGGTGAAAAACTGAATGAATTTATTGAATTTGTTTATGGTTATACAAGGACCTGTTATCAGATTGCACCCGTTTTTAATTTAATGCTTTCTGATATTATGATTGAAGATACTTCCCTTGAAGAGATGAATAATGAACTTCTGGACCTTCTTAATGAAACAATGGAAATACTCGAGAACAATGACATTATCAGTCTTTCAGATATAATGGAATATGAATTCAAACCCGCCTTTGAAGAGATTGAAGGATTCATTGATCTGCTGATTGACAGGATAAACGATTAGGAGATTTAAATGGGAGTGCAATCAAAAAGCAGTGAGACAAAACTCTGGGGAGGGCGTTTCTCCGAAACATCGTCAGATGTTACGGAAAGGCTGTCTGCATCAATTCATTATGATTCAAGGCTGTACAGGCAGGATATAAGAGGATCAATTGCACATGCCGGTATGATGAATTCAATAGGCATTTTGAGTAATGATGAACATGATTCGATCGTGGAGGGACTATCGCAAATTGAAAAAGAGATAGATGATGGCAGTTTTGAATTTTCTGCTTCTCTGGAAGATATACATATGAATATCGAGGCAAGACTCACGGAGCGAATAGGTGATGCAGGCAAGAAACTTCACACCGGAAGGTCCAGAAACGATCAGATAGCGGTTGACGTTAGACTTTATATAAGGGATGAAATAACAGTTATACGAAGCCTGCTCATAACTCTTGTAACGATTCTTGTTGATACAGCAGATAAAAATATCGATGTTATTATGCCTGGTTATACTCACCTTCAGGTTGCCCAGCCTGTAAGATTCAGCCATCATATGCTTGCCTATGCATGGAAACTGATGAGGGATATGAGGAGGCTCGATTCTGTTGATGAGGCATGTTCACATCTTCCTCTTGGTTCGGGCGCTCTTGCCGGTGTTAACTATGAAACCAACAGGGAATATCTGAGAGAGAAGCTTGGCTTTAAAGAAATAATAATAAATACAATGGATGCAGTCAGTGACAGGGATTTTGTTCTCGATTTTCTTTACTTCTCATCTGTTCTTGGAACTCATCTGTCAAGATTCTGTGAGGAACTCGTTCTGTGGTCAACATCAGAGTTTAACTATATAAAACTTTCAGACAGGGTAACTACCGGTTCATCGATCATGCCGCAGAAAAGAAATCCTGATCTTGCCGAACTTATACGCGGCAAGAGCGGAAGACTCAATGGAAATCTCATTGCTCTCCTTACTATTCTGAAAGGGCTTCCAATGACTTACAACAGGGATCTCCAGGAAGACAAGGAACCGTTATTTGATTCAATTGATACTGTTAAACTCTCTCTTGAGGGAATGATTGAGATGCTTTCCACAATGCAGGTTAACAAAGAGAGGATGAGGAATGCAGTATTCAGCAATTTCTCCACAGCAACAGACCTTGCAGACTATCTTGTAATGAAGGGCGTTCCCTTCAGGCAGTCACATGAAATCGTTGGATCTGTTGTAGGTCATTGCGAAAAGAACAATCTTGATTTTTTTAACCTTGATATTAAAACCCTCAGCCAGTTCTCTGATAAAATCGAAGATGATGTGATAGAGGTACTTAATCCTGAATCGTCCACTGAAAGAAAGAAATCTCAGGGAAGCACAGCAAGGAAAGAGATTGAAAAACAGATTGAAGTGCTGCGTGGAAAGCTTTGAATGTAAGCAGCCGAATATAGATTGTAATAAATTGTTAGATGCCTGTCAGTTTTAGCGGACAGGCATTTTTATGAATGTCAGATCTTTTTATATATCTCTATTCCATCGATTGTTTCAACCAGCCTGTATTTATCCTTAACAAATTTATTTACAGCAGGATAATTCTCAAGAGGAAACCGGCTGTATCCATAGTAGTCAGATGGTGCTGTATTTATGAAATATGAGGGTTTGTTATTATAAAGATCCTCAAGAAGAAGATCCATGTTTTTCCCCTTGATTTCTTTTCTTATTATATCCGAATCATTTGGTGTACAGAAGGTTCTACCTGTAATGAAATCTGTTATTAAAAAGCGGGATGCGCTTCTCATGTCAGAGTAGGTATAGATTGGAGTTGCCCATCCCCAGACAAAGATTTTATTTTTTTTGTTTCTTGAATCAGCTTTTATATATTCTCCGGTTTTTTTATAACTTACATTTGCATGCCAGTTCTGGATTTTGAAGAATTCATAGGTTTTGTCAATATCGATTCTTATTATTGTGAAGATCAGAAGTGCAAGTGTGCTGAAAACTATAGCAGCTTTATGCCATCCGGTGTTTTTATAAATGGAATAATATGCAATTCCTCCAAGTATAGAGAGAGGCAGGATAATCTGAATGAAATAATGCCCGTAACACCTTCCGCCAAGGAGAGCTGCATAGAAAGAAAGAGCAGTCCACGTTATTAGAAAAAGAAAATCATCTCTTCTTAAAATTTCATTTTTAATTTTACTCCTGAACCTGCGTAATGAAAAAATGATTACCGGTATCCATGCAGGCATAGAGCAGAAAAGAAAATATGCTGTTCTGCCAAGTGGCCTTGAGATGGGAACAGCTTCTGAGCCTGAACCAATGTATCCGAAATTGTAGGTGAATCCCCAGAAAATGAACTGATCAAGATTTCCAATGCTTTTAAAATAAAACAGAATCACTGCAATTGGAATTAGAGATGAAATGCCGGTTAACGTTAATTTCAAAAGTTGATTGAGCAGTATTTGAGATCCGGTTTTGTCTTTTTCTGTAAAAGGCATGATAATGATGCAATGTATGATAAAAACAACTGCAAGAATGCCTGCCTTGTAACTGGTCATTATGGCTGTGCCAAGCATTATGCCGCTTATAACAGGAGCATAAATTTTTTTTGCGGTCAGATTTCTGTATTTAATAAAAAGATATGCTGACACAGCAAGAGGCAGGTTTATAAGCACTTCCCCGCTTGTTGATATATATTTGGGTTCGTATATATGCGAGAGTAATAGAAACAGTCCAAGTGATGCAAATGCCGGTGTTTTATCTTGCGTTAGTTTGAAGACTGTTTTGTAAATCAGCAGCCCTGTTATTATAACAATAAGAGTTGTTATAATATGAGCTGCTATCAGATTGTTCTGCCCGAATAAGTAATAGACTGATGTAAAAAAGTAATACATCAGGGGCGGTTTATTATCAACTGCATCAATATACGGCAGGCCTCCATTGAGGATTATATTGCCAAATTCGCTGAATACAGATTCATCAATGTCGAGCAATGGCTGATATAAACCCGGGATCCTTAGAAGAAATACCAGGCTGCAGAATAAAATGATATACAGGAGATTTCTGTTTTTCATTATTATCTCTTTACTTTCTTTTTCCAGACTCTTGATTTTCCAAAATTTCCAATATATTTATATTCCTTGTTCAGAAATTTCATCACATCTTCCAGGTCATCCAGCTTTCCAAAACTTCCATAGCGAATCATGGGCATTGTATCCGGGTCAAAGTAGTATGGAGGATCGCTTTTCTTTCTGTAGATAAGAACTTTTCTTATCATTGAAGTACATCCAACGTCAACGAAATAGTCAGGGTCCCGTTTTATAATATCCTTTATCAGTGATTTCTGAATTTTCATGTATTCATCCAGGCTGCCCTTTTCTTTTGCAATCATTGCAACAAGTCCTCCCTCATTATACCAGAAAGAAGGGGTTGCTGATGTCCTTTGAGAATAATACACAACTTCAGAACCCATCGGCCATACGAAGATGGTTTCGTCTTTGTCTGTTTCATTTTTCAGGAAATCTATCACAGGTAAAAGTTCTTTATATGGAAGCAGGTATTCACCATGAGAACTTATCATTATCTGTCTGAAAAAGTAGGTGAGTTTACTTTCATTATGTTTCCATTCAGGTTTAAATTTCATTATATACAGGTCTTTCATGTTCCAGGTAAAGTAAAATAAAACCGGTACCATGAAGATAATAAAGAAAAGTTTTCTGTATGATTGAATGTTTATTCTTTCAGAAACAAAAGATGCTGCAAGTATAGATAGAACCGGCAGAGTAGGAATGAAGTAATGTATTGAAAGCCTTGCACCGCCTGAGAAAATCGTCAGAAACAGAAAAATTGAGAGCGTTACAAGATATCCTTCACCAATATTTTTATCTTTCTTCCTGAAAAATCTTATTATGACAATTGTTCCGGGAACCCACACAATACTGTGATAAAGAACAAACTGGGCGCCTTTCCAGATGAGTCTGCCGATTATTGATACAGGGCTGAATCCTCTGTTTGAAACATAGTTTACCATTCCCTGAAATTTTTCTCTGAAGCTGCCTTGAAATACTACCTTGCTTATATTCCAGTCAATGAGAATGAATGAGCAAACAATTATGCATGATGAAACGAGAATAGTATAATATATTTTTTTAGATTTATCTTTTTTGATTAAAAAGAAAGGCCACGTGAAAACTGCAAATCCGATAATTGCCATTATGCAGAAAGTGCCCTGTACTTTTGTGTTTACTGCCAGTAGTATTGAAATAATAAGCGGTATTATGGATATAAATTTTCTTTCATTGATTATAAGATAAAAGAAATAGAATGCAGCAATGAAAAAGAGATTGTAAATAACCTCAGCGTTAGTTGCCATGAATTCAATATTGTAGGATGAAATTACGAATCCGTAAAACATTGCTGCAATTATACCTGCTGTCTGGCTGTAAATTTTTTTACCAAGCAGATATATAAAAAACATTGTCAGCAGGATAAATATTATTCCAACAATATGAAATGATGTTGGTGAATCACCAAAAATCTGAAGGCTCCACTTGAAGAGATTGTGATAGACTATTTTTTTGTTTGGGGAAAAATCCAGTCCTCCAAAATCTCTTTTTATTATATTATAGGTTGTTATTACATCGATGTGTATATAATCAATAAATGCTGTATTTATTCTGAGTATAATTGCAGAGAGGAAGATGAATGTAAATATCTTCCATTTTTTCGCTGATGAGATAAAATTCCAGAATGTGTCAGAGAGTTTTGTCATTAGGGCTCCTTGTG
>CAZEJW010000021.1:20465-38835 GCA_964512685.1 uncultured Leptospirales bacterium | reverse complement strand
AGCTTCTTGAGCCTGTAATGAAGGTCAGCATTTTCGTAGACAAGGAATACATGGGGGATATCCTCTCTGATGTAACCAGCAGGCGAGGCAGAGTTCTTGGAATGGAGAGTCCTGAGGATTCAGACAGCGGTATTTCTGTTATCAAGGCAACAGTTCCTCTTGCAGAGATGCTGAGGTATACCATTGACCTTAAGGGTATGACCAGCGGTAAGGGATCTTTTGAGATGGAATTTTCGCACTATGATCCTATCTCAGGTAAAGATGCAGAAAAGATTCTCGAAGCCAGGAAGAAACAGCTTGAAGACGAAGCCAATAAATAGAACATAATCAGAAGCCCTCTTTTTTATCTCAGTGATGAAAGGAGGGCTTTTTATATTAATCAGGGGGCGGCCATGAATTTTGTCATATTTGAAGACTCCTCAGCCGAAAATTTTTATCCCCTTTCACTGACAAGACCGCTCTGGGAACTCAGATGCGGTATTTTTACGTTCAGGGAAAGGTTTGAACTCTTTGTACAAAATAATTTTTCCGCTGAAGAAACCGGAGAGTTGTATTATTTTACAGCAGATAATCTTGCACCCCTTTTCAGGGAGAGACTAACTGGCATAAATATAAATGACTATTCGGTTTTTGAGAAGGATGAAGACATATTCTTCATGAACTCGCTTGTTTTTCCTGAAGAAATGCTCTCTGACACACTTGCCCATTCAGTCCTTATGCAGGATGATGTGCCCCTGGTGGGAAGAATATCACCAGACAGGCTGACGAATGAATCCGATTCTGTTCAGGAAAGAATAATGCAGGCCGATGCGGATTTCCTCTTTGACGAAGACATCCGCAAAGCTAACTACATCTGGGACCTCATTGCAATGAATTCACAGATGATCAGAGAGGATTTCGAACTTGTTAAAAAAGGCAGAAGCAATCTCGATGGTGTAACATACAGAGGGGATGAGACTCAGCTTTATATAGAAGAGGGCGTTGCAATTGAGCCATTCGTAATGATTGACGCAACAGACGGGCCGGTCTATATTAAAAAGGGAACCGAAATACATTCATTTACGAGAATCGAGGGGCCGTGTTTTATATCAAATGACTGCCTTATTCTCGGGGCTAAGGTTCGTGAGGGGTGTTCTCTGGGGCCGTGCAGCAGAATCGGCGGAGAGATCGAGGAGACCATTGTTCAGGGCTATTCAAACAAGTATCATGACGGATTTATTGGCCATTCATATATAGGAGAGTGGGTGAATCTTGGAGCAATTACAACTAACAGTGATCTCAAAAATAATTATTCTGATGTGAGGATATTTTTACCCCCGGGTAAACAGACTTCGGGGAGTAATAAAATGGGCTCGTTTATAGGGGATTTTACCAAGACAAGCATTGGTACTCTTCTTAACACCGGAAGCTCTGTTGGGACCGGTGCGATGCTGCTTCACTCAGGAGGGCTTTCCCCCTCTCACATACCGCCCTTTGCATGGTTCATGAAGGGTGCGGTTGTTGACAGGGACTGGCTTCAGGAGTTTATTGATACTACAGAGAAGATGACACAGAGGCGGGGAGTGGAATTTACTGATACATTCAGGGATTTTCTCGAAGACCTGTTTTTCAGAACTGAAAATCTCAGAAAAAGGGAAATATACTATGGAGACAAGGGGTGAGCTGAAATTATCCCTCATACTTCTGATTTCATTTTTTATACACCTGGTTTTCATTGCGGCTGTTCTTCTTCCGGATTACAGGGACCTCTTTGAGATGGAAAAAACAATGAAAAAATCCTTCAGAACCGGAAGGAACATTATTGTCAATATAAACCAGAATGAAGAGAGAAGAATTACCAGAAGAACACTGCTTTCCGACAGGGACTCTGTTGAGAGAGGCCATTTAACGAGGAAGAAGGGGGATGCCTGGACAGCCAACAGTCTTGATTTCAAAATATGGAAAGGGGGCGTGAAAGCTTCTTCTTCAGGGGATGCACAGAAGGCTGTAAAAAGAAAGGTCGAGAATGTATATCTCTCTGATGATTCATCTGTTGTGGCCCTTCTTCAGAGAAAATCACCAAAGGCAAGTATTGCAGGAAGCAGTGGTTTTTTTGATAAAATTGAGATTCCTCAGAAGGATGCCATAAGGAAGGAGAATGCCCTTTTTTATTCCAACACCGGTGCGTTTTCATTTAACACTGCAAAGTTCAAGCATTATGAATATTTCAAGAACATGATTCACAGAATAT
The DNA here is from genome assembly GCA_964512685.1 of uncultured Leptospirales bacterium. Classification (GTDB taxonomy): domain Bacteria; phylum Spirochaetota; class UBA4802; order UBA4802; family UBA5550; genus CAZEJW01. Next base: position 36,605 of record CAZEJW010000021.1, on the reverse strand, counting down.
CGTCCAACTGGTATCCCCCGGTAATGGCAAATGCTGTAATAGGAGGATATGCACCCGGACATACCAGGATCATGGCAATCCCCCCTCAGGACGTTAAGGTGTTTTTTACGCTTAACCGTGAGGGTGATGTACTTGGAGTATATCTTGTTGACTCGTATGGGAATAAGTCCCTTGACAGCTCATGTATGGATGCAATCAGGCTATCGAAGAATTTTTCAAGAGTTCCCGAAGATATTAAGGGTGATGTTATTGGAATTCCCTTTATGTTCAGGTATATATCTTATTGAAACTTACCCGAATATTTTCAGCAGTACAACCATAGTATTTATTGTGACAAAGCCGATCCCAATGAACCATGTTTGAAACCGGAATTTTTTATCTACAGCCTTTCGCTTGCAAGTTGTTTTTTTGTCCTTATATATACAACGAACGGGAAGGGCAGTAGTGATCAATTTTTTAAGTTTTTTTAAAAAAGCCCCTTAACGGGGGCTTTCTGTTTCAGCATTTTTCAATTACTTCTTTAAGTGTAATATCTCCAATGAGATCTTTTCTGTTTTTGCCTAGATCTCTGAATAATTTTTTCATGTAATCTTTCAGTTTTGCAGAGCCCTGGCCTGATGGGATCTGAAGGCTCACATCGTGAATGAGATCAATCACATCGGCAATTAATATATTGGCTGATGAATTTGACGGAACATAACCGTTGTCATCCTTTTTGATCAGGAGCTTGTGATCGATAAGAAAGCGTGTAAGATAATCAACCTCATCTGTTCTGTTGCCTGTTAGCTTTAAAAGCTCCTTGAAGTAAGTCGCTCCTTTTCCATTTTCGAATTTACTGTAAACATAATGAAGTATGTTAATACCATGAAAGAGGTGAAGCTCGTGATGATCTTTTTTTCTTTTTTTGATATTCCTGTATGTTCCGGGATGCATAAGCGTGTATGATACTTCTGCACCGAAAAGGATAATAAGGGTTGAGGTATAAACCATAAGCAGAAACAGGGGTATTGATGCCAGTGCCCCGTATATAGCCAGAGTGCTTGTTGCAAATGATTTAATATAAACTATAAAGAGCAGAATGAACATTACCCATATTGCACCTGTAAAGGCAGCTCCAATGGATGCAACCTTAAAGGGAACTTTTGTGTTTGGGAGCCATATATATGCAAGAAGGAATAAAATCCATATGAAGAAGAATGGAGCAAGAAAATTTATCAGAAAAGGTATGATGGCACTGCCTTTCTGGCCTGTCCAGTTTTTGCCATTGTCGGTTGATACCATTATCATCCCTGCATCTCCGATAGCCCAGAGTTCCTTGCCTTTCTCAAGCAGGGTATTGATATTCTTGGTAGGGAGTTTTATTCTGTGCCATGTTTTCCCTGCATTTTCGGTAAATGCAATATTTCCTTTTTCCCCTGCAACGATTCCCCTTGTTTTACTGAAGAATAATCCTGCCCTGTAGTCGAATTCCTTGAAGAGCCGTGATTGCCATGTCTTGCCGTTATTGGAACTTTGAAGAATCACGCCATTATTCCCGAGGAGCCAAATGTCATCCCTGACAAAGATTGATCTGTTCAGGTTTACAGGTTTGTTTTTTCTTTTTGCGGCTGTTATAAGCTTTTGAGTCCAGGTATCTCCCCTGTCTTCACTGATGAGAATTATTCCCCTGTTGGCTGTAATGATTCCTGTATCTCCTTTGAAGTTGATTGAATTCAGGTCTGAATTGAATCCTTCCCATTCCATTGTCTCCCATGAATTGCCGCCATCCGTTGTTTTCATAAGGGTGCCATTATTGCATGCAATGAATCCCCTTTCTTTGTTCAGCATGTGAATATCGTTGAATGTGAAACTTCCGAATCTTTTGATGGTCCATGTGGATCCTTTGTTAGATGAATACAGAATTATTCCATTGTCGGTTACTATCCAGCCATTATTCCCAATGAACTGTATGTCTGTGAGTTTACGGCTTGAAAAATCCATAGGCTCGAGTCTGTACTCAAGGACTTTGAAAACTTTATCTGTAAAGTCATATTCGTAAACCTTCTGGTTTTCAAAGTCGATTGAGTCTGAGTGGATTTCTTTGAATTCAAGAGTCTTATCTCCTGATTTCAGCAGGCTTGCCTTTGATCCTGTTATCCACAGGTGACCATCATTTGATATAATTGCTGAGTTATAATGAGGAGATGAAAAGGTTTCAGAGAGTTTTGTAGCGATAGTAGTTGCAGAGACAAGCATTACCGGTCCGAGGGTCAGAACAGCCCAGTAGTATATTATTTTGAGATACAATGGTCGTGCTTTCTTGACTCTCCAGATGTCATTGAGAGAATTTTCCAGTGAACGCAGCATTGCTGTTGCAGTAAAGATCATGATTACCGCACCAATCCCACCTATTTTACCTGCATTTTCAACCAGTCCGGATATTGCTGTAAATACAGGATCAAGATCGAGTTTTATATTGTGTTCGAGCATAAAAAGTGATATCTTGCTGAAAACTTCTTCTTTTTTGCCGCCCGCACGCTGAAATATCGAATATACGGATAATGCTACGGTAAGGGTTGGCACAAGAGAGATAATGGTGGTATATGCAATGGATGATGACTTTGTGAGGCAGTCGTCCTCAATGAATTTTCTTGCGCTGACAATGAAAACCTTTATTGTGCTGGCAATTTTATTGACGACCCTGTTGTAGGTTTCTTCACCTTTTGATACTGTTTCCCATATGACAATGAGTTTCTTTTTAATTTCTGAGGCTTTGTTTTTTGCATTTGCTGATTTTTCTTTTATTGAATTTGCTATTCTTTTCATTCTGCCCTCCGCATAAAAAAAGTGAGCCTGGCCGGAGTTAATGGCTGCACTCACATCGATATTATTTTATTTCATTGATTTTATGGGTCAATAGAAAAACACTGTTTATCTATACTTTATCACAGTATTGATAAACATGATACCAAGTATTTGAAATAGTATTCCGATGGAGGCCTGAGGACTGTTTGAGTCTTCAGGAATTTTGTTCGAGTTCCGCAAGGCAGGAATCGGGATGCTATTTCAGCTGTAAAAGTGATTTTATTCCCGGGATATTGCCCAGCCGCCGAAGGCGGCTGGGCAATATCCCGGATGGTTTTTTCAATTGACAGAAAGTGGCCCTTTCAATAAGCTGAACAAAATTAATTTTAAAGGATGTGATACAGAATGACAAGTCCACTTGAAGTTGAAGTGAACGGCGACATCGAGAAAGCGTTCAAGAATCTCAAGAAAAAGATGGCTTTTGAGGGAATTTTCAAAGAACTGAAGCGAAGAAGATATTATGAAAAGCCAAGCGTTGAAAAGAAGAGAAAGAAAGAAGAAGCTGAAAGACGCAGACTCAAGAAGATGAGAAGAATGGCTGTTCAGCAATCAAGAATGAAGAAGACAAACAGGCCTTCTAACCGAGACTAATGATATACTCAGAAGTCGTTTGATAAAAAATGGACTAAACTGAATCCGGCGACAATTGCCGGATTTTTTTTTGATAATACATATGAAAACCAAGAGTAATTTAAGTCCCCTTGCAGAAAGATGCAGACCTGATTCTCTCGAGGAGTTTGTTGGTCAGGAGCATATTGTAGCTGAGGGAAAGGTCATCCGAACCATAATTGAAAGAGAAACAGCTTTTTCTCTGATTCTCTGGGGAGATCCCGGCACAGGAAAAACAACCCTTGCAATGCTGATCGCTCAGTATTGCTCAATGGCACCATATTTTTTAAGCGCAATATCCGCGGGGGTTGCTGATGTCAGAAAGGTCATAGATAAGGGCAGAGAGAACCGGGCTCAGGGTATGCAGACCCTGCTTTTTCTCGATGAAATTCACAGGTTCAACAAGGCCCAGCAGGATGCAGTACTCGGCGCTGTCGAATCCGGCGACATAGTACTGGTCGGCGCAACAACAGAAAATCCTTCCTTTAGTGTAATCGCTCCTTTGCTTTCAAGAACCAGGGTGATAAAACTCAACAATCTTACAGAGGAACATCTTCTAAGTATTATGGATCATGCAGTTGCTTCGGATGAGGTCCTTAAAGAGGGAAATATCCGTTTTTGTGAAGGAGTGAGAGAGAAGATAGCTTCAATTGCCGGAGGGGATGCAAGGAGGATGCTCAATATCCTTGAAACATCTTTTCTGCTTTCTGAAAGCGGAGAAATCAGTGATGCGAATCTACATGAGGCAGTGAAGAATTCTGTTCTCTATTATGACCGTGCCGGCGACAGGCACTATGATACAATCTCTGCTTTTATTAAATCAATAAGAGGTTCTGATCCGGATGCAGCTGTGTTTTATCTTGCAAAGATGATTCTTTCAGGTGAAGACCCTGTTTTTATTGCAAGAAGAATGGTTATCCTGGCTTCAGAGGATGTGGGCAATGCATCTCCCAATGCAATAACAATTGCAGTATCCACTCTTCATGCTGTAAAGAATATAGGATTTCCTGAATCAGAGATAATTCTGTCTCAATGTGCAATATTTCTTGCATCAGCCCCCAAGAGTAATGCATCCTACCTTGCTATCAAAGAGGCAAAAAAAGCGGCAGAAGGTGTTCATGAAATCCCCCTGCATCTTAGAAATGCTCCAACCGGCCTCATGAAAAAAATGGGTTATGGCAGAGATTACAGGTATCCTCATGACCATGAAAATCATTTTGTTAATGAAAATTATTTGCCTGAATCAGCAGCTAAAAAAGTTTTCTACAGACCCTCTGACCAGGGAAGTGAAAAGGCGATTCTTGAAAGGTTAAAAAGGCTCTGGCCCGGCAGATACAGGAATTGAATCCTCTTCAGAAATTGTTTCTGCATGAATTAATTCAGGTTTACTTGTGTATTTACTCACTGTATCCTTTAAAATTTTTTCTGAAGGAGGCTTTGGTATAAATTCTGACATTCCGGTAAGTTCAGCCTTTTTTCTGTCTTCTGTCGTATAGTATGCTGTGAGGGCAATGACCGGGGTATTCTCATTCAGTGATTTTTCCTTTATTCTCTGCGTGGTTTCATATCCGTCAATTCCGGGCATGTTTATATCCATGAATATAATGTCAAATTTTTCTTTTACAGCTAATTCAATAGCTTTGAATCCGTCCTCAGCTCTTGTGGTTTTACTGCCAGATCTTTCAAGCATGGATGCTGTTACTCTGCTGCAGATTTCATTGTCATCGACAATGAGTACGCGTGGTTTCCATTCTGCCTTTTCTGTATTTATTGTTTCCTGCGGAATATTTTTTTTTAGTTCATTCATTCTGATATTCTCTGAATTGTGAAGGTTTAATCCGGCGTTAAGGGGCTGCCTGTTCATCTGTTCAATTATTTTATGCAGAAGATTTTTAAGGGATACACCTGCATTTAGCGCGCTGTTGATATTTGAAGAATCTTTTGTGGTCAGATTCCCTCTGTCTATCAGCTCTAGACTACCGATTATTTCATAAAGCGGGGTAAGTACATTGTGGCTTATCTGCCTGAATTGATTGCTATTTTTCCTGTTTTCGGATTCCTGGGATAGAGATGCTTTTATGTTTTTAACCTGATCACTGAGATCAAAATGAAAGAGGAGGGTCTTGTTTCTGTCTGAGAGTGATGTTTTCTTTATTAATATTTCGATTGTTTTCCCCTGGTAATTAAAAGACTGGCATCCGAAAAATTTTTCACTATTGTCTTTATTCTCAACGGTTTTTATAAAGTCAATCAGCCTTTCCCTGTCTTTTATGAAAACAAAGTCGGTAAGTTTTGTCTTTATTATCTCTTCATGTGTTTTGCCAATCATTTTCAGGTATGCTTTATTGGCGTGGAGAATCCTGCCTCTTTTATCAACAAGCGTCGTGGGCATCAGGGATTCCCTGAAGAGAGTTAAAAAATCATCTCCTCTGAAGGAAATCCCTGTAAGGTTAAGAAGTCTTTTTTTTATATGTGTATATACCAAACTCATAGCTGTTATTTATGAAAATTATACTTTTTAAAAATTTGTATGTAAATAACAGATTTAGGTTAGTTTTGATTAAAGATTTCCGTTATTAACAGGTAGGATTTTACATTACATGATTCATTTGAATAAATCTTAAGTTTAGTAATGTTATTATTATATGCTGTGAGACCACTCAATGGCAAGTTTTGTCAGGTGAGCACTGTCCTGGATGTTTAGTTTATTCTTTATTCTTAATTTATAAGTATCAACAGTTTTTACACTGAGATCCAGCTTCTCGGCAATTTCAGTTGATCTGAATCCCTGCCCAATCATCTGAAAGACTTCGAGTTCTCTGTTTGTTAGTTGTTCAATTGGATTTGTTATATTTTCTGACTGACAGCCGTGCAGGCTGTCAATCAGCCTTGATGTCATCTTCTCACTAAGGAATATTTCACCATTCAGTATCTTCCTGATAGCATCTACTATTATGCCTGTCATTTCATGTTTCATGATGTATCCTTTTGCGCCTGCCCTGATGACTCTTTCGGCATAGAGATTTTCATCGTGCATGGAAAGTACCAGTATTGGCAGAGAAGGATACCTTTTGTTAATTGTTTTTGTGAGTTCTACACCGCTTACTCCATCCTTGAGAGAAATGTCAATTACCATGAGATCAGGCCTGAGTTTTTTTATTTTATCCATTGCCCTGTCCGCGTCTTCAGCGAATCCACATACTTCAAGATCTTCTTCAACATTAAGCAGCAATGATAGTCCGTCACTTACTATCGGGTGGTCATCCACGACCATTATTCTTTTTATACCCATGGCTGTAATGATAATCCTCCTATGTCATGTGAAGACGGCATATTACCTCAGTACCGCCTGAATCATTTTCTTTGACACTCAGCATCGCACCTATTAGATTTGCCCTGTGCTTCATTATGTCGAGTCCCATTCCTCTTTCTTCTTTATCAGTTTGCCTGTTAATTCCAATGCCATTGTCCCGAACTGTCAGGATCAGGAAATTATTTTTTTCTTCAAGCAGGATTTCGACTGCTGTGGCAGAAGAGTGTTTGATAATATTTATAACTGCCTCCTGAAGAATATAATGAAGGTTCAGTGCCGCTTTCTGTTCTGGCAGTCGGATGTTATTGTCAATATGGATATTGCATGAGATTCCGTAGTTTTCTTCAAGGTTGATCATGGTCTGCTGAATCATCAGATCAAAACCAGTATTCATCATATTCATTGGGAAAAGACCCTGTGCAATATTTCTTATCTCGTTGATGCTTTTGTTTATTTTTTGTTCAATTTCCTGAGCAGATGATGCCTCTTCAGGATTCGTTTTGCTGAGTTTTTGGGCAAGGATTTTGCTTTTAATCGCAATACCCAGGAGTTCGTGACTCAGGCCGTCATGCAGTTCAATTCCCAGCTGCTTTCTCTCTTTTTCACTTATGCTCAGGACTTCCATCTCAAGCCTGAGTGTTTGCGTGACATTTTGGGTTCGGATTGTTATCCCCAGTATTTTTCCGTTTTTTTCACGGTATGGAAACATTGAGATGTCGAATAACTCCGGCTTCCCGTTAGCTGAATCATTCCATATCAGAGAATGAATCTCCTCTCCGCTAAAACATCTGGTTGAATATTCTACAAAGGTTTGGAGAAAGTTGCTTTCTGTAAAAATTTCTGTGATTTTCTTTCCTGTTGCATCTTCTGCCTGAGGAGAAAAGGTTTCTATGAAAGCATTGTTTAGTGCCAGAATCTTTAGTTCAGGATCGAGAAATGCTATTTGATCGGTTGACGAGAGTACAATATGTTTGTAAATATTCAGTGTTTTAATGGCTTCCTTTGCTTCAGTAATATCGATAAATGTGCTTTGTGTTAGCTTTTGTCCATCACAATTGATTTCAGCAGGGGCCACTTCAAGGGTTCTGATTGTTCCGTCCTTTCTTATGATTTCATAATAGTATCTGCCGGGAGGTGTTTTTATCAGTGAACCATTTTTTCTTTTAGTTTTGAATGATTTTTGAGATTCTTCTGTAAGGTGATTCAAAACAGGTATGCTGATAAACTCTTCGAGACTCTCGTAACCGAACATGTCGAGAAGTGCCCTGTTTGCAAAATGAATTTTTTTGTTATCATAGACTGCAATCCCTTCGATAGAATTCTCAATGAGATTTCTGTATTTGTTTTCAGATTCCTGGAGAGCTCTGGTTGCTTTCAATTCAGATGTAATGTCGGTTATAATCGATGAATAACCGATAATTTTTCCTTTGGGATTCCTAATGTAACTCCAGTCCACCTTTACATCAATTATTTTTCCGTTTTTTGTCCTGTTTTTTCCGCGCCAGGGAGATGGTTCCGGTTGTTCCCTTTGAACTAAATCAAGATAGTTTATCAGGTCTTTTTTTTCCGAATCTGTTTCCATGAAGTCAATTATAGAAATTCCGGTAAGTTCATTTGGTTCATATTCAAGAATATGATGATGAGATACATTAGAAAATTTTATTGTACCGTATATATCAATTTCTGAAAGAGCATGAGGAAAACTGTCAAGGTAAGCTTTGAGATTCTTTTCGCTTTCGGCCATTGTTATTAGTTCCTGTCTGAGGCATTTATCGTCAGGGATGTTTTGTGTGTTTTTTTTTGATGAATCCATTTTTTTATTCAACATTTCAGCTTCTTTGATTGCCAACAGGAAAAAGTTGACTGGCATAGTAAATATTATAGTGCTGTCAGTCAATTTAATATAACATATTTGTCAAAATTATTTCATTAAAAAAAGTATTTACTCAGGTCATTGTTTGCCTCACTGGTTGGTGTTCGAATGCTCAAGACTGATCAACAGTAATTCAAGTTTGATTCTGCAACTGTAAATATGTTTAATATAAAAAGATAAAAGAAGAAGCTGATATTTTAATTGACTTAAGGAATCCGTTTGATTTATTATTAGTTTCACGTCTGGTTTAAGATTTTCACAGTGCAAAGTAAGAGATAAAAGATACTCCCTTTTTTGCCAGAGGCGGCAATTGGAGTATCTTTTTATTATCATCATGAACAATAAATCAAATGGAGAGATTTAATGAAAAAGTGTATTACAGTAATAATGTGTCTAATCTGTGTTTCGGTGTATGCTGAAACCGCACAGAAGGGGCCTGCTTCTATCACTTCCGGTGAAGCTGGTTTTTATGTGGAAACAGCTCAGGTTTCTCAGGTTCTTGAAAGGTTAAATGCCTATATCGGAACATATCTGGATACACAGGATCAGATAAATATTAAAAAGCAGAGAAAGGATTTCGAGTCAAAAACAGGCATTGATTTTATGAATCCTGCATCTCTTGATTCGGCAGGTGTTGACATTGAGAGAAATTTTGCATTCGCGTATTTTGAACAGCAAAACCATAAGGAGAAAATGCTGATATTCGTTCCTGTAAAAAATGAGGTAACTTCTCCCCTTAAATTGGTTGAAATTATCAGAAAAATGAATGAAGGAAATCCTAAAAAGAAAGACCTTAATCCGGTTATGACCAGCCATGAAGGATATACTATATATCAGCTTCAGCGGGATATATTTTTTTCAGCCGTAAAGGGCAATCTGGTTATTGCTCCTGATGGAGATGCAATAAAAGAAGTAATCGATATCTCTGCCGGAAAGGGAAGCTCTCTGGCAGACTCAGGAGATTATCTCGAGTATATATCCAAAAGAAAATCTGCCCATGACATAAACATGTTCCTGACAAAGGGCTTCCTGAATGGCATAATGCAGTCATTCATGCAGGGGATGAGGGGCCCTGTAAGAGGAGGTTCTCTTCCTGGTGATTTATCTCTTATCCCGGTTCAATATAAGCAGCAACCTCAAAATCCGGCGCTCGATTCAGTGAATTATGTTTCCGGTGGTGTTTCATTCGATGCAAAGCGTTTGCTCGTTTCAGTGGGGGCGCGTCTTAATGAGACAAATCCATTTGTTGCAATGTTTTTGGGGATGATCAAGACCGGCGCGACATCCGGCGCTCTTTACTCAAAAGATGCTGAATCATATTCCTTTCTTTCGTTTGAACCCGGATTTATGGAATCAATGTGTAAAAAAGGCGGACCGGGATGTGCTGAATACAATAAAATGAAGGATGAAATTAAAAGAGAGACTGGGATTGATCTTTCAAAGGATTTTATTCCAAATTTCAGCGGTGTGATTTCGGTTGTTTCGGCCAGGGCGTCAGCGATGGGGCAGATGGGTGATTATGTTGTTTTCCTTCCAATGAAGAATGCAGTTAAAACATCTGGCCTCCTGAAAAAAGCCAGAGCGAGTATAAAGAAGAATTTAGCAGGCAACCCACAGGCAAAGAAGATGTTTGGGGATAAGTATATTGCAAGAAAAAAAGCCTTCTGGATTTCAACTGATATGAGACAGAAGAATTATGTTGTTTCTGATAAAAGAGGAATCTATATAGGCAATAATGATAAACTTCTGGCAAAGGCTTTAAAGTTCAAACAGCTCGGTAATGTGAAGAACAGGAATGTTATCTCTGATAAAATGAATAGTTCAACTTTCTTTTTATCCTTTGTTAAAAAAGAAAGTTTTATAACCAGTATGATGAAAATGCAGGCAGCCGGTAATAACAGGAAAATGCAGAAAATTGCGGGCTCTATCGGTGATATCTGTGTCAGCGGAATGAAGAATGACAGCACAGTTTCAGTTGATCTTGATCTTGAGCTGCTGTCCAAATAAACTAAAAAACAGGATGATCCCGTTGCGGATCGTCCGGTTAGAAAATACTGATTCCTTTCTTGATTTGAGAGCCTCTGACTTAATATCTTTTTCTTGACAGCGCAGGCTGAAATATTTCATGAATAATTAATTTACCTGAGAGGGGAATTAATTATTTCCTTCTCGGGAGAGGCCAGGCTGGAGGATAAAAGGCCGGTTCCTATGGTTGTCCTCACAATTTTGTTATCAGGATATAGACATGAAACACCTCTTCGGACCAGTTGCATCCAGAAGACTCGGAATCTCTCTTGGAGTCGATCTTGTACCTCATAAGGTATGTTCCCTTGACTGCGTGTATTGCGAATGCGGAAGAACAACAAATCTTACAACCGAAATAAAAGAATATATTGATCCTGACGAAGTGATCAGGGAACTAGATGAATATTTGTCTCACTCTCCTTCTCTTGATGTAATTACCTTCGCAGGATCAGGAGAACCAACCCTTAACAGTGGCATTGGCAGAATAATTGATTTTCTTAAAGAAAAATATCCGTCTTACAGGGTCGCTGTTCTTACTAATGGCACTCTCCTGTGGAAGGATGAAGTAAGAACTGCTTTATCAAATGCCGATCTTGTTATCCCATCACTTGATGCAGTAACATCTGAAACGTTTGAAAATATTTTACGACCTGCCGTGGATGTAACTCCGGAGAAGCTTGTTTCCGGTCTGGAAACCTTCAGCCGGGAATTCGGCGGTGAAATGATTGTCGAGATTTTTATAATTCCCGGATTCAATGACTCTGACAGTGAACTTGCTGCACTTAAACTGGCTCTTGACAGAATACAACCGGACAAAATTCAGCTCAATAAACTTGACAGACCTGGTACAGAAGAATGGGTCGAAGAGGCATCTAAAAGTGAGCTTGAAAGAATACGTGATTTTCTGTTTCCGCATAAAGTCGAAATAATCGGAGCTCCCCCTGATATCGCTGATTCAGGTCGGAACTTTAAGGAATCCATGGAAAGAATCATTGCAACCCTTAAAAGAAGACCTTCAACCGTTGATGATCTTTCATCTGTCTTGGGACTGAGAAGGGCCGAGGTTGTAAAAATTCTGTGGAGACTGATCGAAAATGAACAGGTAGAGAAAGAGGAAATGTCAAGAGGTGTTTTTTACAGGATAAAATTGTAATTTATCCAGTAAGAGGTATAAAGAGCCTGGCATAGGTTTTTGATTTTTCATCGGTTGAAACATTAAAGTTTTTATAAGGAATATTTATATTTTTCAGGAGTACAACAACCATGGAAAGTCCCAGTCCCATACCTTCTGCTTCAGGATCAGGGTTTTCCATGTAAAACTCTGCAATATTGTCATATTTGGATGATCTTTCAATCCTCGATGAGATTTTTTCCTGCTCTTTTTTTGAAAGGGGAATGTTGTTGATGACTTCGATTATCAGGTTGTTTTGCTGGATTTTCAGGTATATTCTTGTTGAAAGTTTTTTTGCTTTTGCTTTAATCCCATATTCGAGAAGAGCCTCTTCGTTGAGAACTGTTCTGAGCTTTGTAACCACATCTTCTGTATTGTCAATGTCAGTGATCACTCCTTCGTCGATCAGTATTTTTTTTGCATTTGCCTTTGTCGCGTTTGCCATGAGTTCTTTTACGCAGGATAATACCGGGGTATATATGCTTGCCTTTCCATGTTTCTCCAGAATTTTGGCAAGGGTGAATTTGATTTTTTCTTCTGTATCTTCAAGAGCCGAGTATGTGATGAATATTATATCGTCTTCGTTTTTAATCGCAGTTGCTACATCCCGCTGAAAATTTGTCTCAGGATTTTTTGTCAGCATATCATTCTCCCCTTGATCCTTGAATGCGGTTTTTATTAAAGAAAGAAGTATTGTTCATATCTCTTATAAATGAATTTCAGTAAATCAATATCCAAACGTTCCCTTGTGGCAACCACAATTCTTGATAACATATTAATAAATCGCTGATAAAAATCAGGCGGCTTTTGTGAAAAAAGTAATTATCCTGATTTATGAAGTAATCATAAAATTGTACTTATGTAAAAATTATCGATATTTAATGATTATTTATTGATTTTTTTCAAGTATAAAATGATTATATCTTTATATGCACCAGATTTATACCCCGGAATTCTGTATTATTCATGGAAGTTCAATGTTGATCCGGTCTTATCAGGGATTATAATAAAAAAATTTCTGGATAAATACCAGGCAGACAATAATCTGGTCTATACACTATGAATATAAATAAAGTCAGTAATTACACAGGAGATTGGAATGTTTGAACAGATTATCCCTTCGCTTTCGGCGGTATTAAGTATTGCAGGGATTGGAGCTGTTTTTGGCCTGATACTATCGGTTGCAAAAATTACTTTGAGAGTGGAAAAAGATCCCAGGATTGAGAAAATTGCAGAAATTCTTCCCGGAGCTAACTGCGGAGCATGCGGGCTTCCGGGATGTAATGGATATGCAGCCGGGATTGTCAATAATGGTCTTGAAATAGACCTGTGCCCGGTTGGAGGTGTTGAGCTCATAAGGGAAATTGCAGAAATAATGGGCATGAATGTTTCTGTGACCGGAGTTCCGTTAAAGGCAAAAGTGCATTGTCATGGAGGCAATATCGAAACCATGAAGCGCTTTATTTATGAAGGTCCCCGTGACTGCCGTGCGGCTCACGAGCTCATGAGGGGATTCAAGGTATGTGAATTCGGATGTCTTGGGCTGGGGGACTGTGAATCAATTTGTCCGTTTGATGCAATTGAAATGAGTGAAAATGGCCTGCCTGTAATAAATGATCTAAAATGTACAGGATGCGGTAAATGTATCAAGGCATGCCCCAGAAATATAATCAGCCTGGTTCCTGAAAACTTTGATACATATGTATTGTGTAAAAATACTCAAAAGGCCGGGCAGATGAAGAAGGGCTGTACTGTCGGCTGTATCGGATGCAAACTCTGCGAGAAAGCGTGTAAGGAAGTTCATGCAGATAATCCGGATGTGGAAACAGCAATAAGGATTGTAGACTTTTGTGCTGTGATTGACTATGAGGTGTGCATAAACTGTCATAAGTGTGTTGAGGTATGTCCGGTTCCGGTAATCAACCCAAAAAATCTGGCAAAGCCAAAACAACCAAAGAAAAAAGAAAAACCAGCGGTTCAGGATGAACAGGCTGGAGCTGATGCATGAAAAAAATTCATGAGATGACAGGAACAGAAAGAGCTGCTGCTCTTCTTGTTTCTCTCGGACCTGAAACAGCAGGTGAAATTCTTAAACATCTTGATGAGGAAAGTGTAGATCTTATTGCAACAGAGATTGCCCGGATCAAAACACTTTCTCCTGAAGACAGGGAAGACCTTTCCGGGGAATTCATCATTGAGCTTAACAGGGCCCGAAAAAAAATGTATGGAGGAGAAAGGAGAGCAAGAGAGATTCTTGAAGGTGCTTTCGGACAGGAAAAGGCTGACAGTCTGCTGCAGAAGCTCCTCAGGAAAAATGTGGAAAATGAGTTTGAATTTTTGAACAGGATTGAATCTGAAATCCTGGCTTCGTTCCTGAAGGAAGAACATCCTCAGACAATTGCCGTTGCCCTCAGTTACCTGCCTGCTGATAAATCAGCTTCAATAATAAGCCTTTTCCCCACAGAATTATCAAAAATCGTTGCTGTCAGAATGGCTAAAATGAAAGGAGTGTCTCCGGAGGCTGTATCAGAGATAGCAAAAAATCTTAAAAAGAGATATAACAGTCTGCGCAAACAGGGCTATGAGAATGGAAAAACCGGAGGAGTGGATGCTCTTGTGGACATTCTCAATAATATGAATGGAGATACAGAAAGGAGAATAATGGGGCAGTTTGATTCATCAATTCCCTCCCTTTCAAAGCAGATCAGGGACAGAATATTTACTTTTGAGAATATCGTTAACCTGACAAATCCGGAGGTGAGAATACTCATCGATGAAATCAACAATGACAGGATGATTGCTGCTGCTCTTAAGGGAGCGGGAGATGATATCAGATTCAAGGTTGTTAGAAACCTTAGCCAGAACAGGGCAACTGATCTGATTGAAGAAATGGAGGCAATGGGGCCGCTGAAACTAACAGAGGTCGAGGATGCAAGAAATTACATTGTTTCAATAATGAGAACTCTTAATGACAATGATGTCATATCACTAAGAAAGGACAATGAAATTTATGTTGAATGAGTTCTCATTCCATGCCGGTTGAAATTTGATTATCCGTACAGGATTTCTATATTGAATCGGTTAATTTAGAATAGATGGTAAGAATATTATGATGAAGTTTACAGAATTTAATTTTAACGAAAAAGTTTTAAAGGGGATTGAAAATGCAGGTTTTGAATTGTGCACGGAAGTGCAGGAGGAAACCTTCAAACATACTCTGGCGGGAAAGGATGTCTTTGTTCAGTCTCAGACTGGAACCGGTAAAACCGCAGCATTTTTGATAACAATACTTCAGTCTTTTGTTGAGAAGGCTGATTTTGATGATAAAAAGGCATTGATAATTGTTCCCACAAGGGAATTGGCAGTACAGATTGAAAAAGAAGCAAAGTTGCTTGCTGCTGATCTTGATTATCTGATCGGCAGTTTTTACGGAGGTGTCGGATACGCAAAGCAGGAGAAGCTTCTAAGCAGCGGAGTGAAAATTATGATTGGAACTCCGGGGAGATTGATAGATCTTAATCAGTCAAAAAAACTTGATTTCAGGGATATCGGTATACTCGTAATTGATGAAGCGGACAGGCTCTTTGATATGGGCTTTTTGCCTGATTTGAGGAAAATGCTGAAAAAAATGCCTTCAATAAAGGAAAGACGAACACTTCTTTTTAGCGCTACACTAAATGTAAGGGTAAGGAATCTTGCCTGGGAGTATATGGATAGCCCTGCTGAAGTCGCAATAACACCCGAACAGGTCACAGTAGAGAAAATTCAGCAGCGTCTTTATCATGTCGCATGCAGGGAGAAAATATCCCTTCTCCTTGGCCTTCTCAAAAAAGAGAATCCTGCCAATGGTATTATTTTTACAAATACCAAACAGAGTGCTTATGAGGTTGCCCAGCGGCTTGGGAAAAATGGTTTTCAGTGTGAATATATAATTGGAGATTTGCCTCAGTCAAAGAGACTGAAGATAATTGAGGCGGTTAAAACCGGGAAGATATCCTTTTTGGTGGCAACAGATGTTGCCGCGAGAGGACTGCATATCAATGATCTTGAGATAGTCATTAATTATGATCTTCCTCAGGAAACGGAAAATTATGTTCATAGAATCGGAAGAACTGCAAGGCTCGGCAAATCCGGGAAAGCCATTTCAATGGCATGCGAAAAGTTTGTATACAGTCTTGAGGGTATAGAAGATTATATTGGGATGAAGATCCCGGTGGAGTGGGCAGAGGATGATCTATTTGAAAAAGATGAAAGTAAGGGGATGAGTTTTCGTCTTGACAGTAATGGAAGAGAGAGAGCCGGAAG
>CAZEJW010000021.1:0-20365 GCA_964512685.1 uncultured Leptospirales bacterium | reverse complement strand
GGAAGAGAGAGAGCCGGAAGCAAGAGAGACGGTCAGAAAAGGACAACATCGAAAAAGGCTGCATCCAAAAAAACTTCCTCTAAAAAGGCCACTGCTAAAAAATCTGCTTCCAAAAAGGCCGCAGGTAAATCAGCAGTCAAAGCAGCTTCAGCAGCTACAGGAAGAAGAAAACAGGAATCAGCCGGGAAGTCAGCCCCAATGGCTTCGTCTTCTCAAAAAGCAGTATCAGGAAAATCTGCCTCTGTTGAAAAGAGATCTAAAAGCCCTGTTAAAAAATCAGGGAAAAAGGCCGGGAAGAAACCATCGATCGAATCCAGGCTTGAATACTACAATGAAAAATACGGAGATAGCTTTACAGTCACAAGCAGTGTAAAGGGCGTTGGTGATGCAAAAACCAAAAAAACCGAAGGAAAAGTAAAGCAGGTCTTCAAAAAGATATTTGGTAAAAAATAATAGTTGTTTTGAGTTGATCAACAGGGATAATTGCCGCCGCAGTTTTTGGCTTCGGAGGTAATTATCTTTCAGCAGAACAAGCGTAAAAGAAAATGGTATAAACGTTTTTACCTCTTCAAAAAGGTGTATTGCTATCAGTATAAATTTTATGGTAATAAAAAGAATCTTATGTTTAATCATTATTCTCACTGTTTGCCCGGCTCCAGCGCAGAAGAAGTCTGCTGGAGAAGGTCTTTTGCTCAGTGATTTGATGAAAGCACCTTCTGAATACTCAGGCAGGGAAATCGTTCTGATCCTTAAACTCAAAAACAGAGACGATATATTTGAAAAACTGGTTTTTTATGACCGGAGAAATGCAGATATTAGCTTTGATATATCATCAAAAGAAACAAAAAAAAGATTGAGTAAGGCTTTCTTAAATCTCCATGAGGGACTCGATTACAGGGTGAAGTTCCTGGTGAAAAGTATTGATCCTGTTTCTGGTGTTGTTGGTGAGATTTTTTCTTTAGAGCCTGTTTTAATTGAAAAATTGCCATAAAAAAACAATAAAAAGAAGGCAGAATAGCTGGGCGGCTATCCTGCCTTCTTCGTTCTAACGCAGTGCCAAGTTTCCGATATGACAAAATCGGGAGGGAATTATCATATCTTCACTTGTATTTACTGTATCGGATGACCTGTAGTTATCCTTTAAAAAAAAACTGGAGACATTAAAAAAAAATCATATGACCGGAAAAATAATAAAGGTCTTTGGCAAATATATCACGATTTCTTACGGAGACAGGGAAATCAATTCAGTGCTGAGAGGGAAAATCCGAAAAGACAAAAGCCTGAAAAGATTCTCAGAGCCTGTCGCTACAGGTGACATCGTTGATTTTGATATCAATGAGGATGGTTCAGGTGTAATAAACTATATTCATGAAAGAAAAAATGTTTTTACAAGAAAAGACAGGGGCAGAAGCAAGGAAGATCTTATAGCTGCTAATATCGATCAGATTATGGTTATTCAGGCATTCAATACTCCGGTTCTTAACCTTAGATTTGTTGACAGAATAATTGTCAGAGCTGTCAGGGAAGGGATTCCTGTTAGTCTCTGTGTCAACAAGTCTGACCTGGCTATTAAAGAGGATATTGCTTTTCTTCAGGATTATTATAAAAATACCGGATTAGATGTATATATAACATGTGCTGAATCAGGAAAGGGCATACGAAAGGTGCAGAAAGCAATAACCGGGAAAAGAACTATTCTTGTTGGATATTCCGGAGTGGGCAAAACGAGTATCCTTAATCGAATTTATCCCGGCAGGAATTTCAGAACATCCGAGGTCTCGGAATACTCCGGAAAGGGACGTCATACAACCACAAATGTCGTAATGGTTACAATGGATGATAATACAGAGATCATTGATACTCCGGGTCTTCGCGAGTTTGGTCTCATGGACATTGAGCCCAATTCTCTGGGAGGTTATTTCAGTGATTTTGTTGAACATTCCCGCTTCTGTAACTTCAGGCCATGTACCCATGATCACGAACCCGGTTGTGAAGTAAAAAGGCAGGTTGAAGAAGGAAACATAAATTATGAAAGATATGTTTCGTATCTTAATATCCTCTACTCTTTGAAAGAGTATTATAATAATATGTATTGAATATATCAAAAATTTACCGGAAACCGGGAATAATACAGGGCAGCTGATGATCAGTGTCGAAAATCTGAGAATATTTTTTAATGGAAAGGCGGTAATTGACGGCATTGATTTTTCTGTGTCTCAGGGGGAAACCCTTGTAATAGCAGGCAGAAATGGCGCCGGGAAATCCGTAATTCTTAAAGCCATAGCAGGACTTAATCCGGATTATTCAGGAGAGATAAAAATTCATGGCAGGGATATAAGGGAGACCCTTTTGAATACAGAAAGAAAAGGCAGGTTAATTGAGGATGAAAAGACTGTGGCATATGTCTTCCAGAAGGGAGGACTTTTTGACTCAATGACAGTTTATGAAAATGCTGCCTTTGGACTTAAAAGAATGGGAATTGATCCGCAGGATATAAATGACAGAGTTATCTCCGCCCTGAAAAGGGTCGGGCTTGCAGGTAATGAGAAAAAACTTCCTTCAGAACTATCAGGAGGGATGCAAAAGAGAGTTGGTCTGGCACGGGCAGTCTGTATGAATCCTGATGTTATCCTTTATGATGACCCAACTGCCGGTCTTGATCCGATACTTTCTGATTCAATAGCAGATCTTATAACAGAAATAAAAGAATCAGAAAAAACGACATCCATCGTTGTAACGCATGATCTCAGGGTTGCAGAAAAAATTGCTGATGATTTTCTTCTTCTGTACAATGGGAAGTCTGTATTCAGCGGCAGATGTGATGAATTTTTTACCGCAAGAAATGAATATACAGAACAGTTTATAAACGGTGAGATTACAGGCCCTATCGATATATTCTAGACATACTCTGTATGGATCAATATTCAAATGCGGCTGTATTATCAATAGTTTTGAATCAGGCTGTCAGGCAATCGTAATTACCTGCCGATACTTTGGGCATGGTAACAATTTTTAAAAGAATTCCCCTGGAGATAAGAAGAAAGCTCGTATGACAGATAAGAGAGATATCATCCTTAACAGTATCGCTGACGGAGTATTCACAGTCGATATGAACTTCAGGGTTACCTATATTAACAGGGCAGCTGAAAAAATCCTTGGAATCAGCAGCTCTGAGGCTGTTGGTAAATTCTGCGGTGATATATTTCATGCTGATATCTGCGAACATTCATGTGCTCTGGAAGAGACTTTCAGGACAGGAAAAAATATAATAAGCAGAAATATTTATATTGTCGATTCTGAAGGCGATAAAAAACCTGTGAGTATCAGTACGGCTCTTCTTAAGGATGAAAAAGGCAATATCGTCGGTGGTGTCGAGTCTTTCAGAGACGTGAGTGATCTTGAAGAACTCAGGAAAAAGATCGAAGAGTCATATGTTTTTGAGGATATAATAAGCAAGAACAGAAAAATTACCGATCTTTTTAATATTTTGCCTGACATTGCAGAGAGCGACAGTTCGGTTCTTATTGAGGGAGAGAGCGGAACCGGAAAGGAACTTGTCGCACGCGCGCTTCATAATCTCAGCTCGCGAAGAGAATCTTCTCTTGTGACCGTTAACTGCGGGGCCCTGCCTGAAAATCTTATTGAATCAGAACTCTTCGGCTATATGGCAGGAGCTTTTACTGACGCAAAAAAAAATAAAACCGGAAAAATTGCAGCAGCAGAGAGTGGAACCCTTTTTCTGGATGAAGTAGGTGAACTTCCGCTTTCAGTTCAGGTGAAGCTTCTGCGGTTTCTTCAGGAAAGGGTTTATGAGCCGCTTGGAAGCGTCAATCCTGTCGCGTCTGACGTTAGAATAATTGCTGCGACCAATCGTAATCTTTATAATGAAGTGAAAGCTTCCAGGTTCAGGGAGGATCTCTTCTACAGGCTCAATATTTTCAGAATAGAACTTCCTCCGTTACGCGAGAGGATGGAGGATATTCCTGTTCTTGTGAAGCATTTTATTAAAATATTCAATGCACTAAAAGGTAAGAGTATCGAAGGCGTTTCTGATGAGACAATGAATATATTGCTTGGATATGGTTTTCCCGGGAATATCAGAGAACTTGAAAATATTATTGAACATGCATTTGTTTTGTGCAAGAATCCCAATATTCAGCCGGAACATCTTCCTCCTTTCCTTGGAGCAGGTAATGAATTTACAGAAAAGATAATGACCCTTGCAGAAGTGGAGAGAGTTTTTATTGAAAGAATGCTTATAAAGAATTCCGGCAACAGGAAAAAAACAGCTGAAGAGCTTGGCATTGACAGTTCAACTCTGTGGAGAAAACTGAAAAAATATCAAATAGATGAATGAAGGAGAATTTTATGAGTCTTGAAATTAAAACCGGCAGGGAATTCGATGTTATCGGAATGGGATCTGCTCTGCTCGATTTTATCTTTGAAGTGTCTGATGATGTTCTGGCTGATCTTGGACTTAAAAAAGGGGAGATGCATCTTATTGATGAAGAAATGAGCAGTAAAATTCTTACTGCTTTGAAGGGACATCCAATGCAGGTCGCTCCGGGAGGCAGCAGCGCAAATACACTTTCAGGTGTCGCTGATTTTGGCGGGAGAGCTGTTTTTATAGGGACGGTTGGTTCAGATGAAAATGGAAAAACCTATGAAAATGAAACAGCAAAAACCGGTGTAACGCCCCTGGTTGGTAAATACGAGTCAATAACCGGGCATGCTATAACATTTATTACTCCTGATTCGGAAAGAACTTTTGCAACACATCTTGGCGCCGCCCTCAATCTCAGTAAAGATGATGTTGCTGAGGAATATATCAAAAAATCAAAGATTCTTCATTTCGAAGGTTATCTGTTCGAGGCACCTCATATTCTCGAAGCCTGTATCAAGGCAATGGAGATTGCCAGGTCAAATGGAGTGCTTATATCTATCGATCTGTCAGATCCGGCTTTGATCGGCAGAATCCATGACACCTTTGATTCGGTCATAGAAAAATACTGCAATATTATATTTGTCAATGAAGATGAAGCTCTTGCATATACCGGTAAAGAGGAAGAAGCGGCATTGAAGGAACTTTTAAAAATTACAGATGTGGCAGTGGTTAAGCTCGGAGACAGGGGCAGCCTTATTGGCGGTGACGACCGTATTATCAAAATTCCTGTTTATCCTGCCAAACTCGAGAATACAAATGGAGCAGGTGACATGTATGCGGCTGGTGTTCTTTTTGGTTTTGCCAGAGGATACGATCTTGAAAAAGCCGGCAGGTTCGGCAGTTATGCTGCATCACTTGTCGTTGCATCGCCTGTTGCAAGACACAATGAGTCAATTGATCCGGTACTAATTGACTGAATTATTTATGCACGGAGCGGGAAGTAATTTGTTTTCAGCTAACCCGCTCCGAAGCTCTATGGATGTTGATTTATCCTTTCCGGCATTGTGTACTCATAATAAATTTTTGAATATGTACTGATTGAATTATGATTGTCGGATAACAGATGGAACCTCCAGCCCACTATAATTTAAAAGCAATAATGGAGTAGAACATGAGGCTAAAAAAGCTCAAAAAGATTTTACAGAAGGATGAAAAAACACCGTATCTGGTTACGGATCTGGTGAATATAAAATATATCACAGGCTTTACCGGATCATCAGCGTATATGATCATAGGTGATAAAAAATCATGGTTTATAACAGACTCGAGATACCAGGAATACGCAGAATCAATCATCCCTAAAAACACAGAATTCGTTCTGCAGGATAGGTCACTCAATGAAATAATTCGCGATATCCTGAAAAAGGAAGGCATAAAAGAACTCTATGCAGAAGAGAGTTCTCTGACGTTTTCGTTTTTTACTGATCTTAAAAAAACACTCCGGGGAGTGAAACTCATGCCGGGCGGATCAGTGATAAATGAACTCAGGATGTGCAAGGACGATTCGGAAATAGAAATACTGAAGAAAGCAGCAGAGATAACTGACCGCTGTGTTGATCACCTGAAGAAAATAATAAAACCAGGCATGTATGAATGGGACATTGCAGTAGAGATCGAATATTTTTACAGAAAAAACGGGTGCAGAAAGAGCTCTTTTGAGGCAATTGTTGCATCAGGCACAGGATCATCCATGCCCCACTATGAACCATCCATGGAAAAGAAAGTAATGAAGGGCGAAATCATCCTTATAG
This sequence comes from uncultured Leptospirales bacterium, assembly GCA_964512685.1. Lineage (GTDB taxonomy): Bacteria > Spirochaetota > UBA4802 > UBA4802 > UBA5550 > CAZEJW01. The sequence goes on along the minus strand of CAZEJW010000021.1, from coordinate 14,170 downwards.
ATATGGGATGTGAATATATGGGCTATAATTCAGACTTGACAAGAACCATGTTCGTGAATAGCATTGACCCGGAGCTGGAAAAGATATATCATATCGTTCAAAATGCCCAGGAAACAGCGGTTTCTTCAGTGAAACCCGGCATTACCACGGGGAATCTTGACAGTATAGCACGAAATATAATTGAAGAACAGGGATATGGGGAGATGTTCGGCCATTCACTGGGGCATGGATACGGACTAGAGATTCATGAAATGCCATCAGTTAAGAAAGACGGTGAGCTTCGTCTGAGGAAGAACATGACAATAACGGTTGAACCAGGAATATATATCCCGGGAAAGGGCGGAGTCAGGATTGAAGATATGGTACTGGTCACATCAAAGGGCCATGAAGTTTTAACCAGGTCGTCAAAAGATATAATTGTTATATAAGGGGATTCTCATGATATCTACAAATGATCTCAAGAGAGGTACTGTACTTAAAATTGATGGTACTCTTTTTTCTGTTGTTGAATTTCAACACGTAAAGCCAGGAAAGGGCGGGGCGTTTGTTCGCACCAAACTTAGAAATGTCAGAAAGGGCAAGGTAATAGACAAAACATTCCGTGCCGGTGAAAAGGTTGAGGATGTAAGACTCGAGAGCAGGTCAATGCAGTACCTGTATGAAGAGGGAGACTCTGTTGTTTTTATGGACACCGAAACATACGAGCAGGAGTCGATTCCCAAAGAGGCTATTGGTGATGCAATCACTTTTATCAAGCCTGAAGACGTAATCGATATAGCGTTGTATGAGGGTGAGCCTGTATCTGTTGTACCTCCGGCATCTGTAATTCTGAAGGTTGTTTATGCCGAGCCCGGAGCAAAAGGAGATACTGCAACCAATGTTCTCAAACCGGTAAAGGTCGAGACAGAAGCCGAAGTAAGGGTTCCTCTCTTTATCAATGAGGGAGACTATATAAAAATCAATACCCAGACCGGTGAATATATTGAAAGAGTCAAACAGCCCTAACGGCGGATTTATTACCTATATACTGGATTGGATAAACTCGAACCCGGGGAAGGCCGCAGGTGCTTTCCTGGGATTCGTTATTGGTTTACTTATCATTTCATTTGGAACAATAAAAACCATACTTGTAATTATACTCGTTCTCATCGGTGTTATTGTAGGTAAGCTGAGAGATGATGAGGTTCCTGTAATCGATCAGGTAAAGGGACTTTTTAAAAGGAGATGAATACTCTCTTTTTGCTTTGCAGCTGAAACCCCTGGATATCTGAAGAGTACCGTAAAGTGAAATCAAAAAACAACAGCTTTCAATATACAACTGAAGCGTATAACGCATATAGAAAGAAACGTTACTCCGAAGCTGCCATCCTGCTTGAAAAAGCCTCAGAAATTCAGCGCAATGATCCATACGTATATTTTCTTCTTGCAGTCAGCTATCTTTATTCGAACAGGTTTGACCGGGCAGACTCTGCAATGAATATACTCAAACGTACAGACTCTGAGTATATGCCCGGCCTTGAGCTCGATGCCTATGTCAGGCTCAAGTCTGTCAATTCCCTTGAAGAGGCTCTTGCTGTTTATCTCGATCTCATTGCAACCTATCCGCGTTATTCGCCTTTTACAAAATATCTCAATATTATAAGAAAAAGCAGCAGTTTCCCGGAATTCCAGAAAAATGCCAGACTCAATGACTTTGTTCATGTTCCATCACCGACAAAGAAAACGAATTCAAATATTATGGGGGATGAAGAAGCAGTATTTAAGAATTCCTCCGGATTGACCGGGCTTCTTTTGGTGGCATCAATTATCGCCCTGTCACTTACCGGCGGATTCCTTATCTACAGTTATTTTTTAAAACCAACTGATATAAAAAAAACATCAACCAAAGAACTCCGTCAGCTTGAAATGGTGAGGCTTGGAGGAAGCGGATATGATTTAATAAGAAAGATTAACCGTAAAAAAGTACCGGAGTTCTATTATTCATCAACTGAAGTAAAAAAAGATTTCGACAGGGCAGGACAGCTCGTTAAATCATCACGATACAATGAAGCTCTTTTTATTCTGAACAGAATAAATAACAGTAATGTGAGTTACAGGGTACAGGAAAAGGTGGAATTCCTGGTGAAATTCATAATCGATATTGAAGAAAGGGATTATGATAATATTCCGATTTCAAAGGTAATGAAAAAACCATATCTCTACAGGGGGTATGGAGTTGCATGGAAGGGGAGAATAACAAATCTTCGGAAAAAGAAAGAAAGCTCTACTTTTACACTCCTTGCAGATTATGTAAAAAAAGACATATTCTCAGGAACGGCTGAGGTTTTTTATGATGATTATGATCCGGCAATCGATAATGGAAACAGCGTTATTGTAAACGGTCTTTTTATAAACAGTATTGGTGACGACACGAGAATTCATATTGTTGCACGAGAAGTGAAACCTGTCACTTCCCAAGAATGATTATTTCCCCAATCTCGGGGATGAAGTATTTTTGGGGATCTTTACCGAATCTCTTAATTTTTCTCACAAGATCTATTCCTGGGAAACCTGCTGGTTCATCTCCCAGTCTGAAAGTCCCCCATTGAGTCGGAATGAAGTATTTCGCTCCAACATCCTCGAATGCCTGAATTGCCTCTTCACTGTTTATATGAGCATAGTGCATGAACCATCTTGGATGATATGCGGTTGTTGGAATCAGGGCATAATCTATTCCGGGGAATCGTCTGCCTATTTCTTTGAATCCAATAAAGTATCCGCTGTCTCCTGCAAAGTAAATTTTATACCCGGGTGTAATGAGCAGAAATCCTGCCCAGAGTGTGGTGTTTGTGCCCTGGGTTATTCTCCTTGACCAGTGCTGTGCAGGAAGGCAGATGAGTTTTTTGCCCTTTCCAAGTTCATGCTTCTGCCACCAGTTCATTTCTGTTATGTTTTTTTTGTTCATTGATTTTATAAGTTCCTTGAGTCCAAGGGGCGTAAACACTTTTGCATCTTCACGTAATTTGCCCACGCTTTCTTCATCCAGATGATCATAGTGATTGTGTGTGATGATTATATTGAATGGAGAGCCGCATGTAAGTGCATTGATTTTTTCAGGTGTTGCAGCAGGTTGCGTGAGACGTGCAGGGAGAAATGCCCTTTTCGTGAAAATAGGATCTGTAATCCAGTACTCACCCCCGATTCTCAGAAGAAATGTATTGTGTCCAATCCACACAATAAAGTCTTTGTTGCCTGCTTTTCTTATTCTTTCCTGTGTGAGTGGGATCACTTCAGGAAGATATTCCTCTTCTGATTTTGTGTAATCCTGCTTTTTATAAAATAGCTTCCATTTAATTACAGTAAAAAACGAAGCATCACCCATTGGCATCCAGGGATTGAAAAACACCCCGTTTTTTTTATTATCTGCATAAAGAAGTTTTGCATCCCCTGAATCAGCCTTTTTCTTCCAGGCTTTTTCATTAAATTTTTTATCAATGCTTGAACATGAAATAAATTGAAACGAAAGCAGTGTGAGTAATATTAAAACGGCAGGTTTGTATGGTATAAGCTTCATGCCTTACTCCGTGCAGGGATGTTGTAGTGGCCCGGAATCTTAATCGAAATTCACCTCATCTTCCTGTGAGTCTAAGAGCAGGTGATTTTGTGATTAAAATACAGATCCAGAGATAGTTCTGGAATTGAATATTTTTATTACATCACTTTTGTAATGTCAAGAAGTTATAGGGGCTTAATGGTCTGAACCGTTGAGAGTAAAAATGGAGAGACTGCGCTAAAATAGAATTGACAATTAAGATTAAAATTAAAATATAAATCATTTTATTGAATGAGGGGTGTTGCAGTTTTAATTCAGGAGGCCCTTTATGAATACAGGATAAATCCCTCTTTTTTAAACCATGTTCCTATAATTTCTAATCCACTGCAAAAAGGAAGTATCACCGTAATTAAATCTATTTAAGGAATATAAAATGAAAAAAATAGCTTTGCTTTTTATTGTAATATTATGTTTTTTTACGCAGTTCTGTGACTCCGGCGGGAAAGATCCTGGCGATGCAGATGATCCCGGCGGCAGTAGCGGAAATTCTGTTCTTTCATCACTTTTAATAAGTTCAGGCAGTCTTTCTTTTTTAGCAGGTAAAACTGACTATCTGGTCAGTGTTGAAGAGGAAACGGTCAAAGTTCGGGTAACTCCAACTGCTAAGGAAACGTCAGCTGTTATTGCTGTCAATAATTTAACTGTTGCATCAGGCACGCTTTCTCAGGAGATCAGTCTTAACTATGGCAGCAACACAATACGCATAGTTGTAACTTATACAAAAGATGGTAAAACAGAAACCACTACATATACCATCACTGTTATCAGAAATTCGGCTCAGCCTGATGTTTATCTTTCTTCTCTTATCCTCACCGGTCCGGAAGGCCAGCTGACTTTCCCTTTTCAGAACAATAGTTTTAATTATAATGTTGTTGTTGATTATCAGTGCGACGGGATTACTGCCACTCCGGTATCAAATCCAGGCGATGCAACAATAACAGTTAACTCAGGTGGTGAGGATGAAGCAGTTGCATCTGGAAATACATCCCGGGAAATCCCTCTCGCTTATGGATCAAATACCCTCACCGTAAAGGTAAGCAGTCTTGTGGACTCAACAATGAGAACCACTGTTTACACAATAAATATTACGCGTGAAGATCTGCCTGCCGATATCAGTCTCTCAAATATCACTGTCACAGGATGCGAGTCAGGAAACATTTCTGTTCCATTTAACAGAAATGTCACGGAATATGAAATCACCACAACATTCAGGAATAAAACAGTAACGCTGGTCCCTCAAACCGAATCAACTGTCTGTCCAGATATTACCGTGAATGGAGAAACAGTCGAATCCGGCCATGAATCAGCTGATATTGTTCTTGATGTTGGAGAAAATACTATCAATGTTATACTTGCTGCCCTGTACAACGGTTCAGCAGTCACAACAGAATATACAGTAAAAATAACCCGTCTTGATGGTTCTAATGATGCATATCTGTCAAATATCAGTCTGTCTTCATCCTCCGGTACAATCCCACTGGAATATTACAGGATGAATAAATATATCTACAAAAGAACTATTGATGCAGATATTGAATCAGTAACTGTAAATTTTACAAAAAATGAAGCACATGCTTCATGGGAAATGAAAGTCAATGGTTTGGATGTCAGTCCTGAAGCTCTGCCTGCTGATCTTGAGCTTCAGGAAGGCGATAATAATATTGAGATAACTGTCACCTCTGAAAATGAAAACACTGAGATGACATACTCAATAAGGCTTCTGCGGGCCGGTAAGAACTGGTATCTTGAAGGGGACAAAAACTGCACTTTCAATGACATGACTGTTGGCTCTGATGGTAATATTTTTATTGTGGGATATATTTATAACGGAGTGTCTCAAGACAGTTCCAATGATATGTGGATAAGGAAATTCAACCCGGATGGAACAGAGGATATGACTCACTGGAACAAGAAAATTGACAACAACAAAGAAAATGATATGGCAAACCTTGTGGCACTGGATTCAGAAAGGAATGTGTATGTAGTTGGGAGGACAGAGGATTTAATTAGTCCATCAAGCGGTTATGACCTGTGGATAAAAAAGTTTGACGTTAACGGGGTGGAGGATGCTGCATGGGAGAAAAAAATCGAAGATGTTGGTGCTCCTTTTGGAGTTCATTCAATAGCAATTGATTCGAAAGACAGGCTGTATCTGCTTCAGTATTTTAAATCACCTGAACAGAGAACTATCCACAGGCTGGATACAAAGTTAAATTCTGCCCCGGAACTGGTTTTATCTTTTACGGATTGTGCTGTTCAGTCCATGGCCATTGATTCTGAAGATAATATCCTTATCTTTGGCTGTAAAGATAAGGCAGTCTCTGATAATACAGGACGTGACTGGATAATTAAAAAGTTTGATGAAGATGGAATTGAAATTACAGAGGGATGGGATAAACAGCTCGATTATGGTTCTTCCGTTAATTGTCGTTGTGATAATAATATCAGAAGCATGATTCTTGACTCTGAAAATAATGTATACCTGTCTGGTATAGACTCTGTGTATGATAATAAGGATATATTTATTGGATCTTATCTGCGCATTGCAAAGTTTTATGCAAATGGAAGCCAGACATGGTCTGTCCGATATGATTATCTTGTCAAAATCGGGGGAGAATATTCAAGCGACAGGGTGATGACCTTTGATATGGAAGGAAACCTTATTCTTGGATGCTATACAGATAATCCTCCATACTATGATGACTGTACTCTGAAAAAATACAATCCATCTGATGGAGCAGAAATAACAGATCCCCGGTTAAATATATTTTTTGGAACTGAAAATTATAATTATGTATATTCTCTGCGAAAAGATTCCTCCGGGGGAATTTATGCTCTTGATAAAAGAAGCATGATCCGTATCCCGTAAATGTCGTCTATCTGGAATTCATCAGGCATGCATATATTCTATGTGTATGCCTGTATGTTTTATTCCCTGAATCAGGGCGCTATCGCTTCTGCTGTAACAACAGCGGATTCTCCTGCTGCATTAAATGCACTTACAGCAAAGTAATATTTCACTCCTGATCCTGCTCCGATTATGAGCGATGTCGTTGCATCGGCTGCAGTGGTTTCATAAAGGGTATATGGATTGCCCGGCATTATCTTGAAGTATACCTTAAAACCACTTTCGTAATATGCCACATCATCCCATGTCAGAAGAATCTGGCCTGCTGTTGCCTGGGGAGTTGCTGTCAGATTTTCCGGAGGCGGTGGAATGGTATCAGCAGTTTGAGTGACTGTGTCATCAGATCCTCCGCTGTCACTGCATCCTGAAAGTATCAAAAAGGGCAGAATCACCAGTGATGCTGCAGTGAGAATTAAAATAATATGCTGTTTCATTGTCTCCCTCCCATTCATCCTCAATGGATGATATACTGGCAGGTCCTGTAAAACAGATTTTTGAGTTTAACTGGATCTGTTTTAACCGAACTCAGGATTACAGGGTAATCAGATAAATATAAAGAAAGGGGTGGGCAAAAACAAAAAAATGTTCAGGATATTCTGTTGTATATCTCTGCCATTCTCCGCATGATTTTCATCTGGGAATGATTCAGCTCCGAGGTTTTGAGCTTCCATTTCCAGTTGTGGTCAATTGTGCCGGGTTTGTTCATTCTGAATTCCTCACCATAACCGAGAATGTCCTGTGCAGGAATTATGGCAAGTTCAGCAACAGAAGAGAATGCCAGACGTGTCAGCCTGAGGTGAATGTCACTGAATTCTTTAGTGCCAATATATTCAAGAATATAGTTTCTTGTATTGTCATCAATGTCATCACCATAGAACCATCCGTTTGTGGTATTATTGTCATGAGTTCCAGTATATACAATACAGTTTTCATTTATATAATTATGAGGCAGGTAGTAGTTTTTTTTATCAAAATCAAATGCAAACTGAAGTATCTTCATTCCCGGTAGGCAAAGGTCATCTCTCAGTTTTTCAACCTTTGGGGTTATTACCCCCAGGTCTTCGGCAATAAGGGGAAGTTCTCCAAGGCGGTCTTTAAGTTTTTTGAAAAACTCAAGCCCGGGTCCTTTCTCCCATTCTCCGTTAGTGGCAAACTCTTCATTGGCCGGAATTGCCCAGAAAGACTCAAAAGCCCTGAAATGATCAATCCTTATTATATCAACAAGTCTGTGAAGGTGGGCAATTCGTTTCGTCCACCAGTCGATTGTCTTTTCATTGAGGGTGCCGTCATCATTGAACCATCTGTAAAGAGGATTCCCCCAGCGCTGGCCTGTTTTACTGAAGTAATCCGGAGGAACGCCTGAAACTGATACAGGTTCACCTGTTTCTTCGTGAATCTGAACAATGTCATGATTGCCCCATGAGTCAGCTCCCTGAAGAGTCATATAGATGGGGATGTCGCCAATTATCTGAATTCCCTTCATATGGGCATAGCTTCTGAATTCGAACCACTGCTGAAAAAAGAGAAACTGAATGAATTTATTATACTCAATTCTTTCTTTAAGTTTCTCTTTCCAGTATGCGGTTTTGTCCGGATCCTTGAGAGCTGTTTCTCTTTCCCAGTGAGGCCAGTAGTTTGTGTCGAACTCCTCAGCTACGGCTGTGTACAGAGAAAAATCATCCAGCCAGTAATCTTCATTTTTTTTGAAAGCGGCATACTCTGATTTTTCTTTCTCCTGTGCATTCTCTTTGAAGTCGGTAAATGCTTTGTTGAATATTTCTGCTCTGTGTTCCTGTACTTTCTCAAAATTTATGAAATGAGCATCATCAAAGGAAACTGTGTTAATGTTGCCTCTGAACCATTTCTTTTTCTCAATCTTTTCAACAGAGATAAAAAGAGGATTCCCGGCAAATGTTGACGTTGTTGCATAGGGTGAATATCCCATAGACGGAGAAACCGGGCCTATGGGAAGAATCTGGAGATATGAAAATCCACCTGCCTCGAGAAGATCTATCACCTCAAAGGCTTCAGGCCCGAGGGTGCCGGAACCGTATTTCCCCGGAAAGCTCGTTATATGAATCAGAGCTCCTGTTGATCTTGGAATTTTCATTTTTTCTCCTGCTGTTTCATATGTATGAGAATTTCTCTGAGCCTTTTGAGATTCTCTCCGTATTCTGACCAGTTGCCTGCTTTTATGCTTTTTTCTGCATTTAAAAAGTGACTGTAAGCCCTCTCTGCGAGTTTCCTGAAATCCTTTCCCTTTTTATCTGTTTCAAACTCTTCTTTGGAAAATCCACCCTTGTAGAACAGTTTTTCAAGAGCAGTATTAAGATCTTTTTCCATTACAATCTTGTCGGCGAAAGATACAATCACCCGTTTCAGTTCTGGCATCTCGCTTGTTTCGGCCTTGAGATACAGAGGTTCGATGAATACCAGCGATTCTTCTATCGGAATCGCGAGCATGTTGCCCCTTATTACCTTCGATCCTTTCTGCCCCCATAGTGTGAGCTGCTTGGATATCTCGGCATCCTGATTTATTCTGGCCTCAATCTGAAGTGGCCCGTAACTCAGTTTTTCCTTTGGCAGTGTATAAAGCTTGAGCTCTCCGAAATTTTCCATGTCACATTTTGCAGTAAGAAAAGCTATCATGTTGTTTTTCTGGTAGGGAGTAAAAGGAACTATACTTATGAATTCATCCCTCTTCTCATCAGGAAGCCTGGTAACCAGATAATATGAACTTACCTGTTCTTCTGTATCCTCATATACCTGACGCGCTATATGCCATGCGTCTTCGTTGTTGTAGAAAACATTGGGATCCTGCATGTGATATGTCAGAAGCATATGAGACTGAACATCGAACAGTGTTGATGGATACCTGATGTGGGTCTGAAGATCCTTTGAAAGTTCTTTAATATCTTTGAATATTCCCGGAAACATTTTTGAGTAGGCTTGAATCAGAGGATCTTTGCTGTCGGAAATATAGTATTTCATTTCACCATTGTATGCGTCGATCACAATCTTTACTGAATTTCGCATGTAGTTGATTTTATGCTTGTTTACCTCTACAGGAGTGGAGTATGGAAACTGGTCACTTACTGTATAGGCATCTGTTATCCAGTAGAGCTTGCCCCCGGAAATTACCAGGTAGGGGTTTGTATCAATTTTCAGGAATGGAGTGAAAGTCGATGCCATCTCCTGAATGTTTCTCCTGTACAGAAATCTGCTGTTTTTATTTATATTTCCTGATATGAGGATATTGATATCTCCATAAGCAACAGCGAACATCAGTCTCTTGAATACTGAATCGAGCTTTGTGCCGCCTTTACCTTCGTATGTTGTGTATTTATTTTCATCGCCGGAAGGATAGTCGAATTCACCCGGATTAATTGACGTGTTGCTTATAACATAAGAGTTATTGTGTTCACCATAGTAAACCTCCGGCCTGTCAAGCTTAAAGCCTTCCCGGGTTTTGGGAGGAATATCATTGATGATGAATTCCGGCTGACCATTATCCGTGATTTTATCAACCCTGTTCATTACAATTCCGTATCCGTGAGTGTATATAAGGTGGGTGTTTTGCCATGTTCTGCTGTTTTTACTCAGGCTGTCTATTGAGAGTTCCCTTGCCGCAAGGTTTACCGCTATCTTTTTACCGTTCACTATATATCGGTCAACGTCCACATCATTGAAATAGTAGTATCTTTTGAGTTCCTGAAGCTGTTTATATGTCTGTTTGAGAGGCCTCCAGTCCCACAGCCTTACGTTTTCAAGAGTTGTTCTGTTCTTTAGGATGTCACTGTAGTTGAGATTTGTGCTGTTTTTAAAGGGGACTTCCTTCACTCTTTCAATATCATATGCAAGCCTGGTGAATTTGATATTGTTCATTATGTATGGCTTTTCCTTGCTGAGTTCATTCGGTTCAACAATGAATCTTTGCTGAAGTGCAGGATAGACTGTTCCGATCAGGAAATATGCAGGCAGAAGAGTTGCCATTACTATAAGCGGCAGTTTGAAACTTCTTTTGAAAATATTGAAGATAAGAAGGGCCGCAGCTATGAAGGATATACCCATGGCAACATTATATGCAATGAGATTCGCATTGACTGCTGTGTATCCTGCACCAAAGAATTTGCCGATTTTTGAAAAAAGAAGTTCATATGCCGACAGTCTGTATCCAAGGCCAAGAAGGAATACAACCGCAGCCAGAAGTGTTGAAATGTGAGCTCTTGCAAAGAGTGACATCTCAAGTTTTCCATCAAGAAATATTCCCCTGTTTATGAAATGAAACACAATCGAAAATATTGTAATTATCAAAAGAGAAGACATCAGCCATCCATACACGAACTGGTAGAAAGGCAGTGAGAATACATAGAATCCCATGTCGAGATTGAATATAGGGTCTTTGGGAAAACCGGTAAAAGGCATCGCATTTTTAAACAGAAGGTATTCCTGCCAGTAAGAGGATGCTCCTCCCCCCATTATTATACCTGCAACCACAACAGCAATGGCAAGTACAATAAAAAGAGCCCGTTTCGGAGAACCAAGCAAGGGCAGGTGTATTCTGTCGAGAATATTATTTGTGAAAATTCTTCCTTTTCCACCCAGTAGCCGAATCAGGAGAAAGTTGAGAATGAATAATACTATAAAGAGCGCAGCGAATAGAAACTGAACGTTGAACTTTGTGAGAAAGAGTGTCCAGAAGAGATCAGTTCCATTATTGATCCTGAACCATTCGTAGTCAGTATAGAACCCGGCAATGGATCCGATCGATATGTATACAATAAAAAAAATGGTAAATATCCAGATAAATTTTTTGTTCATCCTAAACTCCTTACTTATTGTTATAGATTGAATCACAATTCACGCATAGATTCAACCAATATTTGGTCTGATCCGGTATCCAGATCGGTCATTCATTTTTCAAATATAAGTATTTTGCTGCAATGTTTGTTTCTAACCATTAATGCGTAATATTAGACTGTGTTGTCTCCGCCGCCGAAGGCGGCGGAGACAACATAATCTATTTCTTTAGAAAGTTACTATTAAAATTAATGCCCTTTATGTCAAACTGTATTAGGGGAGAAATCCAAATTCTGTTTGTAATTATGCTTAACCTGGTAAATAATTGGTTATACAGATTGAGATGTTTGTGATCCGGATTCCCCTCCCTTGACGGGAGGGGGCAGGGGAGGGTGATATATTCTGTTATCAATTAACCTTTCTGTTCTTCCATGGGCATGGAAGAAAAATGACAATTTTTAAAGCAGACCAAACAAAAACAGGAGAAATTCTCATGAAAGATATCGTATATAAGGAAGCAAAGGATTATTCCCTTGAAAAGGTAACGGAACTCAAGGGAGACCGTAAACTCTATGTGGTCTTTTCTACTTTTGGAGAAAGAGAGGCTGAACTCATAAATGAAAAGATCACCCTTCTCAGGGAAAAAACCGGAGACCTTATTGACAGGATATTTCTGTCTCACAGGAGAAGCGGGGCCGCAGAAGAACTCACAGAGAGCAAGGCGCGCGAGGCTGATCCATCAGCTGAGATTATAGTGTGCAATGACTACAGGGTTCCTGATATGGGTGATGAAAAGGGAAAGGGTGCAGATATGAGACGTACCCTTTTTCATATCAACAGGCATCACTGTGATAAGGAAGAAGACCCTGTTATTGTTTTTCTTGACGCTGATGTTGTTGAGGAGTATTTTGGTGAACACTTTGTTCTTGGCCTTGCAGGGCCTGTTTACGAGGGATGTGATTTTTCAAAAGCAGGTTTCTGGCGGGAGATGGGCCGTGTTAAGAAATTTGTTGCCCAGCCTCTTTTCTCCGTTATTGAACATCCGGTTTTAAATAACCTCAGGGATCTGTCGTATCCTCTCTCAGGAGAGGTGGCAGGACGACTTTCGTTTTTCAATTCTGTGAAGTTTTGGCAGATGTACGGGGTTGAAACCGGTGTAAATATAGATGCATTCATGGGGGGATTCAAAACCGCGGATGTCAATCTCGGGCTTTATGATCATGAACACCATGGAGACGTGAACATTCAGAAGATGTGTTTCGGAATAATAAGAACATATCTCATGAAACTTCTGGAATATGGAATCATTGAGCTTAAAGACAGTGCATCAATATCTCACCTGTTTAAGGCATCATATATTGATGAAGGTGCAGACAGGCAGCGGCTTGATTTTGATTTAACAGAGAGAAAGTATCAGCCGCTCTATAAACTGTTTGAATAAAATAATGTAATGTAGAGGGGAGACCATTGCTCCCCGCCCTTGATGCAGACTTGTACCCACAAGTCTTAGAAGAGAAGGAGATGGGGAGATAAGGAGGAGATTATAGAGATAAAATGATTATTTATATGTGACTAAAGCATTTTATTCTTTTGCGGTAGTTTTTGTTCTCAGTTATACCGCACCAGATAACATAATTAGCTAAAGTCGTATATAAAGCTTTATTATGTTTATCCCTTATATCTCTCCTGTTATCCCTATATCCCCTTTCTCTTCTCTTTAATAAATTGTGGGTACATTTCAGTCCGTCAGGGTGGAGGAATGTGAAAAAGAATTTTCATCGAAGTCTTGTAAATTAAAAAAGGATATAATTATGGGTTTAAAAGATCTGGCAAAAGAAAAAGTACATTCAAGGGATATTATGATGTCCACATACGAGGTGGACGAAAATCATATACTTGCAGAAGGAACCCTGCTCGAAAAACGTTACAGGGATTATTACAAGGTATCCGGTGAGAAAATACAGTCTGGTGAACTCCACAATATGACAGTACGTTTTCTTGTTAAAATTCCTGAGCTTATAATAGAACAAACCGAAGTGGAGATGGATACAGTACCACGCGATGACTGCCATCTCATAAAGGACAGTATTGAAAAACTCAATGGCTCCAGAATAGCAAAAGGATTCACCGGCAGGGTAAAATCCATGCTCTCAGGCATTGACGGATGCGTTCACCTGAACCATCTTGTTACAACAATGGCATCATCTATTATGCAGGGCTTCTGGGCATATCAGTCATCAATTAGAAAAAGCAAAGGGGATATTGACAAAGATACAGAAAAGAGGAGGATCATTGCCATGAGAAATTCTCTTGCAGATGCATGCTATGCATGGAGAAGTGACGGCAGCGCTGTTGTAAAACTGGATAAATATCTGAAAGAGCTGGAGGATTGAGAAACGGAGGGGGGGGGGGTTATTTTTTTACCCAGTTCTCTGTCTTTATTCCTTCCACTCTCTCAAATTCTTTTAGGTTATTGGTGACGAGTATCAGTTTTTTTGATTTAGCCTGTGCGGCAATTAATAAATCCATTGGGCCAATTATCCTGCCTTTCTTCTCCAAATCTGTTTTAATAGCTCCGAATTCCACAGCATCATTGTCATCAAATGGCAGAATGTTGAAAATTGAAATAAATTCAATCAGAGCAATTTTATTTTTTTCAGGGAATTGACTTTTTGAAACCCCATATTCCAGTTCAGCAATTGTTATAGATGAAATACATATATCTTTTTTTAACTTTGTTTTTAATGTCTTTAAGACTTCAACAGGTTTCTTCCTGATAATATAAATACAGATATTGGTATCCAGTAAATACATCAGAAATCTTCTCTTTCCTGATTCTTGCCCTGTTCCCGGCCTTCATCCATAAAATC
>CAZEJW010000020.1:0-38876 GCA_964512685.1 uncultured Leptospirales bacterium | reverse complement strand
CCAGCATCCCCCGCGAATAATCCAAGAAGAATTATATTGTGAAAAAGTCCATTCCCTCACATTACCGCACACATCAAAAAGCCCGAGAAAATTTGCAGACTTTTGCCCCACCCTTTGCGGACCGGAACTACAGTTAAAATTATACCATGCAACAAGCCCTGTTGATTCAGAATTTGAACAATCATCAAAAGCTCCACTCGCATAATCACCGGGAGTCCAGAAATAATCCGGAGTAAGTTCATTCTTTATCGAGCTGTCATTATGTCCTAGACAGATATATTCCGAATCAAGTTCTCCTCCGGTTTCAGGCTGATCATGTCCCAGGTAACGAGCGCAGAATTCCCATTCCTTAGATGAAGGCAAACGATAACCCGTTCTTGCAGCATCCTCAACAGTGTCCTGATCTGACCATGAATCAGTAATTCCTGAGTAAACATTATTATGGTCATCTCCATCCCTCATCTCAGTAAGCCAGTTACAGAACATTACAGCCCCGTACCAGCTAACACCTGTAACCGGGAAATCCTTTTTTAAAGGAACAACTGCAAACACACCTGAACCGGAATAGCTTATTGATGAATCATCAAAATCAAGAAGATTCCTGCTGGCATATCTCACACAACTACTATCAATTCTATTCCGGCTCGCGCCTGTTTCACTGATATAACCTTTCTTATATGCCCACTCAAGAACACGCATCATCAGTTCATTGGTGACTTCTGTTTCAGAAACATAAAATTTTCTTTCAATCTTTTCTGCATGTATACTACCCGGAACAAATAGCTGAACCGGGAATATAATTGAATCATCATTACAGCCGCAGTTCATATTAAAGGATGCTGACCCGGCAAGAACCGTTAGCTGATCACCCGGGCTTGCCGGTGCATTGAAATTTACAGGAGTTCCGCATGAAACAGGCCCAAAGTCACTAGTGCCGGCAGCGTTCTTTGCCTTCAGCCATATAAAATAATCTGTATTATTACTGAGGCCAGTCATTTCATTCTCTGTTTCTGAAATATCTTCCGGCCACCTGACTGCAGAAGATGAATCACCTGAGGAATTATACCATACTTCATAACTTACCGCGCCCTCAAGCTCATCCCATGACAGGGATAACTGCCCCGGGTTGCCACTGGTAATCCTGGCCGCTCCGGGAGCCCCTGAAACTCTGGTTACAGTAATTGAATAAGTCTCAAATGTAATTCCATCACCTGCCACAATCCTGACATCTATTGTATTTTCACCAGCATCAAGATTGACCGATGCATTTACATCACAGAGTGTATTATTGATCAGCACACAGGCTCCAACTCCTGCAGGAACAGCAGTTACTGTTAAGGAAGAAATCTCATTACCAACACGCGCTGTGTATGATAAAACATCAGCAGCAAACTCCGGTTCAAAAACAGCATCAGAAAGCTGAAGGAGAACAAGATCAGTATTTGTGCTGCTGTTTAAAGAAGAAAGACGCCTTACATAGATTGTGTAAGATTTTCTTGTTTTACCATCTTCGGCAGTTACAACAACCGGTATTGTATTCACACCTGTTTTAAGATCAATTGAATGGGATGATGCTCCTGATGTAACTTCAATACTGTCTACAGTTAGTTTTGCATTATAATCATCCACTGTTGGGGTAACAGTAATCGAAGTGAGATCAGAATCCACTTCCACATTATACTCAGTCCTTTCAGGCCTGAAAACAGGAGAAAGAATCCCCTTTGAAAAGAACAAACCAGCAAGGTCAGCATTAGTGCCCGGAGCCGCCCTTGTGACTGTAAGAATATACTTTTTCTCAGAACCATCATTATTATCAGCAACAGCAATTACTATAACATTCTCTCCTTGAACAAGAGTTACCATTGCCGATAAATTATCTTTATCCGGAAGCGTATTATTGATTTTCACTGAAGCCTCTGCCTCATTCAGAGAAACAGAAACAGTAATCTCATTAATTATATATTTTACATCAGCAGTATAAGCTGTAACTGAAGGCTCAAACCCTGGAGAGAGAGTGCCGTGAGAAATATTTATTCCGGAAAGAATCCTGGAGGCATTATCCTCAGTATTCCCATTTCCACCATCAGAGCACATGCATAAAGCCAGACAGGCAATCACAGTAAACAGAATTCCGATAAATTTAAATATTCTCATCATGATCCTCCATTCAGTCTTATATAAATTCAATGAATGCTTCATCACTATAGAAAATTTTGAATATAAAACTATCAACCCGGCTCTGTATTGTCAACTATTTGACAAAATAAACATTCCAATCGCGTGTTTTTTATTTAAAAATGCCATAAAATCTGTATCAATATTCAGAATTGAAATTCTAAAAAATTATTATAAAGCAGCAAAAGATTCAGGGGGATTATATGGCTGAAATAAAAAGCTCTGTAATCACAGAGATCAGCGGCAGGCTTGGAAATATTGTTTTTTATTCAAGGAATGGAAAGAATTTTGCGCGTAAATGGGTAATGCCCTGCGATCCGCGCACAGAAAAACAAATCGCTCAGAGACAAAACTTTGCGCGCCTTGTAAAGATATGGCAGAATATGAATCCTGCTGAAAGAAAATCATGGATAAATCACCCCAGCAGAAAAGGCAGTGCATACAATGCATTTATGAGTGAAAATCTCAGAAGGTTAAATAACCGGCAGGAGATCATTACCAGGTACAGGCCGGTGAAATATATTTTCAAATCCGGAATATGCAACGGTCGTAAACATCCCATACTACAGCATGAATACAGCCTCGCTACAACCAGTCTATTGCATGAATACAGTATGAATGGGCTGTATTACAATACACCCGTGGCCCGAAGCGGACCGTAAAACCAGATTTATTTCAACTGCTTCTTCATCCCCCTGAACTTTCAGGTCATATATAACAGAATGAAGATAATGGCTTGAAAAATTCTGCGTGCATGCTTAAAATTATCTTTACATAAATCAGCAGTAGTTTATTTATTGTTCATTCCAGACGGGGTGTGGCGCAGTCAGGTAGCGCACATGACTGGGGGTCATGTGGTCGCTGGTTCAAATCCAGTCACCCCGAATCCAACTCCTGATTCATTCAGGAGTTATTTTTTGCCTTAAATTTCTAATATTCAAATTTTAGTTGTGTTGCAAGTATATTGCAACTATTCTATAGAGCCTTCCTAAAGTTCACAACATTAGACATTTTGGCAGCTTTCTCTTTCAGGTCCGGCCGGGCAAACATTGCATATCTTTGCTGAGTAATTCAATTATCACAAAACAAAAATTAATCATGATCAACACTAATAAGCATATCATACAACAATTCTTCTAAATCTCTTCGGCCATCAATAATAAGTAAAACATTAACAACATTATTCTCTATAGAGTAAATTATTCTCCAGGGATTTACAATAATTTCATGGTATTTCTTTTTTAAGGATTTCATCTCCCTGACTTCTCTGCCCTGTAATGGGCTTACCTTTAAAAACGAAGCCTTCAGCTTTATTTTAAGATATATTTTTTTAGCTATTGCCGGACCATCATGGTCAATGATATAATCAAGTATTTCCCCGAGACTTCTTTCCGCACCTTTTGTCCATACAACTCTGTAATTCATTTTTCGAGATCTTCAAATTTACTGTCAAATTTTTTAAACATTTCATCCTGATCAACAGTTTTACACTGAGCAACCTGGTTCTCTGCCATCAATAACATTTTCATCATACTGATAGTATCTTTCATGTTCTGATAGCTGTCAGAATCAATAAAAACCCCTTTAGCTTCTCCATTTTGGGTTATTATTACAGGTCTGTGGTTTTCATTGATATATTTAATAATATCAGCTGCATGAGATTTAATGTATGATATTGGTTTAATGTCTTCTTTTATATTCATTCCCGCCTCTTTAGTCCAAATAAGTTACTTTATAAGGACTAACATGTCAATTGTTATATGCTTCTTTTTACCGGGTTTACTGAAAAAATAATGAATTTCGATTTATCTAAAAACAACACAACGCATATCACTTAAAGAAATCCTAAATATTCCACACAAAAAGGTCTCTGAAAAGCTGAGTAATACGGTACTCCTGCTCATCTGAGAACTGCTTTTGCCCTGTTATTTTTTGTTCAACCAGACCGAACAGGTATCCATAATCCTCCAGGAATAACCCTGCAAAACCGCTGGTAATGAATATTTTACCATAACGATCACCGATATCTTCAACCAGTCCAGGAAATGCTTTAATATAGATATCAGCAAGCTCTTTGCCTGTAGTAAAATTTTGCGCTTTTTGATGCAGAATATACAGGCAAAATATAAGTGATGTCTGAATAAAACCCATTGGATCAGGAAACCGTGTATTGTAAAGCCAGTTGAACTCTTCACCATAATAAGACAAATACATTAAGTAAATATCAAATGAGTCGAAATTACTGTATAGCTTTTCCCCTCTGGCAGTCAGGCTGTAATATCCATTCTGAAACCTGATATAGCCGTATGTTTTCAGGAATTCCTTCATTACTGTGATATGCTTTACCCTATCTTCACTTTTAGGATTTCGATCAACAAAATCATTCTCTAGTATAAACGAATAATAAAATTCCCTCACAAAGGCCTGTGAAAGATTCCCTTTGCTGGTTGCCTTCATCCCTTTTTCTGATTCAGATAATTTTTCAATAAAGTATCTGAGCTGCTTTACTGCCGGTACATCCTGAACCTGTGAAGCGCTCAGCTCTTTATTAAAAGTCATGAACCCACCATTGTCAGCAAAATTACCATTGAGGATTTTATCCATCTGAGCAGATGATAATCCGATAAAATCATCAACTGGCTTTATGTTAATATTAGAAACCTGTTCTTTCAGAAATCCCCTGATCTCGTTTTCAGAGGTAAATACCCGGCCCTGGGCCTGTTCTTTAATATCCCTTAACGCATCAGTGGCCATATTCGGCCGCCCTATAAATTCATTAAAGGTAGGAGCCGGCTCCTGGCTATCATCCCGGGATTCAACAAATTCCTTATACTTTCTGATTTCATCATTATCAGGCAATGATCTTTGCTTATACTTCAATCCTGCATTATCTTTATCAATACAACAGTGCTTGTATTTTTTTCCGCTTCCGCACGGACAGGGATCATTTCTTCCGACTTTCATATTTCACCTTTTGTTTTGAAATTGAATAATACCGATACTGGCAGATTATTAAATTCAATAGAAAATACAATTAAATATTTTTTGAATATCGGATAAAAAATACCAAATCGCTGTAATAATTAACGCAACATCTGCGATTTATTTACCCTCCTCCAGTTCTATTCATTAAAGGTCTGAAACATGAAATAAAATTTCCTCTGAACCGGGTAATTAATATGATTGCATGATTTAACAGTATCCTGTTAAAAAGGTTAATACAAATTCTTCATTTTATTCACTTAATGTTTAAGGTTTGATATTCATGATAATTTGCAACAGCAGATTCTGGCTAATTACAGGTTTTCTCTTGTTTATACTGTATCCTCTTCATGCAGTATATTCACAGGATACTTTAATAAAACTGAAGACCAAACAGGAAGCATACATTGAAAACAATTTGAAGATACATCGATCCGGCAGCAGGTCTGAGAATATCAATGATATACTATCAGCTGAAAAGAACGGTACGCTTACATTTACCGGAACAGATAAAACAAACTTCGGTTTTACAAAAGAAATATTCTGGCTGAAGCTGGAAATCAGTTACTCTGGAGTTATAAAAGACTGGTTTCTCGAACTTCAGTACCCTCTTATTGACTCTGCAGACTTCTATCTTGTTTCAGATGCCAAAATCATACAGCATGAGTTCATTGGAGACTCAGTACCCTATTCCTGCAGGAGTTTTCCGGGCAAAACTCCTCTTTTTAAGCCGGACTTTACAACAAACGGAATATACAGTATATACCTCAGGCTTGAAACTTCAGGAACAATGAGGTTTCCTCTGATTCTCTGGCCGGCTGACATCTTCATCCATAAGAATGCAAAAGAAAATACAATATACGGAATATATTACGGATTTCTGCTTATGCTTTTTGTTCTCCTGGTTCTGATCTATTTCAACCAGAAAACAATAAGTTTCATTTATTTTGCTGTGTTCATTTTTCTGGGAGCCCTATTTGAAAGTATACAAACCGGTACTCTGTTTGAACTCACAATGCCTGCTAATACCGCAAATAAATTTTCATTATATATCCTGTCAGGGACAATAGCACTGCTTTCATTTTCAAAATTTATATATGAGTTTCTGCAGCTCAGGAATCAGTCTGTTTTTTTAAGATATTCATACACAGGTCTTGCTGTTTTTGGTTTTGCAGTTATTATATCTCTCCCAACCGGAGATAAATCTTTCTCCATCCATTTGTTCTCCATTCTGGGTCTTTTTACTCTGATCCCCAATTTTGCTGCAGCACTTACAATGACACACAGGGGCCGCAGAGAAGGTATATTTTTCCTTGTTGCAATGGGATTTTTCCTTGTTGCTGTCATAGTATTTGCATTAAGGGGATTTGGTTTTCTCCCCAGTAATATGTATACACTTTTCACAAAAGAAATAGCCATCCTGATGCTGACACTCATTCTGACTCTTGGTATTGTTGATAAATTCAATACATTCAGACTGCAAAGTATATCAGACAGCCTTACCGGCCTTGCAAACCGAAGACACTTTCTGGAGCTCACGAAGAATGAGATAGAACGAAGCAAACGCACCAGATCGCCACTAACTTTACTCATGATTGATATCGACCATTTCAAGGAAATAAACGATACTTACGGTCATCCGGCCGGAGACAGGCTCCTTGTGGAATTTACGAAAAAAGTAAAAAGCCTTTTAAGGGGAATGGATACAGCAGCACGCGTAGGGGGTGAAGAATTTGCATTTCTCATGCCTGAAACAAATACATATTCAGGTGAACAAGCTGCAAACCGAATAAGACAATCAGTAGAAAAAATGGAAGTATTGTACGAAAAGAAAAAAATATCATTCACTGTCAGTATAGGAATTTCATCAATTTCAGCAGATAACGATACCATTGAAAAGATTATCTACAATGCAGACAAAGCTCTTTATGAAGCAAAGAGATCAGGGCGAAACCGGGTTTGCATATACAGTGCCTAAAATTATCATCTAATCTTTAACACTCAGCGAATAAATTGGTCTTGGTGAAATCTTCAACATCACTCCTGAAGCATAATCCAGTTTATAAAGACCATTGTATTCAACCGGAGCTGCAGCAAAGACTCCAATAAGAATAGCGGACCCGTTAAACGGAACAATTATCATTGATCCTGACGTTGCCATAATTGACTTCTTCAATACAAAGTTTGTACCCTCGAGCTTCATTATGTCAAGAGTAGCAGAGCTTACAGCAGCAAAAATATTATTACTGTCAATAATCGCATAAGACTTAGCCGAATTAGCAAGTGAAACAGTATTCAGTACTCCTTTGGAAAGTGAATAAATATAGTCATCAGAACCAAGAAAAATATCATCATCCGCAGTGTAAAGGTGAAAACCTGTATCACCGGGTCCGGTGCTCAGTCCAAGAGATACTGCAGGATCATTTGAATTAAAAACGCCTCCGGTTCCTCCGCTTTTACCATAGATCAGTATTTCACCTTTTGATGGAACTGAGGCAATTGTCTGAGGATAATAAACACTGCTTAACAGTGAAATATTTTCAGAGACAAGGGAACCGTCCTTAAAGCTGTAGATACAGTCATTCCACATATCCGTAAGCACGACTCCTGAAGCAACTCCTTTTATAGCTGTTGGTGGCGCCGGAAGTATGAACTGAGTCCATCCTGAACTGTTATCCCCTGATTTATAATATGCATTTACTGTACCGGTTTTTGCTGCATAAAAATTTCCATTACCAGCTGCATAAAGGGCATCAGGCGCATTTGCGATTGGGATGGATGACACTGAAGTTTCTTTATAATATCCATTGCCGTCTGTTTCAATGAAGATTGTATTTATTCCATCATCAGTAAAAGCATAGGCAAGCTGTATGTCACTTGACGCAAAATCATACATATCATTTCTTTCGCAGGCTGAAAAAGCCAGGAGAAATGCAATCAGGATTGATATTTTAATAAATCTTTTCAGGTACATATATAAATAATATATGTATTCCGATTTTATTCAAATCTTTTATTATAGCTGTTTTCGGGTTCTGCTGTAACATTCAAAATATTATTCATTAAAAAAAGCCTCCCGAAAAACAGGAGGCTCAACAAAACTGCATTATAAAATATAAATCTTATACGTTTTCTGCAACAACCTGCTTATAAGGATTTGTTTCTGTATATATCTCATCCCTGAGCGGATTATGCCTGTTCTTCCTGATCCTGTTGAACTGATAAACTGCAAGTGCAACATTCGCAAGAAGGGAGATAAGACTTACAATGAAAAAAGCCTTTGGATTATGGGTAGTTGGCACCGGTGATATACGGTCTGCAAATGATGGAATAGTCATTACAAACATAATCCACAGTGCAAGTGTACTTGCCCTGTGCTGAAGCCATGCCCCCCGTTTTATAAAGAATGCGGGAATCGTACATGAAAGCAGCAGGATAAGTCCGCAGTAAAATGAATGATCAGCAATACAATTATATGTATAAGCAAAATTCCACAGATCATATGCAATGATCCAGGGCCAGATCATATCAGGCCAGATCATATCCTTTGTTCTGTCTTTGGATATGAAGATTCCAGCCCACCCGCAGATTGTAATAATGTTGAGAAATCCTGCAATTCCGTTCATGATATTCCATGGTCCGGACATGACCCACAGATGATCAATGTATTCCCCATTCCATGCTCCGTAGGAGAAACACTGGAAATCCCGGATACATGCTTCAAATATATTAATTGCCAGTATGAGTGCAGGAAAAGCAAGTGCCCATTTTTTTTTATCAAGGCCCGGGATGAAGCGTATAGCCATAAAACCAAGACAGCCTGCAAGAGCAGAGTATGTTTTTACCCAGTTGAACCATGTTCCGGTTCCATACTCATTCCCTGGTGCTGCTGTTTCAGGCCATACAAAAATGGTCAGCAATACCGGAACAATCAGAAAGAGTGTCAGCCCGCCCCACCTTGTGGTTCGGCCAAGTTCGTTAAAAGCCATTAATGAAAACAAAATGAAAAGACCGATTGCCCATGCATTCAGACCTGGTACATTGTAAAGAATGCCCATATCTTTCAACCCCCTGAGGATTAATTTAATTTTGCTTACTGCATAAAACCAAACTTGCAACCGGGTGAAAAAATGCAAGCAAAACACTGAAATGAGTATGAGAAAAGAAAAGAACACACTCAGACATATTACATATAACAGTACAAAGTACAATCCGAACATCCATATTTATTTTTTCTGTATATGCTGCTGAACATGTGAAAACAGGATAAACCATTAAACATAAAAAAGTTTTCTGTACCTGTGCGTTTATCATCGTTACTTTTTAACTGTTCTTTGCTGCATGTCATTACCCTTTTAGGGATTCTGTATCTGAATAAAACGGCTTGACCTTCTTGATATTATAAAATCATTGAACATATACAGAACAGAAATCCCGATGGAATAAAAAAACAATGAACAGTACCAATACTAACCGCCTCAGTTTTATGATTGAAGCAGAAGCTGAAAATTCATCTGCTAGAGCATGCACCTTTACAACACTTCACAACAGGGTTGAAACTCCAGTATTCATGCCTGTTGCCACACTTGCAGTTTTAAGAGACCAGAATACATCCGCAGTAAATGAAATGGGATTTCCAGTACTTCTTGCAAACACATATCACCTTGTGATTCGCCCTGGAACAGAAGTATTAGACAGATTCGGCGGCATTCAAAAATTCATGAACTGGCCTAGATCAGTGCTTACAGATTCAGGCGGATTCCAGGTTTATTCACTTCCGGGATCGGTAAAAATAACAGAAGAAGGTGCTGCATTCAGAAGCTATCTTGACGGCAGAATAATAATGCTGAGCCCTGAAACCAGCATTGGAGCTCAAAGAATAATCGGCAGCGATATCATGATGGCAATGGACCAGTGTGTGCCATCAACATCAGACAGGAAAACAACATTTGACGCCATGAATATAACAGCAAGATGGGCAGAAAGAAGCCTTGCAGCAAGAGGCAATTCTCAACAGTCGTTGTTCGGCATTGTTCAGGGAGCATGTTTTGAAGACCTGAGGAAGATAAGTGCAGAACAGATAACGTCTCTTCCTTTTGACGGTTTTGCTATTGGCGGACTTGCAGTAGGAGAAACCGCAGATCAAAGACAGGACATGACAGAGCTCGCAGCTTCACTCCTTCCGCGCAACTACCCCCGATACCTCATGGGTGTGGGTACTCCAATCGATCTGCTTGAAGCCGTTCACAGAGGTGTTGATATGTTCGACTGTATCCTTCCCACATCATCAGGCCAGCAGGGAGTTGCTTATACCTCACACGGCCGCATAGAGCTCAGGCGAGGTGTTTATAAATTCTCAGACAGGCCCCTCGATGAAAACTGCAGCTGTGAAACATGCAGAAAATATTCCAGGGCCTACCTGCACCATCTGGTAAAGTCAGGCGAATTCTGTGCATCAAATCTGATTGGTACGCACAACCTTACATTCTACAGGAATCTCATGAACAACATGAGGCAGCATATCATTGCAGGTACGTTCAGGTCATTCTATGATGAGAACAGGCAAAGACTTATCCTGAAGGATGAAGACAATCCTGTTATTAAACCAAAGCAGAAACAGAAGAAAGTTCTTCCATTCAATGAACAATACAGGGCGATCCTAACTGAAGAAGGAGTGCATGTTGTGCACAAATCATCAGGGAGAATAATCAGTGCTGACAATTTCCCGGAGATTAAAAATGTATCAGCCCACATAAAAAACAGTTCTGAAAAACATTACGTTATATGGGATCTCGGCCTTGGTACAGGAGTGAATACAATGTCTGTAGTAAGGGAATATGAATCATTGTCTGCAATGAATAAAACACTCCCGAAACTGGAGATAATAAGTTTTGCAGATGACACAGCAGCTTTTGAATTCACTGCTGCAAATCCTGAAGTTTTCAGACACGTTAGACACAATGCACCCTCATCCATTGTTAAAAACCGCAGATGGGAATCTGCTGATTACCCTGTTAAATGGACAGTTAAATCCGGGAATATTAATGAAGCCGTGGAAGAATCCCCCTGCCCTGACCTTGTCTTCGTTGACCCGAATCCGGATATTACTCTGAATACTGATTATAATAATCTGATGGAAATAATCAAAACAAGGTTGAAAGACAAAACTTTAATTATATAGAAATCAACTACCACTGATTCAGTGTCGATAATTATTAATGAAATCAATTATAATAAATATCAGTATTTATTCTTAAGAATACTTTTTTTAAGCAAACGAAAGAAAATTATTATCCCAGCCGCCTTCACCAGCAGGGATAATAGAGTTTTTATTATCTAATAAAGTTTATGAATAAACTCTGAATAAATATTGTGAATCTTAGCTGTAACACGGAGATAAATTATGTTTCATTTACATACATTTGACGGGATTCAGTTTAATGTACCGGTTGAATCACTTAAAAGAAGAGGGACAGTGGAAAAAGTATCAACTGCCTATCGTACAAGAAAAACTATAGACAGAGAAGCAGGCAACGGGGCCCCGAAACAGGAAGAAAATCAATCGTCATACGCTCTTGAAGCTTACAGGAAATCCGTAAAAATGGAGAACAGACGTGAACCGATATTCCACGCATACAGTATAATGAAATCACCGGTTATAAGCATTGATCCCGAACTGAACATCATTGAAGCGTGGAATCTTTTCAAGGCTAAAAAGGTCAACCACATGCCTGTTCTTTCATCCGGAAATAAAATAACAGGCATGGTTTCATCTGGTGATTTATTAAAACATCTCATAATTGAAGGCGATAAGATTCTCGGCGCTTCTGACATGACTATAAAGGATATAATGACCGGGGATGTGATAACTGCCGACCGTATAACGGATATACGCAGAATCGCCAAAGTAATGTTCGACAATCATATCGGCACAATGCCCATTGTCGATGAAGAAGGCACTCTTCTTGGAATTATCACCAGAAGTGATATCCTGTATGCCCTGATAAACTATCCTCCGCTGAATCTGTGGGGATAAAATTTCACAGATTCATACGTCAGGATCAGTACTGACTTTTACTGACTAAATATCCTCATTGTCATCATTAAAATTGAAGTTATAACTGAGCGTAATCAGGATTGTCTTATAGTCACTCTCTCCCTGTGGAATCTGAAGCAGACTGCTCAGTATCAGATTCAACGGTTTGTATACGATATCAAAACCGAAAGTTGGTACCATAAAAGTATCAACATCTCCTGTAGTGGTTATGGTATCATAGTCAGTCCAAACGGTTGTTGTATAACTTCCGCCCACGAACTGTAATTTCACAAAAGGAGTCAATTCAAAATCCATAATATCAATGGCTGCCTGAACTCCAAAGTGAGGTCCGTACATGGCAGTAAAGACTTCAGTTTCTACACTGTCTGATTTAACATTAAACAGAGTAAGCGGAACAGAGAAACCCGCAAAGAAAATCATTTTAACAGGAATTTGAGGTTGTAGTTCCAGGCTGCCTGAGGGGGTCCAGTTATGCAGAGTTACATCTGTGTTTGTACCAGCGTCTCCACCGCCTCCGATATAAGAAAAACCGGCATCTATAGCAAAAACATTTGTAAAGGCAATCCTTCCCAAAAATCCAATGGAGGCGGCAGCAATATCAAGATCATCCCCACTGATTGATGCATATGCAGCACTGATTCTGAGATCGGCCTGCTCCTCCTTGAATTCATACCATGGTATTGGCGGAGGAGATACCATCACATCATTTGCTGCCATTACCGGAACTGCTGACAGAAGCAATAGTAAAAACAAACTTTCCGTGAATAACTTTTTAATTTTCATGATTCTCTCCTGTTTTTTTGTGATTTCAGTATAATACAAAATTTACAAAAAAAAGAGCACTTTTCAAAAAAATTATTCCGGATGTGAGCCTGGGTTTTCAGAAGGATAAGTAGCCTGTTTAAATGTCTCCGCAAAAATTCAAATCATTTTGTGGCGAATTTGAGTACAGAAGTCCAGGTTGAAGAAAGTTTTTTTCCTATCAGCATTTCAGACTTTTTCATATATATGATTGCAGCCTTGTCATAGGGATTTACTTTAAGAATATCTGCAAAAATTTCATGTGACTTTTCAAATTCCTGAGATCTGAAAAATTCCATACCCTTCTCGAACATTTCCATAGTCTGAACTTTTAGCTTAACTGTATAATTTTTATTTCCGTCAATAACTTCAAAGAGTTCTACGGATTCATTTTTTCCCTTAACCTGAACACTCCCAAGAGACCTGTAGTTATACCTGACTCTGCTTTCGCCAATAATATCAAGCATCTGTCGACTGATTATAATTGCGGCACCAAAGGTTTTCGTAAGGCCTTCGAGTCTGGAAGCAAGATTAACCGCATCGGATATAACCGTTCCCTCCATCCTTTCTGCCTCCCCAATCGTTCCAAGCATGAGATTCCCGGTATGAAGGCCAATTCCAATTGCAATCGGATCATAACCAGACTTTTTCCTGTTAAGATTGTATTCAATTACCTGGAACTGCATATCAATTGCCGCCCTTAAAGCATCATCAGGTTTGTCGGGAAAAATCGCCATAACAGCATCACCGATATATTTATCAATAAACCCGTTATTATCTCTGATAATCGGGCCAACGAGGTTGAGATATGAATTCAAAAAATTAAAATTTTCTTCAGGAGACATCTTTTCTGACAGAGATGTAAACGATCTTATGTCAGAGAAAAGAACAGTCATTTCCTTTTGAACATTATCACCCAGCATAACATCAGTTATATTCTCCTTGCCAAGGTAATCAAGAAACTTATGAGGTACAAATCTGTCATAAGCAATATTTGTACGAACCAGTTCCTTTTCAATTCTCCTGCGTTTGAGAATATTAAGGGTCAGAGTGATGATTACACCAACAAGAAAAATAATAAATGCTAAAACACCGTGTATAACTGCTTTATTCTCACGATAAAGATCAGCCAATGACTTTGGGCTGTTGATTACAACAGAACCTTTAGGAAGATCTGAGATTGAAATATCATATTTTTCCATCACCCTGTAATCAAACATATATGTATTGGGACTTTCCATTAAAACCGGAATGTCATCAGCACTGTAGCCCTTAAGAACTTTCAGAGCCTTTCTGGCTGCCTCCTCTCCCTGGGTAATACCGCTGATAATCATCCCGCCCATTGCTCCCCTTCCAAGATAAAAATCCCAGAAAGTATAGACAGGTATCATAACGTTCTGTGTATAAATATCGAAACTTTCTTCAAATGTATAGAAATTCCCCCTGCTGTCACGGTTTAGATGCATGGCAATGGCAACGGTTCCCTTTTCGGACTTTTGAAGGAGGCGGGTATATTCTTTAATATCACCATTGGTGAGATATGTGAAGGTAATATTTTTTTTCCTGAATTCCGGTTCTGCTTTTTTTACTGCAATCCTGTCCTTAACTGAAGTGGTTGTACTGTCTCCAATAATAATAAAATTACTTGTTTCAGGATGAAGTCTGATAGCCACATCAAGGGTTGCCTTCACATCAAAGGCCTCGACAACCCCTGTATAGAATTTTTTCCCCTTGAGCCCTTTTTTAGAGAAAAAATTAACACCGCAAAAAACAACCGGCACGCTGCCAAAAAGATCATCTCTGTTTTTAAGAAGAAAATTCAATGCATTGTCATCGGCAGCAATTATTACATCATAGGTAAGTTTTTTATATTTATACAGTTCAATCAATCTCCTGTAATACTCCTCTGTGCTGAACCTCTTTGTATCCATATACTCATAATCGATACTTATCTTCATACCAAAGGCCTGCGCCTCTCTTAGAACCGATTCAATCCCTGAACTGATGTTTTCTGTCCAGCTGAGCCCCCTGTGATATGAGTGGAGTATCAGAATCTTTTTTGCCGGGGCCTTGTATGCAAAAAGATTTAAACCTGAAGCAGATATCAGGATAAGTAAAACAAGGAAGAGTGTTGTATTTTTTTTGAAGGTTGTAATCATCAGTCAGCCTGTTGCTTCCTCTTGGTTTTATAAATATTAAACTCATCAATTTTTAAATTGTTCTCATCATAAACATTGCAGTCAATCCTGTTTTCCATTACGTCTGCCACAAGATATCCATAGGCATGCAAATATTTATCTATCCTCATATCTTTTCTCTGAGGCTTTTTACTGAGCGGTGCGCTTGCACTTCCTACAATCACCTGTAACAGATTCCCCTTAAGTTTTGAGGATGTGGGATTATTCAGTCCCAGCATTGCTCTCGAATAGAGATGTTCGTGGGATGCAAGGAAAAGATCAGTATTGCCTGAGACCAGCATATCTGCAACCTCATCTCTCATTGCCGGGTGTGAATGAAGACTCTTTTTATCTGCTACGTGAGGTCCTGTCGGATAAAGAGGACAGTGTGTAAAGTAAACAGTAAAGTCACAGTTATTTTTATTCAGATCTTCCTGCAGCCATTTGCGGTTTTTACGGTTTATAAAATATTCAAAGTCATTTTTCTTCTGCACAAAATCCACAGGTTTCAAATCTTCATTGTCTTTACCTCTGTGAGAAATAAAAGATGTAGTGGTAATGAAATGACAATTTTTTTCAGTGAATGAATATGTTACGCCCTTGAATCCATCAGGACCATTTTGAGGATTATCTCCAGGGAAATATCTGTTGAAAAGTTTAATATAATTTGTTGCCTCTGCCGGCCCTCCGATCTTCTGATCTATTATGTGATTGCCCGGGGTGATATATACTTTTATTTTTTTATTTTTGAGGGGATTAAGAAATACTGAATTCCATAGTTTAACGGAATTATTTTTTGACCGGTATGCAGTTTTTGCAAGCATGTCTCCATTGAATATAACAAAATCCGGAAGCGGTTTAAGCATGGTTATATTTGCAGTTATCTTTGCAAGGATTTTCTCTGAAAGATAATTCTTTGAGTCGGTTTTATAGTCACCCCTTGTGTCACCTAAAAAAACAAACCGTGACATATACTTTCCGGGATCTTTTTTGCATCCGGTTATTACAAAGAGAGACAGGATTAAAAAAACAAGAGATGTCTTAATGGTGATCATTTCCATGTGCTTTTTCATATTATAATCCTTTTTCCTGATTTGTTTTATTAAAACATTCACTTAAATTTCTCTTTCGGATTTCATTCATAATAATGATTCGTCGCACGGGCAAAGGCCTCAATGATATCCGGAAGCTCAATATTTCTTGCCTTAACACCTTTTTCTCTTATATAAATAACGAACTGCTGGTTTAGCTTAACAGGTATTTCATTGGGTTTCACTCCATTTTCAATTATATCAACAGCCATTTTAGCAGCGACTTCTCCCTGTTCATAGGGAGAGACTGCAACAGCCATCATGCCTCCGTCCTCAACGAAAAAACCCCAACATCCTATATCGGGGATTTTCAGCCTTGGTTCAGTCCATTTAATAATTTCTGAGGGTTTGACAGTCTGTCCGTTTTTGTCTTTGATAGTGTGATAGTGCGTAATAAGAAGAACATCCCCTATCTCCTGAGCTTTTTTAATGCTCTGTTTCCACTGGTCAAAGGTCTCACATTGAAATGATTTAACGAGTTCCAGGGGTTTCCAGGAAACATCCTCCAGTTCTTTGTGAATCAAAGCAGAAGTCGTTGATGCATCTGAAATATGTACAATTCTGTTTTTACCCGGAGGAAGAATCTGTGTAAATACCTCACGAAATGCCTTAAGCGGAATTCGTTCGAGAATACCTGTAGCATTCAGAGCCTTGTGGTATCCGTATGTTTTCACAGTGGCGTTAACGCCCGTAAATACGATTTTAATATTCGGATCATTTATAAAATAAGCAGCAGCATATTTTTGCGCATTGTCATCTATTGCAAGCACAATGTCCGGCTTCCAGCTTTTTATTACTGACCTTGCAGTTACTCCTGCCTTATCCTTGTATTCCTCTGAAGGATGACGTTTTGTATCCATGTAATGCCATCTTATGGAATAAGGTTTCTTCTCAAGAACTCTCTGTATTCCTTCATTGATGTCAGCAACCCATGAAAAATCAAGTGCATAACTGTGAAGTACCAGCACTCTGGGTTTTCCCAGGTTTGTTATAACAAGAAAAAACAGCAGAGATATAATAAATATTGATATAAGTATCTGTAAAATTCTCAGTCTCATAATATACCGATGGCCCTCCAGAATGGTATTGAAGCATATACGGCAGCCAGTCTGAATAAAATTGATGTCAGGTTAAATTTTAAAATTATTTTTTTGTTATAAAGCGCTTTTTTACGGGTAAGGCTGTCAAATAACACATAATACGTTGACTGATATGGCATAATCCATGCGTCACTCATTATGAGAATAATGAATCCCACTATCCAGGGATTGATGCCGCTCAGACCTGCAATAGGGAAAAGAACAGATGCAAGTATTGCAACAGTGGCATTATTGGGGATAAAAAGGCGAAGAAGAAAAATACATCCGGAAAGAAGAAGGATGAAAAGATATATATTTGAGCCTGAAAAATTTCCAAGCCACATAAATTTTGATCCAAGCATGTGATCAAGCCCGATATACGACATGGACTTGACCAGGCCGATAAGTGTTGCAAGATATATCAGAAAAGTCCAGTCAATGTTGATTCTGAAATCTTTTTTTCTGAGATAACCTGAAGCCAGAACAATATAGAGAACCGTGAGACCTATCCACGGAAGCTGAATCTTATGAATTGTTGAAGTTGCAATCCCAAGGGCAAATAAAAGGATACCACCAAGAGCCGCCCATTCCTGGCTGGTAATAGGACCAAGCAGTTTATGCTGAGCATTAATTAGCTCTTTCGAAAGCCTTGGAACCTCATTATTGCGGAACATTACCGCGGAAGTAATTACATAGAGAAGAAGCATTACAGTACCGGCAACCAGAGAGGCATAAAACCAGTATCCCCAGTTAAACTGTTCCCTGACCTGCGCGGGAAGAAGTCCGAATATAACAAAGTGAATTGCCTTACTGCTTAAAAAAATACTCGAGAAGAGAGTAAACCCTGAAAAAGCAGAAACTCCAAGCCTTGTTGCAGCCTTACCTCCGGGTTTATATCCAAGAGAGTCGGTCATGTCATTCACTATAGGAGTTGCAAGACTGATTCTGCCATTTGCTGAGGGAAGAAGCGGAGTCAGAATTATACCCGTCATGAAAATTGCATATGAATGCCAGCCCTGTGACATCGGCATACGCCTGAACAGGTTAATTACAATCCTGTATGTAAGGCCTGACGAAACAAGGAGTGAACTGATACCAAAGATACTCATCGCCATAAAAAAACTCCCTGAAGTAAAACCGGAAAGTGCAACTGAAGGAGGAGCCACATCGAGAATAAGTATGACCAGAATGGCGAAAATACTTGGAATAAATTCATGGGCAAGACGGAATATCCACATTACAACAGTAGATGATGCCACAGTAAGAAAAATCTTCGTTTTCCAGTCAAAACCAAGATCGTTTCCGAAAAAGAGTATCAGTGCAGGTAAAATCACTGCCAGCAGCCATCCTGCTATTTTGGTATTACTGACTTCAGGCCGGGGTTGTTCGGCTTGTAATGCTGAATCTTTCTCGCCTTTCATTTTATTATATGAATGATGATTCACAAGGGAAGCATAGATTTTGTCTTTTAATTCCGGTACAGTGTCAAAAAGTGAGATTATATTTTCTCTCGGAATTACCAGTACATGAGCCTGTGTTACTGCAATCGCCGTTGTAAGATATTTGGCATCCCTGTTTATTGATTCCTCCCCTATTGCTTCTTCTGTAACAATACTGAGAGTTCTCTTCCCTGACTTCAGTTCGACCTGACCATTAACGATAATATAAAAATTTTCTGCCGGAGACTGGTCACTAAAAAGTGTCTCACCGGATTTAAGTTTCTTTTCAGTTATATAAGGAGATAGTCTCGAAAGATCTCTGCCTGAACAATCCTGAAGTATTTTTGTTTTTTTTAGCGTTTTAATTACAACTTCGGTTTTTTGATCCATTTAATTTTCCTGTATTATAACGGCATATCATTAACCTGTCGGCTGCATCCCTGATTAATTACATTAGCAAAAACGTCAATATGGCAACAAACCAAATATACTCATCCATATAAAATGTTAATCGAGGTAAATTAGAGCAGGAACAAAGATCGATTGTTAACTTAAAACTTATCACTAAGATGTAAATTATAAAACAAATTAAACTGGAAAATCAACAATAATTTCCCTGGCTGTTTAAGTGGTTTAAAGGACATGCAGATGTAAAGACTTTTTGTTTAAAGGGCAAAATTAATTACAGATAAAATGTATTACGCAAATTCTTTAAGTGCACACTCAGGCTCTAACATACTTACCGTTATTATTAATTTGTATAATAGATTTTTTCTACTGTTTCAAATACATATTGTACTTGGAACATTTTTTATTACATTGATGATTTCTAAAAGCGTGAAGGGAAAAAAAGATAAAACATGACTATGGCTATTATATTAACAGAAGCATGCAAATTTAGAGCTTGAGATAAATTCCTGCCTCAAATGCTGCCCCAAAGACCAATCCGTAATCACCATGTTCCGAGATAAGAGATGTATGGAAAAGGCGCATCCCGTAAACAAAATCATATGATTCAGAGATGTGGTGATCAAACCCCAGTCCCAGACTAAAATGAGGTCCGGCAGCAAAAAAATCTTCTACCCTGTTGTGATCATCCGAATTATAATCAGGTCCATAATGCAGACTGAAACCAAGAGAGGGTCCAATTAAAAAAACAGTTTTATCGGTCAATTTATATCCAAAATTCAAACTCACCTCCGGTTCAAACTGAAGCATATCAAAAGCTGTACCAAAGAGTATTGGCCTCATCACAGGCAGATTGAAAACCAGTGAATTATTATTTGGCAGATTATAACGAAGCAGAAACATTATATCCCCGATGGGGCCGCCTTTTACTCCCCTGTCAGAACCAACGCACATACGCATGTCGTCATATCTTCCGCCTCCATATAATTTTACTCCCGGATTAATTTTTGCCAGCTCTGCTTTCTCAGCAGCCCATGAATGAATAAAAGACAGAAATATAAAAAATGCAACAAACAATCTGGTCATAATAATACCTCATGGTTTTATGTTATTTATAATCAGTAGTCTAAATTATTTATCATTAAGGTAAAAAGTTTCATCCTCAGTAAGATAAATATCGTGCAGAAAAAAATTTTTGCCTTCATAACTCCGTATAACATTGACACAGATGTCTTTAATATAAAGTAAAGCTTTCAGCATAATGATGGCAATTTTTCAGTATTTATTCCTAAAAATACTTTTTAGTGCAAACGGAAGAATATTATTGTCCCCGCCGCCTTCGGCAGCGGGGACAATAGAGTTTTTTCTTCTGTAATAAAGTTTAGGAATAAACACTGAATTTTTATACTTTTCTCAGTGGTTCATTCATACTTAATCCTATGACTGAATATTTATATGCGTATATTAAATACCAAATAATGTCAAATGTCAAACATATGAAACTATGACTGATTTATTAAGCCTTTTCTTTTCAGCAGCGATCTAAAAAAAGAATCTTAGATTCAATAATTATTCAACTTAGAGTAGTTCAATATCATCCCTGTTTAGCCCTGAGCAGACCCGTTTTGTTAAAACTGCTTGTGATTTTTTGATCTCTTCACAGTTGGGGAAATACTACCCGGACTCATGAAAAAATCACTGGATGAGAAATGATAAATTCGTAAATTCAGGAGGGTGTCAATGCACCTCCCTGTTAACTGGTCAGTAATTTAATCTGAATGCAACTACCCTGTTATCAAAATTACCGCAAACAGTCTTTTAAGATTCATATACATTCTTCCTTTTTTAGCCCATATTTAAATCTAACACCCCCTAGCGAAAACATATCTGGTTCAGAATTTATTCTAATGCAAATCACTTTGTTGCAAACACAATCACGGAAGACCATGCCGAAGACAGCTCTTCACCAATTAATTCTTCAGATTTTTTCATGTATAATGCCGCTGCTTTGTCTGATGGATTTATTTTTAAAACTTCAGAAAACAATTCAACTGACTTTTCAAAATTTCTTTCATTAAATGAATCAAGCCCATTTTCGAATAATTCCTTCGTAAGCAGTTTTAATCTCACGGTTTCATTTTCATTGCCGTCAATAATTTCATAAATATCAACTGATTCATTCTTACCCTTGACCTTTACACTTCCAAGACACCTGTAATTATATTTAATCCCGCTCTCTCCAATCGTATCCAGAATCTGTTTACTTATAATTATTTCTGCCCCGAAAAATGATGTTAATCCTTCAACCCTGGATGCAAGGTTCACTGCATCAGAGATAACTGTACTCTCCATCCTTTCTGCCTCACCTATTGTTCCAAGCATAAGATTCCCGGTATGAATCCCGACACCGATTACAATGGGTTCGGAATCCCTGTTTTTTCCGGTATGATTGTAATCAATGACTCTGAACTGCATCTGTATTGCAGCTTTTATTGCATCCTCCGGTTTGTCAGGGAAAATTGCCATAATCGCATCGCCGATATACTTATCAATGAATCCGTTATTATCTCTGATTATTGGACCAACAATATTGAGAAATGAATTCAGAAAAATAAAATTCTCTTCCGGAGTCATCTTTTCCGAAAGGGAGGTAAACGATCTAATATCAGAAAACAGAACCGTCATCTCACGCTGGACATTATCACCCAGCATAACATCCGTAATATTTTCCTTCCCAAGATGATCGAGAAACTGATGAGGAACAAATTTTACAAATGCGGCATTCGTTTTTATCAATTCTTTTTCGATTCTTTGCCTTTTTAAGATATTCAATGCAAGAGTAATAATTACTCCAATGAGAAAAAGAATGAAAGCAAGAATACTGTGAATGATTGATTTGTTTTCATTATAAAAATCAGCAAGAGAACGCGGGCTGTTGATAACAATTGAACCTGACGGTATGCTGGATTTCGATATCCCGAATTTTTTCATAATATTATAATCGAACATATATGTATTTGGACTTTCCCGCAATACCGGGATATCCTTTATGTTATTTCCCTTGAGAATTTTAACTGCCTTGTTTGCCGCAGTCTCACCCTGATTGACTCCGCTTATTATCATTCCGCCCACGGCTCCTTTGCCCAGATAAAAGTCCCAAAAGGTATACACCGGGATCATAACATGCTGTGTATATATCAAAAAGCTATCCTCAAAAGTATAAAAGTTGCCGTCACAATCCCTGTTCACATGCATGGCTATTGCGATTGTGCCCGCTTCCGCCTTCTGCAAAATCCGGGTATAATCCCTGATATCCCCGTTAATCAGATATGTAAATTTTATATTTCTCTTTTTAAACTCAGGTTCGAATTGTTTTACCACGATTCGGTCTTTCAATGATGTTGTCGTACTGTCTCCAATAATTATAAATTCAGTTGTCTCAGGATGCAGCTTCAGTGCTATTTCAAGAGTCGATCTAACATCAAAAGACTCGACTACTCCTGTATAGAAATCTTTTCCATTGAGCATTTTTTCTGAAAAATAATTGACCCCGCAAAAAACCACTGGAACCTTTCCATAAATTGAATCTCTGCTTTTTAAAAGAAAATTCAGCGCATTGTCATCCACAGCGATAATAACATCATATTTAAGTTTCTTATATTTGTACAAACCAGAAAGCTTACTGTAATATTCCTCAGAACAGAACCTTTTTGTATCCATATATTCATAATCCATTTGAATTTTCATTCCAAAGGATTGAGCCCTTCCAATAACTGTTTCTATTCCCGAACTGATACTCTCTGTCCAGCTCAGTCCACGGTGATAAGAATGAAGAACAAGGATTTTCTTTACCGGCGCATGATAGCCAGGCAGATCATCCTTCAATACAGCTGTGACCATAAACATCCCCAATAATAAATATATACTTATTAATTTACTTGAATTATTCATCACTCTGTCTGCCGCCTTTTTTATATTTTTTCCGGACATTAAATTTATCAATCATCTGCCAATTGCCATCATTGTGATTATACTGGCTTTTTATAACGCTGGCATTAATAAATATTCTGTAATAAACTTCTATTCATAATAATGATCAGTTGCACGTGCGAATGCCTCGATTATTGCAGGAACCACAATCTCTCTTTTCTTTATTCCCTTTTCTCTTATGTAAATAACGAACTGCTGATTCAGTCTTACCGGAATCTGGTACGGTTTTATTCCTTTTTCAATAATATCAACTGCGATTTTGGCTGCGATTTCGCCCTGCTCATATGGAGAGACTGCAACTGCCATGATGCCTCCGTCTTCCACATAAAATCCCCAGCATCCAATCCCAGGAATTTTAAGCCTTGGTTCTGTCCATTTTATAATCGCCTCAGGTTTAACTGGCTGACCGTTTTTATCTCTGATCGTATGATAGTGCGTTATGAGAAGAACATCCCCCATATCGTTTGCTTTAAGAACCTGCTGTTTCCATTGATCAAAAGTTTCACACTGTATTGACCTAACCAGCTTCAATGGTTTCCACGAGATATCCCTGAGTTCCCTGTGAATAAGTTCTGAGGTAGTTGAGGCATCTGATATATGAAAAATTCTGTTCTTACCCTGAGGCATTATTTGCGTAAAAACTTCAATAAAAGCTCTGTATGGAATGCGTTCGAGAATTCCTGTAACATTCATGGCTTTGTGATAAGAATAAGTTCCGGCGGTAGTATTTACACCCGCGAAAACAATATTGATATTGGGATCATCCAGGAAATATGCAGCAGCATACTTCTGAGCATTATCATCTATAGCAATTACAATATCCGGTTTCCACTTTTTGATGACCTCTCTTGCAGTACTGCCTGCCTTTTCCTTGAATTCTTCAGAAGGATGTCTTTTGGTATCCATATAATGCCATCTTATTGAATATGGTTTCATTTCCATTATTCTCATGATTCCCTCGTTGATATCCGATACCCATGAAAAATCAAGTGCATAGCTGTGAAGAACAAGTATCCTGGGTTTGGCAAGATTCGTTATTACAAGAAAGATCAGCAGTAAAGCAAGAAAGACTGATATAAGTATCTGTTGAATTCTGAGTTTCATAATATTCCGATTGCCCTCCAGAAAGGAATTGAAGCATAAACTGCTGCGATCCGGAATAAAATTGACAGTAGATTAAACCTGAGAATAAGCTTTCTGTTAAACACCCTTTTTTTATGAGTCAGACTGTCAAATAACAGGTAATATGTTGACTGGTACGGCATAATCCAGGCATCACTTATAATCAGGATGATGAATCCCACGATCCATGGATTAATACCGCTCAACCCTGCTATCGGGAAAAGAACTGAAGCGAGAATAGCCACTGTTGCATTATTTGGAATAAAAAACCGCATAATAAATATGCTGCAGGAAAGAAGAAGAATAAAGAGATATATATTTGTTCCGCAAAAATATCCCAGCCAGATAAACTTTGAACCGAGCATACTATCGAGCCCGATATATGACATTGACTTTACCAGACCGATAAGAGTTGCAAGATAAATCAGAAATGTCCAGTCGATATTGCTTCTGAATTCTTTTGGACTGAGGAAACCTGACGCGAGTACTACATAGAGAACCGTGAGACCTATCCAGGGAAGCTGGATTTTATGAATTGACGATGTGGCAATACCGGCAGTAAAAAGAAGGACACCTCCCATCGCTGCCCATTCCCTGATGGTCAAACGACCCAGGAGTTTGTGCTGCGCATTAATAAGATCCCTTGAAAGCTTTGGGGTCTCCGAATTCCTGAACATAATTCCGGTAACAATTACAGTTAAAATTAACATTACTGCTCCGGCAACGAGTGATGCATAAACCCAGTAGCACCAGTTAAACTGTTCCCTCACCTGAACCGGCAGAAGTCCAAAAACCACAAAGTGTATGGCTTTACTGCTGAGGAACATGCTTGAAAAAAGTGTAAAACCGGTGAAGGTGGAATTCCCAAGCCTTGTGGCTGCCTTACCACAGCTCTTGTATCCCAATGAATCTGTCATGTCACTCAATATCGGTGCAGCAAGACTGATCCTTCCGTTTGCAGAAGGCAATAGAGGTGTCAGAATAATGCCTGTAATAAAAATCGCAAATGAATGCCATCTCTGAGACACGGGCAACAACCTGAAAAGGTTTATTACTATTCGGTATGTCAATCCCGAAGATACGAGTAGTGAACTTATTCCAAAAATACTCAGAGCCATAAAAAAACTACCTGACGAGAATCCGGAGAGAGCCACTGAAGCCGGTGCCACATCCAGAATAAGTATTACAAGTATTGCAAGGATGCTGGGGATAAACTCATGTGACAGGCGAAATATCCACATTATAATTGTAGCCGACGCAACAGTCATATATATTCTGGGCTTCCATTCAAACCCAAAAAAACTCCCAAGGATTAGTATAAGTGCCGGAACAACAACAGCAAGAAACCACCCTGTGATTTTCAGATTTTCAGCCTCAGTCCCTGATTTTTTTTGCTTTCCGGTTGGAAAATCCACATCTTTCATTTTGTTATATGAATAATGATTAACAAGAGATGCGTAAATTCGGTCTTTCAGCTCCGGATTGGATTCAAACATAGTAACAAGATTTTCTCTTGGAACCGCAATCAGATGGGCCTTTGTTCTGGCCACTGCTGTAGTCAGATATTTTGCATCAGGATTGATTGATTCCTCACCTATAGAATTTTCAGTAACAACATTAAGAGATCTCTTGCCGGATTTAACTTCAATTTCACCATTGACTATAATATAAAAATGATCAGCCGGTGAATTATCAGAATAAAGAATTTCACCTGCATTGAGACTTTTTTCAGTTGTATAGGGTGCCAGCCTTGACAAATCTCGGTTCGTACAGCTCTGAAGGATTGCGGACTTTTGAAGAGTATCAATAATAACCGAACTGTTTTCAATCATTTGATAACCCACTATGCTGATTCATTTATATTGATGAACTCAGAGACAGAAACACCAAAAAAGAAACGGGAAACAATACATTGAAATACAGAGATTATTAATAAAACTACCAATAAAACTACCAATAAAACGCTCTAATAACCAGCATTTTGTTTAAATAATAGAAAAAAAATGCACACTAATCAAGTACTATTTATTATCAGTATTTATTCCTAAAAATACTTTTTAGTGCAAATGGAAGAATATTATTGCCCCGCCGCCTTCGGCGGCGGGGCAATAGAGTTTTTTCTTCTACAATAAAGTTCAGGAATAAACACTGATTTATTATTCAAAATTCATAATTTGAGTCAAAAGAACTTCCATCAGGGCTGACTTTTCTTCAAACTGATTCACAGATAATTCTAAAAGATTCAACCACAGATCCAGGAGTTTTTTGCTAATATTTTTCACTGTATTGGAATTTTTATATTGATAAAAAAGAGAGTCAAAATAATTATCACTGTCAGATCTAACAATAGACAAACATGAACATGAAAAAAAATACATTTCTAAAAATATATTTTCTATTATTCATTGTAATATTTCTTTTGTTAACAGGAAAAAACATCAACGCAGAAATTTATTCAGACAATGGATTCATTGCCAGAATAAATTATTCACCTTTTGGCATTGGAAAAATACGCTGTCCTTATATGGAAGAAAAAATTGGATCAGTTTATACTGAATCAGAAAATACAAATAAAACACTCACATCAAAGAATTACACTGCCTCTCTGGCATATTACCACGATTTTTTCCTGTGCCAGTTTTCATTTACAGACGCATCTGTTTACAAGCAGTATTTTGAAACAGACAAAGGGAATATACATAACGTTAATACTGACTCCAGGATATGGGATCTGAAGATTGGGAGACGATTCAGTATAAAAGGCAGTCCTGGATATACTCTTTTCTATATTAACGGAAAAATTCTGCGGTACACTCTTTCATACAGAAAAACTGAATTCACTGCCTATGGATATTCAGCCGGTTATGAGGGTTTCTATACATTTGGACTCAAACACCAGATTGAATTCGCTTTTGCAACTGAGATCTATTATGGAATCTACCAGTCAGTGGATTATTCATCAGAAATAGATTGTGTTTCAACAAGACAGTATTCCTATTCCGGAGGTGCA
The DNA here is from genome assembly GCA_964512685.1 of uncultured Leptospirales bacterium. GTDB lineage: Bacteria > Spirochaetota > UBA4802 > UBA4802 > UBA5550 > CAZEJW01. The sequence continues at coordinate 11,545 of CAZEJW010000020.1, read as the reverse complement.
ATGCTGGGAGCGGGAATATGGTATGATCCATGGGATACAGCATTCATGCTTACAACAAGGGCAATAATTGACCAGGTAGCATTCAACGCTGATCATAACTCAAAAAACTTCACAGTTGAAGCCGGTTTCATGGCACTTAATTTCGGATTCGAAATAATATACCATTTTGCCTTTAATAAGTACAATCAGGAGGCATCTCAATGAAACCATCTGTAATGATTATACTTATAATTCTTTTTACAGGATGCAGTGCCGGTCATGACAATCTCATTGAGAATGAAAAAAAAACCAGCCCATCCAGCATACTGAACCATGAAGATACTACTGATCAGTATTTTTTGATGATAAGAAAAAACCATTATTCATTACATTTAACTGCAGAAAATCCAGTGTGCATAAAAACAGCGGATATTCAAATTCCCAGTATTTATGCTCTTTCTCATATTAACAGCTCTGGTACATATGAGTTTGAAATAAGCAGCCCTGGTAAAATAAACAACTTTTATATTCTTAAAAAAGCAGGATTGGGCCTTGATAAAATCGCACAAAAAATAATCAAGTCTTCAAAATTTTCTCCCATGCACAAAGAAGGCCTTCCTGAAGCATGCAAAATAATGATTACCATAAACTTCTTAAACGGAGAGGCCAATTGAGATACGGATTCATACTAACGGCTATCCTGCTGACAGTAAACCTTCATGCATACACACTTAAAGGGAGAATAATACAATCAACAGATTACAATCCGGTTCGTGAAGTTACAGTTGGAATAAAAGAACTATCCGCAGTTACCTCTTCAGATTCAAACGGTTATTTCATGTTCGAAAATATAGAACCCGGTTATTATACTCTTGAATTTTTACATCCGCTTTATGAAAGAAAAACTGTTTTAATACGCCTTAAAAAAAATTTTATTATAACAATTCCTCTGAACAGGCAGGCAGTAAAACTGCAGCCAATGGCAAAAAACAGCAACAGTCCATTTCTCCTGTGTCCTTATCAGTCAATCTCAGGAGATGATATAAAGAAATACCCAATGAGAGGATTCGGAGATTCTCTTCACCTTCTGCAAACCCTTCCAGGAACCGGCAGCGGGTTCTCTCTTGCAACAGTACCGGTAATAAGGGGAGGCAACCCGATACATGATACATATTATATTGATCACATTCCTGTGAAATATCCATACCACCATGCAGCTGCCCTGGTGCCGGTTTTTTCTGCAATAAATGAGCAGGTAATAGACAAAGCATCAGTCTTAAAAGGGATCGCCCCCATCAATTATGATGATAATCTTGGCAATGTAATTAAAATAAAAACAGTTCAGGCAAATGAACCCGGGCTTAAAGCAAAGGTCATACTCGATCCATTAGTACCTGTTATGCCCGGGATATTTATCTCATGTGTACCATACAGTGACATTAGTCTTATCGGATGTTTTCGCCGTTCATTATATGACTGCTTCTCAGATTTCGAATACAGTGATGTATCATTCCAGGATCACTTTGTTAAAATAGACTACAGTTTATTTTCATCACACAGATTTACATTCACTGCTCTTGGATGCAGAGATATTATGGGATTTGATGATTATTATACTTCTTCTTTGTTTCATACAGAATCAGTGATGTGGACATGGCTTATTGCTTCTGACCTGCTTCTTAAAACTGGTTTTACTTCAACATGTTCAGAGCAATTTCTGGAAAACAGAGACACTGCTGAATCAGTAGATGGAATCTATATAAAATTCAAACCAGCAACATTCAGATTTTTTCAGGAAATCAATACAGATTTAAAAAATACAGGTGTCAGATGCGGTTATGAAATAATCAGGGACTATGGCAACGTTACAGGAAACATCAATATAAATGACACAGCAGATCCGGACATTCTTAAAATGACAGGGGGAGCAGTAAAACTCACCTACCCTGTTAAAGGGACATCTTTTATAGCCTACACAGAAGGAACTGCAGATTTAGATCCATTCAATATCACTGCCGGGTTAAAATATAAATACTACGGCCCATTGGGAAATCACTCTTTTTCATACAGAGGAGTATGCAGATTTCAAATAAATGACAACAATACAGTTTACTGCGGCACAGGTTTATATCACTCTCATCCCCATATATACTATTACCTTGGAGAAAAAAATCCTGATTTCAAAGACAGCTCAGCATTCAATACAGTTTTTGGATACAGAATAAAACCTCTATCCTCAATAACATGCCAGGCTGAAATTCACTACAGCAGGTATTATGATCTTACAACTCGCAATATTGAAATAATAAACAACAATGAATACAAACGGGTGACTCAGATAAATCCTTTTTCAAATGAAGAAGAAGGAAACACCTATGGCCTTGAACTGATGGTAAAAAAAGAAACAGAAAAATTATCAGGATGGTGCAGCTATTCATGGACTGTCACTGAAAGAGATATGCCGTCTAAGGGCATACACGGGTTTCCGTCTGACTTTGATCAGACACATATCCTGAAGCTGGCGGTCTCTTCAAAAATTGGCAAATTCATTCCATCACTTGTATGGCATTTATATTCATCAATGCCATATACTCCTGTGGTTGATTCAAATTATAATTTGTCCAGTCAGGTTTATCAGCCCGTTTATGGTGACAAAAATTCAAAACGTTTTGATGCCCACCACAGGCTCGATGTAAAACTCACCTACAATAAATCTTCCAGCAGCAGGTTTTACATTGAAATATGGAATGTTTATTTCAACAGATCAAACTATGTTTTCAGTAAATATGACAATTCTAAACCCTTTGGAGATGACACTATTGAGAAACAGGAGGATTTTCCTCCAATATTATTCTGGGCAGGGATGGAAATATGTTTTTAAGGAAAAAGAAAATAATACTTATTGTACTTTCGGGAGCACTGAGTCTTTTATCAGCCCTGCCCTGGCATCCCCATTATGATAAAGAGGATCATTCCGGTGATATTATAATCCTTAAAAGGATTCTGGACAGAAAGCCCTGTGATACAGAAGCATTGAAAAACCTGGCAATACTTCATTATGCTGATGAGCAGTTTATTACAGCAGAGGAATACGCACATAAATGCCTGAAAATCACCAGAGACAGGGACATGGCATACCTGCTTATTCTGTCATCTGCCTGCCGTGGCGAATACAGAGTTGCAGATCATTATCTTAATACTTTTCTAAAAAACTACATGGTTTCATCAGAGGAAAGAAAACAGCTGCTGATAAAAAAGGAACTTTACAAACGGGCGCTTGAAACACAGTCAAAACCTTCAGTTAATAAGCTGGATAATTCTGACAGCAATCGGATTTTTCTTGGGCTGGATTTACAAAGAAACCGCCTGATAGGTTATAATAAATCAAGAAGGAAAGTATTCTATTATAATTACAGGAACAGGAAATTTATTTACCCTGTTAAAATCCCTCCCTGTCTTGAAGATATAGATTTAAAACAGATTGAATTCATATCCTTTTCAGGCAACAGACGCGAAGTTCTTCTGAGTATTGCAACAGGGAACAAAAAAAGTGAAATATTATACCGCAGATGTGATTCCGAACAAAAGAAGTGGTCCTATCCTGAATACATGCCTGTTTTAAACACAGGAAAAAGAAACAGCTACGGAAACTTCATGCCTGACGGCAAAACAATCCTTTTTTCCGGCACTGCAGGGCGCAAGGATGAATACAATATCTTTGTTTCGCATAAGAACAGGTTCGGGAAATGGACACATCCTGAAGAGCTTATGAACTGCAACACCAGAGGAGATGAATACTCACTGTTTCTTCATCCTGATGGAGAAACGCTTTACTTTTCCACCAACGGAAGACCGGGCCTTGGAGGATTCGATCTTTTTGCAGGCCGGATTAAAAAAAATGATACAAAATTCAGCATTATTTCAATAGCGAACATGACTGAGCTGAATACTTACAGAAACGAAATATATCCTCTGATTGCAATACCTGATGAAAACTGCGGTTATTACACATATAGTGAAGCAAATCATTACGAGGCTTATTACTGTGCACCTCTGCCTCTTGCGCCGGCACCTGTAACTATCATCAATGGTACTGTCTATAATAAGGCCAGCCGTAAACCAATTACAAATGCAGAAGTTCGTCTTATGCGGATTGGAGAAAAAGACATATGGGGAGGTTATCTTCTGGATGTGGATAAAAAGGGACGCTTCTCAATACCAGCAAAGAGAGATTCCAGGTATATACTGTCAATTGCAGCACCAGGCTATATTTACTATTCCGGCAACATGGGGCCTTTGAAAAAAAATGCTCAAACCAGAATGAATCTGGGGCTTAAACAGGGAAAGCTCATTAAAGGATATTCATTTGAAGCTCCGAATATTTATTTCGACACAGGTTCAGCAAAGATCAGAATTGAATCAAGAGCAGAACTGCATAATATATACAATTTTCTGTTAAAGAATCCAGGGATAAAAATTCTGATCTGCGGTTACACTGACAGCAGGGGTAGTTCTGAATTCAATTTCAGGCTTTCAGAAAAACGAGCAGCATCAATTGCCAGATATCTCATTAAAAAGGGAATTGAAAGAAACCGTTTAAAAACAAAGGGATTTGGCGAACAATTCAATGCAGCAAGCAACAGAAGCGTTAAAGGCAGACAGAAGAACAGGCGAGTTAAAATCACAATAACAAATGCACTTTTTTAATTATAAACGTTGACGATTTAGTACTATTTGGTTATATTCATAAGATTTGTTAATTTTAAATATAAATTCTTTAATATCAATAATCCATTTATAAAATTTAAACTTCTTTTTATGAACATCTGCAGAATTCAGAATCTTTGCAGCAATAAAACTTTTATTTAAAAGGCGGAATAATATGAAACTTCGAAATCTGTTATTATCTTCTATTTTTATCTTTATCTGCGGATGTGAATTCCAGGGATGTGAGGATTCCCTGTCTGACAATGAAAGAGTTTCTCCTCCTGTATTCAGCGTTGTAAGCAATACAAGCTATGAAATAGATATTACAACCGCAACAGATGGAGCAACTGTTGTTTATACCACTGACGGCACAGACCCTGTTTCAAGTAATTCTGCAGAAAAAGGCAACAGCCTTACAGCAGGCATTCTCACAAAAATAAAAGCATATGCATACAAAGACGGCATGGCTGATTCAAAGACAGTTTGTTTTTCAGTACCAAGATCAGAACGTACGCTAACCATTGAATACAGTGCTGATGGTAAAGTTACCGGTTACTCTTCATCCGAAAAAGACATCAATGACAGAACAGCACTGGAAGTATATTACACCGGCCCCGGCAATGACGGTAAGTGGTATAATGAAGACGATGCAATAAATAAATCAGTTATTTACACATTTAACTCTGACGGAATCACTGACAGAAAAAACACATACACAAAACCCGGCCCTGACAGTGAATGGTTTACTGAAGATGATATTTTGAAATCATACACTGTATATGAATATACTGAATCAAAACTCACAAGAGAGACAGAGTATAATTCGTCTGACGAGGTAACCGGATACACTGATTATAAATATCATGAAACAACCAGTGCTCTTGAAGAAAAAAATGAGTACTCAAATGCAGGAGAAGACAGTCTATGGTTCACTACTGATGATGTTAAAGTTTCGTCCTACAATTATAAAAATACTCCAGAGATAAAAACTATATTTGATGCTACCACTCAAGCTGTTACAGGTACAATCGAATACTCATATTCTGCACAGGGAATTCTTCAGCAGGAAGTTCACAAGAATGCTTCCAAAACTGTCATAAAAACCATCACCCACACCACAACAGATGGAGATCACTGCGAGTTTCTGACAACCCTTACCTATGATGAAACCAGCGGTGATCTAAAAAGGAAGTCAGTTTACAATGCTCTTGGATCAGAATCGTCTGACGCACTTGAAAGTTATACTGACTATGAGTATCATACAAGGCTCAGCAAAGAGACTATTCATGATGGGGATACTCCTGCAACCATACTGGAGAGCATTCTTTACACATACACTGATGATGAAATTACTAAAAAGACATTCTATAAAAAAAATAATGCTGATCCCGAATACAGGCTGGATTATATCTATGAATCAGACAGGCTCGTAAGAATCGAAAAATTTATGCAGGATGATACAGATTCATCTGCAGAATACCGTTCCTTTGAATATGATGAAACAACAGGCAAAAAAATAAAAGAGATTCTCTGGATGAATCCTGGCAATGACACCAGAACCATATCAATGGACATTACTGTTGATAAGGGGCTCGATATAGACGGCTGGTATACTCTGAATGGAACAAACTACGACCTTGACGGCAACCTTAAAGACATAACTGTTACTCCGGATGAAAGCGGCAAGATGAATAAAATTGCTGATATCCTTAAAGATGTATTTGACAACAGCCGTATTACACTCAGCAAAAAAGCAATTGATATATCAGGAAAGGACGGAGGTTCATGCAGAATAAACATCAGCGGAAAAGTAAACGGCAGCACAGCAAGCATTAAGGTTACATACAACTTCAATGCTTTTAAAAACACTGACTATATTTTAAACGGTTCAGTCACTAAGGAAATAACTGTTGCGATAGATACAGGTGAAATTTCACAATCAACCATGGATGGAACTCTGAGCGGAAGTCTTGAACTGACTGACACAGATCCTGACTGGGCAGCAACTGATTATATCAGAAAATCTCATATTGCATATGAATACAATGAAGATGAAAAATGCATAAAAGAAACAGTTTACTGTAGCAGTGGAAAGGATGGTAAATGGGATACATCTGATGATATAATCAGCAGCAAGGTAATTCGAACATATACTGAGAAGGAAGAAAATTCAGGGGAATACCTTCTCACAGAAGAAGACTGGACCATCACCTGCGGCAATGATTATTTCAAAGAGTTCGTTTATGAAGACAGCAAGCTAAAGAGTATAAAACAGAGCCGTGATTTTGGAACCCTGACTATTATCACAGACGATACAGAAACTGTTATCTCATCAAGATTCACATACACAGAAGACATTAAGGATTAATTATGATAGCAAGGGAATGGAAGATTATTATATGATTTTGTAATTCACTACCAGGTAATTGAAAATCAATGGATTTACGGCAAAAAAAAGGGCTCCCAAAGGGAGCCCTTAACTATATAATCAATTCTGTATGGTGATGATTATTGATTTTGCTCGTAAACATCTACCAGAGAGTAAACTTCTTCATTGAGAACCTTTTCGAATTCGTCTTTGTTAGGAACAGGTCTCTTTATCATGTTAAGAATCTTCTCAAGCTGTGCATCAGTATTGTTTGGCTTACCATAGAGTTCTGTTGCAAACATTGTGAAATCTCTGATAAACATATCAAACATCTGGTTCATAACTTCATCACTGATACCTTCGATCTTTGCACTCTCAATAATGAGATGGCCATATGCAACCATTGTAAAGAGTTCACCAACAGCGAGTAGATAATCGAAATCCATCATCTGCTTCATGAGGCCTTCGCCTGATACCATGAGGTATTCTTTGTATGCCTGAATCTGATCCATGAATACCTTGACATTAGGAAGATGGCTGAGGCTTTCATAAACAGGCTTGTGATCATGAAATTTTGTCTTGGCATATGCCTTGGTTGGTCCCTGCTGGAACATGAAATCGTCATTTCTGTTATCAGTGATTCTTCCGATTTCTTCGAATTCACCCGGCATAAACATGTAGCTAGGAATAAGCTTGGCAATAAGAGCCATGTTTACGTGACGTGTACCTTCGAGTTTAGGGAATCCCATAAGTTCACCAACTGCCTGCTCAAAAAATACATCCTTTTCAAAACCTTTAGCAGCAATAATATCAAAGAGGTCTACGAGTACTTTCTCTCCCTGAATTGCAACTTTCATTTTCATGATTGGGTTGAAAAGAAGGTATCTCTTATCATTCTCATTTGCAATCCTCATGTAGTCAGTAGCTCTGAGTCCGAAAAGTTTCATTCCCATGAGTCTCAGCCATGCATCAGAGAAGAGTCTCTTAACATGTGGGAAATCTGTTACTTTCTTTCCATAGAGTTCTCTGTGTGCAGCGTGATTCAGTGACTCATAAAGGCAGTGAGTTGCAATACCGGTTGCACCTGAACCAATGTTGAATTTACAGATGTTAATTGTATTGAGCATGTCATCCCAGGCTTTTGGGCCTCTTGTAAGGATTTCAGCTTCAGTAATTGGATAATCATGAAGTGCGAATTCAGCAACATACTGCTGGTTTGCATCGATTACATTCTTTACACATTCGTAGTTTGGATGAGCTGAATCAACAACGAAGAATACATACTCGTCAGTATCAGCAATTTTAGCGAAAACAGTTACTGTGCTGGCAACATTACCATTACCAATATAGTATTTGCTTCCGTTTGCAAGATAAGTTCCGTCAGGCTGAGGATAGAGCTTCATTTCTGAAGAATATATGTCAGCACCATGCTCTTTCTCTGAAAGGCCAAATGCACAGAAGGCATTTTCTCTGAGTTTTGCAGCTGCTTTGTGCTTGGCTTCTTCATTGTCTCCAAGAAGAACAGGATCGAGTCCAAGTGTTGATACGTGGTATGTATACCAGTATGCTCCGCCATAGAATCCGCAAATTTCTGAGAATTCATACATTCTGTAAGTACTGTAGTACTGGTCAGGGTCTGAGCCATAACCTTTTGGCAGGAAGAGAGTTTCAAAAATACCTTCTTCTGTTACAAATTTCTGCCAGTCTTCAACCCACTCTTTTTTGTGATATGCATCTTTCTGTGCCAGCAGTCCCTTCTTCTCAAACCATTCAATGGTTTTGAGCATGATTTCCCTGGACCTTTCATCAGGATAATTTCTGTCTCTGTACTTCTTTGGATTGAGTAATATGCTCATTGCACACTCCTTTAAATAATACTTTTGATAAATAATCCAAACAGATAAGAAACTCTGTTTTTGAATATTCCCTACTAAAAACACTAACATTCATAAAAAAAAACACTGTTCTTTTTGTCAATGACTAATACCAAAAATATTATCAGAATCAGTTCCTTTTTGTCTCAATTTATAAATCTGAATATTATCAAAACAAAGTAAACTCTAATACAGTAAGGTGTTTTAAATCAAAAGAAAAGTTTTTATTTACGAATAAAACAGTTGTAAAGATACAGGAGATCAGCATTTTAACTTATTTTTACAAATCCATCAGAATGATTAAAAACCTGTATTTATTCATCAGACATAGAAGAAGGAGAATGAGTTGAAGAAATTCAAACTTATCATTGCATCTATCCATATTAAAAATTCACCGCAGGCAATGCCTCTTGCAGGAGGATTACTGAAATCAATGCTGGACTCCATCCCTGAGATTAAAAACAGGATTAATACATCCTTTACAGACTTCTATCTTGGAATGAAAGCAGAATCTATAGCAGAGGGCCTTTGCAGTGAACATCCTGAAATCATTGGATTCTCAACCTATCTCTGGAATATACAAATCGTAGAAGAAATCTCACATATCATAAAAAACCGGTTCCCGGGCATTATATTATTTGCAGGAGGTGCAGAGGCAACTGCTAATCCCCATGATCTTTTAAAAAAAGCTCCATTTGACTTTGTAATTAAGGGCGAAGGAGAACTTGTTCTGCTCGAAGTTATTAGAAATTTTATCGACAACAAACCATATCAACATATAGCAGGAGTCTGCGCTGGCAATGAAGCTGATGATTCGGAAGAAAATCAATGGCCAGTTGCAGATATTGACAGCCTTCCCTCTCCTTTTTTAAACAGAGTCATTGATTTAAAAAAATATAATGGAGTTCTGTGGGAGCTATCCCGTGGATGCCCGTTTAAATGCAGTTTTTGCTTCGAATCAAAAGGGATTGCAGGAGTGAGGCAGTTCTCACTTGAAAGAATCCGGAAAGAACTCGATCTTTTTGAATCAAAGAAAGTAAATCAGATATTCGTACTTGATCCTACTTTCAACAGAGATGTAAAACGTGCTAAAACAATTCTCAGGATGATACAGAAAACCGCTCCTCTTATTCACTTCACATTTGAAGTCAGAGCCGAATTTATTGATAATGAAATGGCGAAACTTTTTTCAATGATCAACTGCAGCCTTCAGATCGGACTCCAGAGCTCACTTCCCGGAGTGCTCGAAAACGTGAACAGAAAAATTGATCCTGATAAATTTGCACGTAAAATCTCTTTACTGAATTCAGCAGGAGTAATATTCGGACTCGACCTCATCTATGGCCTGCCAGGAGACACTCTCGCGGGTTTCAAGCAAAGTCTGGACTATGCCCTTAACCTTCAGCCCAATCACCTGGATATTTTCCCCCTGGCTGTACTTCCGGGAACAGCCCTGCACGATCAGGCTGAATCGTTCAAACTGAACAGAAAAGAAGAAGCGCCATACACTGTCATATCAACACCTGATTTCAGCAGTGATGACATAACCAGGGCCGAAGCACTTAAGGATGCCTGTGATATATTCTATAACCTTGGTGGCGCAGCAGGATGGATGTTCATGATACTTGAAACATTTGATATTCAACCATCGGATTTTCTTGATGATTTTGCAAAGTACCTTTTGTCAAATAATCAGTCAAATAACCATACGAGAGACAATGTCTTTATTACCCAGTCATCCTTTGTGAAAGAGATATTTAAAAAAAACAAAAGAACTGACCTTTTTCCGGTTATGGATGATATCATCAGATTCCACGGGGCCCTGAACAGATCTCTCTACGCGGGGCCTCATCCCTCAAGAGACAAAACCAGGTTTAATGATGAAACCGGGTTAAAGTTATCAGCAGGAACAACACTGATAGCACTTAACTACAGTTTTGATGACCTGATGAGCGTGGGAGAATTAACCCTTGATGAATTCATCGCGAGGTGTCGTCCGCATAAAACATACGTTATTGTTTATAACTGCGAAGGTGATGTAAAACCGCTGATTGTTCCGGATTACCTGTTCCGGATGCTGAATAGCTTATCCCCAAAACAGTCGCTTAAGGATATCATCAAAAATAATCCTTCAGTAAAAAAGAAAGAGATTAACGAATTTATTGAACATGCGATTTCTGAAACTATAATACATACTGTTTAATTTTTTTCAGTATCGTTCATTATTTTTCTTTGTTATATTCTGCTATCTCTTCATTTTCTTCTGATATTTACGGGCTTATATTTGCATACAAAAAAATGGTTATGCAGATAATCTGTTTCAGCTATGATAATGGCCGGAAGGCTATAGTTTTAAAACAGCCGGAACAACCGGCCTCTTTGGATACCCGAAAAAAACCTTCACTGCAAAAGGGATTGTCATATCAGGTGGCGTTATTGGAACTCTGAGCCTGCTTCTCAAGATGAAACAGACAAAGAGGCTTCCCCGTCTTTCAGAAATGCTTGGCCGTGATGTACGCACCAACAGTGAATCAATGCTGCCTGTAAAACCGTTCAAAATGAACGGTGCGGCAGAATACCAAGATAGCTGAGATTCGTTCTCAACATGAGAAAGCAC
>CAZEJW010000019.1:19142-39363 GCA_964512685.1 uncultured Leptospirales bacterium | reverse complement strand
GGAAGTAAATAAAAATACTATCAAATATGATAATGACAAAACTGATCCAAATAACGATGATGTCTATATTGAAGATAAATTCCTCGATGTTATTCTTCCAAAAATTGCTCTTGGATATGACTATAAAGATGATATGATCCAGGCAGGGATTGGCGGTGTTTTCAACATGGTGAAAGTAACAAAAGACGGAGCAGATGCAATAGATAATGCAGAGGTTGTAGCTCTTGAAGGTGAAACTGTACTTTCTTGGCTGATTTATGCAAGAGCACTCGTAACTGTTGAAGGCTTCAGTGCAAAAATCAATGCAGCATACAGTGTAAACCCGGGAAATATGGGAATTAACTCAGGTGTAGCAAACGTTATTAAAACAAACACTGCTGGAGATAAATTCGAAAACACAAGCGTTATCGAAGGATACCTTGAACTTGCATATAAAGTAGACATGTTCAAACCTCTCTTTGGTATAGCTTATGCTCAGGCTGACAATGACGAGTTTGATAAAAAAGACAAGCAAATGGCTTACTACTTTCAGGTAAATGTAACACCTTCAAAAAACTTTATCATCACTCCAGAATTCGCATATCTTGATGGAATGAAAAATGCAGATAATGATGAGCAGGGAGCTGAGTGGTATGCAGGAGCAAGAGTTATCTTCATGCTGTAATAAACTCTGAAATTTATTATAAAAAAACCCGGCAATTGCCGGGTTTTTTTATTGTATGATTCTTGACTAAATGCATTATAGATTTATGAATTATCGGGCGCAGGGAGATAAAGGCTCCCTCCACCGGGTAATTCATGGATATTGCTGGGGACTGACCTGGCATCCCGATTCCTGCCCTGCGGAACTCGGACAAATATATGAAGACTCAGACAGTCCCCGGGCATCCATCGGAATACCAGGTCAGATCTCTTGCTGTTGGCCTTAAAAGCCCCCTCCGGGGGTTGGGGGAAAAGCAGCCGGGGAGAAGTTCAATTAAAAGTATTTAACAGGAACAGAGAATGGCAGAAAATTACATAGAAATAATGAAGAACAAAAAGGCCCGTTTCAATTATGAAATTCTCGAGACCTTTGAGGCCGGGGTGGTTCTTCACGGCACAGAAGTGAAGTCAATACGCCAGAAAAAGGTGAGTATTCAGGAATCATACGCAAGAATAAAAAACGGAGAGGTATTTATCACAGGAATGAATATATCCGAATACCTCATGGGAAACCGCTACAATCACGACCCTCTTCGTGAAAGAAAACTCCTCCTGCACAAAAGAGAGATCAAGAGACTTACAGGCAAACTACAGGAAAAAGGCCTCACCCTTGTTCCTTTGAAAATTTACATAAAGAATGGAAAAGTAAAAATAGAACTCGGCCTCGGCAAGGGAAAGGCAAAGTACGACAAGAGAAAAACAATTCAGGAAAGAGACCAGAACCGAGACATGCAAAGGGATATCAAGAAATATACATGATTATAAAATAGTTGACAAAAGAATATAATCGCAAACCATTAAAGACAACAGTGATCGACTTGTCACAGAAATGCAAAAATCAAATAATCAGAGGTACCGTAAATGGCTGAAGAAGAAATTGTACAGGGAACAAATGAAGGCGAAGCTGCGTCTGAAGCTAAAAAAAAGAAAATAAACAAGCTTACACTAAGCGAGCTCGAATCCAAGATAAAACAAATGGAAGAAAAAAATCTTTCACACTCCACATACTACAAACATCTCCGGGAGCGTAAAAACGAGCTCGAAAAACCACAGGCTTAATCTTTCCGGCAATAATTTACAATAAAACCCTCCCTTATATAAGGAGGGTTTTTTATTTAACGTTCTGTAATACCCTGTGAGGAACTCCGGGTCAACTCAACGAGCATTATTCAAAAAATCAAAATAAGAGCAATAATCGAGAAGAAAATAATTGCAGCAGGGATCAGATACTTGATCTTTTCAGCTGTTGGCAGAAGGTGAAAATTCTGAATCCAGTATTTGAATTCCAGCAGGCTGTTTATGGTATCCTTTTTAATATCTCCTGATTTTCTGCTGTTCAGCCATGCCTTAATTTTATCAGAAACCGTATCTTCCCTGATACTCTCCCTGTCAAAAAAGGCATCTTTATAGATAGTTCTGTCATCAGGATCTGCAACAAATGAAAAACCACAAGGGCAGGAAACCTTTATCCTGCCCTTGTTTACAGGGAAACGAATCAGCTTGCCGCATTCAGGGCATTTTTTTACGAGCAGCATTTTCTTTAGAGTATTTCCTTCACCTGCTTGATAGTTTCAGGAATCTTAGAGAACAGTTCTTCGATAGAATCTCCGGAAAGACCTGTTTTCTTTACAGCAGACTCATTCAGCTGATGATACAATCCGTCACTTCCAACGCCCACTCCCGCCATGAGGCTCAATACATTGGCGATATGAACAATCGAAACTTCGAGTAAATGCTCAGCTGGTGCATTCTCCGGCTCCTGGTAATACCTTACAATTGATCTCAAAACAGGTGGAAAATTCCACTTGGCAAGAATTTTCTCACCAACTTCCTGGTGATCAAATCCCATGATCTCTTTCTCTGCCTCACTAAAGGAAATATTTTTCTCCTGGACCATATTCATAATGTCATTGAATGTATTCTGAACAAAGAGCGCGAGAACCACCTTCCCGACATTGTGAATAATTCCACCGGTAAAAACCACATCCGCAATATCCTTTCTCTTTATAAGAAGCGCTATTCTTCTTGAAAGTGTTGCAACAACAAGGCCATGTTCCCACAGGGCTCCCTTGGCAAGATCATAGCCCAGAACAAACTTGTCGAGCACTGGCTTGGTTGCAACAACCATAACAATATTCTTTACCTCTTTGAGGCCAAGAGTGACAATTGCTCTTTCTATTGATGTAATCTCTTTTCCCTGACTGAAATATGCTGAATTGCAAAGTTTCAGGATATTGGTAGTCATCGTCTGATCCTTGGATATTTCTTCGCCGATAAGTTTGAAAGAAACCTCAGGATCGTTCACCATATTTATAATCTTGCTTGCCACCTCGGGGATGGAAGGCAGCTGTTCAAGATTGTTAATTATACTTTCTATTCGCTGTTTTATATGTGCATGCATTGTTATCTCCCGGGGCCCTATACCTTGTAATACATTTTTTCCTGTCCGCCGGCCTTTACCTTCAAATGACCGTCATCAAGAAAAAAATCGATTACTCTCCCCACATTCCCTCCAACATCTTCCTCAAGAATCGGTATGCCTAGTTTTTGCAGAACTTTTTTTGTTTCTTCAATATTCCTGTTCCCGATCTGTCCAAGTGAGATATTTGAATCAAACTTGAACATTGCAGCCCCACCGGCAATTTTTGCTGACAGAAAATCCTTTTTTGCTCCATCCTTGATAAGCCGCTTTACCAATAGCTCAATCGCAGTATCAGCATATTTTTCAGGGAGGGCGCCACTGGTTGTGTCATTAGGCAACAAAATATGAGCAAGGCCCCCTATTTTCTTCATCCTGTCATAAATGCATATGCCAACACAGCTGCCAAGAATAGTCCTCAAAATTGCTGGAGATTCTCCGGTCTTAACCTGGGCAACCCCAACATTGATCAGTGTTTTATTCATGTTTACTTTCTCTATGCTTATATTATAATTGAATTCAAAGTAGAAATACAAATCAGATAATAGCTTTAACGCCCTGTTTTGTCAAGCTATTCAGCTATTAAATTCATCACAGTTCTATTTCTGAACTTTATTGCAGCTCAAATATCAGATCATTCAAACCGAAGAATTTCAATGTTATAATTTTTAGGTTCAAACAAGAAAGAAAAATGATTTATTATTGCAATTAATAACAAAAATGGTATCCATTAATTATTATCGGTGACCGCGCCATAAAATCCTGATGGTTGTGGAACAGGAAATGAAAGATATCCAGAAAATAAACAATATAATCTCATCTGTTACCGGCAAAAATAAAACCGGCGAGATTTACCTGAACGCGATACACAATGAATTTGTTAAAATAAAGGGTGAATTTATTGTACCATCTATTCCCGTCAAAGAGATAGATACAGCATCGGTTCTCAGTATTCTCAACAACCTTTCCGAA
The DNA here is from genome assembly GCA_964512685.1 of uncultured Leptospirales bacterium. GTDB lineage: Bacteria > Spirochaetota > UBA4802 > UBA4802 > UBA5550 > CAZEJW01. The sequence goes on along the minus strand of CAZEJW010000019.1, from coordinate 35,270 downwards.
TATATCCCGGAATACATGGCAAACCATGTTTTTTCTCTCAACAAGCTTCCGCCCTCAGAGCAGTATCACATACACCTTGTTCAGCCTCTCAGTGGTAAAATTATACCATTTGTCCACATCCTGAAATTCGACATGAAATTCGGAGGCAATCCTGAGGGTATTGTGAAACCGGGTACAACCGATTCATATCATTCTTACAGAGCAGACCGGATATACTTCAAATCAAGACTCGTCCCTGGAGAAATTATCTATTCTGAAAAAGGGCATCCTTCTGCTGTCAGCGCTATAAAAATCAAGCATGCTGACACCCTTGAATCAGACCAGCACTTCCATACCTTTGCGGTTTTCGATGAGATACAGGACTCTGAATTATCACTTGAATATATCGATACAGTCGGGAGGGAAATCTTCACCCTTAATCCGTCCATCTACACATTCCTTTCCCATGATTACATGACCTGCTGTATGAATATACTCGATCCGACACAGACAAAAATCAACGAAGCTGTCAGTATCTATGAACCTCTTTTTTTGTATATACTATCATCCTTCAGAAATATATCTGATATTGAAAACATTGACAGAATTGAATCACTTTTCAAAAATGAATTATTAACAGCAGAAACCATTCAATTAACCGAACAATTCAAAGCCCGGCTGAAAAATTATTATTCAAAGTATTGTCTTGACAGAGATGATGAACTTGTAATGAAGGGCTGGTGGAGAATCGCGTCAGCATGATAAAAAAAAATGCAATAAAAACAGCGCCTCATCGTCCTTCCCAATCAAGGCTGATGAGAGAATTAACAACACTGTCCTTAATTCTCTTTTTCTGGTTAGCAGGATGCGGAAACAGCGCCAATAAACTCTCTGAAATTGATACCGGTTCAAGGCTCAATTTACGGTCAGGCGAAATTACTGATTCATCACTGGAGTTTGTTTTTAAACCGTCCTCAAAAAAAACAAACAGAGACCTTTTTAACTATATCTACTTCGAAGGTGACAACATCTGTTTCAGTTTCACCTTTCCACAAAAAATGAAACCATCGTCAGTAAAGGTATGGTTCGCAGATAAAATAACCGGGAAGAAATACCCTGCCGAAAGGATAGACATAAAAGAAAATATTGTATTCGGCCATTCACTTACAGGCAGCCTGCTTGAATCATTTTTAGGGCATAAGCTGGATGAAGAAGTCCCTTCTGATAAACACCAGGATAAAAAATTTATATTCACTGTTTTTGCAGAAGTAAAGGAAGGTGAAAAAATTCTCACTACTGAAAAAACCGGGGAATTTACAATCCGGTTTGAGTAATGAGGGAAGATATGAGATTCCGGTATCGGCTATGCCGAACCGGAATGATAATTTAAGGCAGATCTGTAAGTTCCAGCAGCTTTCTGCAGAATTCATCAACTCTGCATACGGTAATTTTACCATCTTCCTGAAAGACAAGATCTCCTCTGCACATGACAACAGGGTTGATATCAAATGGAATCTCTATTGATTTATCATTGAATTTCATCAACCACTTGCCTGAATCTTTTTCTGCAATGAATCCCTTTTCAAATATAAAAATATCCTTCAGCCTGGAAAGCCTGTCATTCTGCTTCTTTTTTCCAGACCTGATATTGTAATCGGTCAGTCTCCACGCATCAGCTCCTCCTGATACATAAAGAAGAGAATCCCCGGTAAAAAGCAGCCTGGATGATGAAACCTTGATATTTTTCACAGAGAGTTCACCTTTCACGTCAAAGCTGGAAAAATAATAATATCCGGCAGATCCGGCAAGCACCCCAAGGGTTTTGTCGCTCCTGAAAAAATAAGCAGAAAAATCCCTTGAATATGGAGGTCTGAACTTCTTTTCCCATGCAGCGTTTTCATCTTCTATTCCGGAAAAAAATTCGACCCTCCCTTCCCGATAAAGAGCAACTCCATCTCTGAAAAAAGAAATGGCCATTATTTCTGACTTTGATTCATCAGGATCAAGCCTGGTTTTTTTCTTCCCTGTTTTATCATATACAGAAATTGTTCTTCCATCTGAAATAAGGGTGTAAGCCTGTGTTACATCAAATAATTTTATTTCCGATTTCGTATTGATTTTCCTTGCGAAAGGATAAAGAATCTCGATTCCATCTTCAATTTTTTTTGCCACTGCATTCTGTTGAAATAGAGGAAATTCAACAGAAGCCGTGAATAACGCGCATGATGCAAGCAGGTGTTCCTTCATATCCTGAATCCGGACATCTCCCTTTTTAAACTGCGCCAGCTTATCCCTGTAAATCTCTTCAGGATTTTTAGAACAGGCCCAGAAAACCGGGCCTGTCAGCATTAAAACAGTAAGAATAATTATTTTTCTAATATGCACTACTTTTCTTTCCTTCTTCTTGTCCTGATCTTTTCTATTGCATGACTCACGAATTCCGAATCATAAAGATCTATCATCTTTGACGAGGCTACTGTTTTTGCCCTTATACTGAATCTGGCTGTAGTAATATATATACCACTCTTGCATTTCTCGTCAGCAACCCTCTTGTACAGATCCAGGATCTGTCCCTCGGTTATTTCTCTTGTTGTTCTGTTGAAGAAAATAAGCAGAGGAGGATCATTGATTCTCTTTATATTGTATGCTTTATATTGAAACTCATTCTGAGAAATCTTTTCCCTGTTTACAATATTATAATTTAGACCTGTGATTATATCCACGATTAAAGGCTGTAGTTCTTCAAGCGAACTCGTGAATATCGACATAAGACTCTTGTTTGCAAGAATATCACGATAAGAATCAAGTTTTATCTTAGTGCTCCTGTAATTGGGAGATTCTGATTCAATTTTTTCCCAGTGATGAACAGCCTCATCGATCTTGTTCTGAAGTTCATAGCACTCTGCCAGAAGATAGCGGTAACGCAATCCGTCTTCATCATTCCTTATTTTATTCAGGCCTTTCTCAAGATGGTCTATTGCCTCTGCGAATTGTTCCCGCTCAAATGCTATCTCTCCAAGAGCATACAGGCTCTTCATCCAAAAAGCATTGTTCTTTTTTGCCGTCTCAAGCATATTTACAGCATTGTCATAATCTTTTTTCATCCTGTAGATCATTCCCAGGTAGAAATAAGCCTCTGAGTGATCACCGGCAGTCTCAGTTGACTTCAGCAGATATTCTTCAGCCTTTGAATAATCTGACACTTCAAAACAGGATATGCCAAGAGGCAGGTGAATGTCTTTAAGCGTAGGATCCAGGACAATTGCACGCAAAAGATTATCCTTTGCCTGCTTATATTTTTTTCTCTGATACAGTGCATGACCCAGCCTGTGGTTGGCCTTTATATCCTCAGGATTGAAAGCAAGAATATTCCTGTATTCCTCTATCTCTTTTTGCCAGTTCTGAGTCGCATTATAGAGTTCCGCAAGATGATAATGAATATCCAGTTCTTTAACAAACTTGCTGAAATCCGGAGTTGCAAGAATATTGTTGAATTCGGATATAGACAAAAGATACTGTTTCTGATTCATGAGTATCAATGCACGAAGAAATCTGGCAGGTACGTGATCTTTTTTTTTCTCAAGGATCTGTTTGACAATTTCACTTGCCTTTGAAAACTCACCTTTCTCAAGAAACTCCTCTGCCTTTCTCAGTTTTGACGGCACCTGGTAAGTCTTGAGGAAAAAAATGATCAACAATATCAGGAAAACAAGAGCAAAAAATACAATATATCTCATATCAGTTCAGCATGTCTCCTATGGGCTGCGAGTCTCAGTCATCAAGTCTTATATCATATGCAGATTTATTGATAGGAAGAGGAACTTCCTCGTTTACTTCTTCTTCCAGTTGGTTCTTCCTGGAAGGCATCATGTATTTTTTCCTTTCCTCTTCCTGTATCCGCCCGATATTCTCAAGACGGGCTTTTATATTAACATCATTCGGGTCCTTGATCAATGCCTTTGAATAATAAAAGTGAGCTTCTTTTAGATTTCCAAGCTCCTCATGTGAAAACCCCAGATAGAGATACACAGAGGCGGAATCCTCTCTGAGACTCAGTACTTTTTCAAGATAACTTACAGCCTCCCTGTAGTCACCTCTCGAAAAGAGAAGAATTCCCATCTGATGCAGAACCTTCGGGTGATTTTTCCTGAGACGCATTGCATTCTGAAGGTAAGTAAACGAATTATCTATATCCTGAAGAGTAAGACACAGTAAACCCATTCTGTAATTTGCATCAAAATTATTCCTGTTAATAGTCAGTATTGACCTGTAGAGTTTACGCGCATCCTCCCACTTCTTCTGCTTTTCAAGCCTGAGGGCTGCATTGAAATAGTGCTCTTCCTTATACGACAGAACATATTGCATGTAACGCCTAAGATCATACCTGTAGGATGTCAGATTGTTCAGTTGAAAAAGATAATGAGTCTCATCTTCATAATCTTCCCTCGATTCAGCAAGCTCTGTTTTTTTGAGAAGGGAGAGAACAGTATCCTCATTATATAATTTTTTTGCCAGGAAACTGCCAAAAGACCAGTCAGCAGACTTCGGGTTCAAAAAGGAAAGTATCTTCCTGTTGTTTTTTTCATAATTATAATACATCTCCTGATCGATCTTTAATTTTTTCGGCTCTTCCAAAAAGAAAAGACGGTCGATTCCCCTGTTCTGAATAAAAGGTAAAAGATCATCTATCTCGTCAAAAAGAAGATGAGATAAAAGATGTCCTTCATTATAAAAAAGGAACTCAAGTTCTTTTCTGCTGTTATAAAGGCGTGATACAGACAAATACTTTGACCGGTCAAAAATAAAATTGTCTTTATTATCGCTCGAAAGTACAACCAGTATATTCGAATACAAAAAAACCACATGATGCTCAAAGGCTTCTTTGAGATTTTTTACTGTGCTGTAGAGAAATTCAGACCTCATTTCGTCGAGATTACATATCTGAACATAAATTCCTCCAGGCATGATATGTTTTTTTACAGACCTGAAGTATTCACCTGTAAATCTGTAAAAATTATTCTTCTGGTCGAGAAGGTTCGGAATATCAGCTACTGTAAAAAACTTTTTCCTGTTTTTCTGAAGAAAAACAGGAAGATATGCAGACTCGGCAACATACTTCAGGTCCCCTGTTACGGGAAGGTTCTGGTAATCAACATTTTCGTCCGAAACCGGGTCGAGTATATTAAGGGTTTCAAAATACTGGAAGCAGGGATTCCTGAAAAATCTTTGATTCCCGTCAATAAAAAGGACTGGTTTTTCATTATCATGAAAAAGCCAAACAGGCATTATTGCTCGTTTCATATTTCTGACAACTGTATCTGATAGTTTAAAAACCACATCCCCCTTCATTTTTACAGAGATTTTCCTCTTGATATAGCTTGATCCATAGTTCACCTTTTTAAGCTCTTCAAAATTCTCTGTCTTTTTCACAAAAAGAGAACTGTCAAAAGGAATTTTAAAATAGAGATTGATAAAGATGATCAGGGGGATGAAGAAGAGCGAGAAAACAAAATACAGTATTTTTTTAACCGGCCTCACATCCCTGTTAAGGAGAAATATCCCGGGAACAATAACATTCAGCACTGCTACGAAATAGAGAAATGAATAATAAAGAGCTGAAGTAAAAGTTATACAGCTGAGAGCAAAAAGAACCGGAAGAGGCAGAATCAAAAGAGACAGGTCAATAATCTGAAATCTTCTGTTGTGGTCAAAATGAATCATAATATTCGACAGTGTGTGATTAACAGCAAACCCGAAAACAAACAATGGCAGGGCAAATGCCGCTACAGCATAATACCAGGGAATCACACTGTTGAACTGAATCAGCAAAAAGAAAAAAACAAAAAAGGCCAGAGGGAAAAACATCTGAGTATAAATATGCCAGACAGAGGTTTTGACAACTCTGCCCAGAATAAGCCCCAGATAGACAAATAAAAAGCATATGCCCAGGAAAAGAAGAGAAATCTGAAAAATATCCCCATAGAACTTGATAATGCTGATAAATCCGAGATAAACATAAATTATGATATATCCGAAATTAAAATATGTAAAAAGCAGGTCCTTTTTTTGAACATCTGAGACAATTTTTTCCTCTGCCTCCTCCCTGTAATGCCTGGCATATATCGGTACCGGATTAAAAGGAAGCCTGATAATAAAAAGAGTGGGGATAATTATCACAGGAAAAACAGTAAACCAGAAAGAAGAGACACCATATACCGGATCAAGCCAAAAGAAAAGAAGAGCCGATAAAATCATTCCCAGAGGGAATCCAAAAGCAAAAAAGGATACAAACTTTATAATTCCCTGCTTCTCATCAATAAAATCACCACATGAAATCTTGAGGAAATAATTTATCTTCATTCCTGCAAAAAAAGAAATTACTGCTGAAAAAATCAGGATGGAATATTCCGAGAAATTGAAGAAAAACAGCATTGAGGGCTGCTCTCCCTTAAACAAAACAGCCCTCAATGTATAGAAAACAGAAAGGATGATAAAAACAGCCTCCACGATTATGTAGATAACTCTGGATTTATCAATCCTCTCAAAAACGAGTCTTCCAAAAAGATTTCCTGCAAAAATACCTGCCAGAACACACAAAAGCACGGTTTTGAGTACCGGGAAATAAAACAAATACCCGGTCATCGAAAAGGTTATATCTGAAATTATAATCCCGCAGACAATGGAGGTCAGGATGGTATTGTAGTATATAATTCTTCGCTGAAAAATGTCAGAATAGCTGAACTCCTGAAGGGTACTCATTCGCAATGCTCCGTTAAAGGGTTTCCAATATCAAGATAGATAAAAATTTAAAACAAAAATTACAACCATTTTTTTCAACATTATAGCCTTAACAATAACGGCTTAATAGTTTAAAATGTGCAGTCTTCGAAAAAGAAAAAATGACCTGAATAAATCTCTGTATTACCGATAATTGAACAAGGCAATAAATTTTCAGGCAAGGGATATGAAACTTTTCTTTAAATTATTTTTAACAATTATAACAACCTTTTTTTTAAATTCTCATCTACTGGCCCAAAACAACATAAAAGAACTGATAGATGCAGGGAAAACAGAGGAAGCGCTGAAGACCATAAACAGACGTCTTGATGACATCTACAGCAAAAGAGTAAAAAACAGAAGGATTCCTGCGGGTTTTATAAGCATGATGACCGACCAGAGAGAGGTTGATCTGATCAGGGTCTACAGAGAGAGAAAACCGGGTGAGTTTTTCATTGAGGATAATCCTGAACTCGCAGAACTTCACTACCTGGCAGGAATCAGTCATCTGAAAAAAAAGCAGCACAGGCACAGTATCAGCCATTTTTTTCAGAGCCTGAGGTTCAAAAAAAACATCGGAAAACCTGAAGCTTCCCTCTTTTCAGAACTTGCCAATGCTTACAGGGATTCAGGTAATTTAAAAGCTTACAGAGATTCCCTTGAAACAGCATATTCTCTTGCACCTGATGAATACGGATATTCACTGCTTCTCGGCAGAGCGTACTCGCTGACCCCCGAATATAAAAAAGCAATATTTCACCTTGAAAGATATATAAAAAACACTGAACCCATGTCTGAAGATAAATTATATCTGATTATTGCCGGATTGAATGAAACAGCAGGAAAATATATGGAAACAGAAAAGTACTATATTGAATATCTCAAAAAGAATCCTAATGATGCCCACATTCACTTTGCGCTTGGAGACCTGGCATTCAGGCGAACAGGCAACTATCAACTGGCTGCAGATTCCCTTAGGACTGCCCTTAAAGAACTTCCTGAAAAGGAAATCTTCAAAAAGTCAAAATCCCTTGAATACCTGGGAGATATCAGTTTTCATGATCTGTACTATGAGCGCGCAGTAAAAAATTACCTGGGCACTATAAAATATCAGGAGATAATAAACTCCGAAATAAAGGCGCTGAAGGAAAATCTTGAAAAAGCAGATAAAAAAATCACCGAGTTAAAAAAATCACTCCTGAGCAATAAAAATTATGACGAATTTGAGGAATTTCAATTCAATCAGGATAAAAAAGGCAAAATTGAACATAATCTGAAAGAAAAAAAGTACGAATACAAAAGACTCAACCCGGGCAGGGTAAGGTGGTATATTGCTGAATCTCTGGTCAAACTGGGCAGACTGGAAGATGCAGTTCCCTACTACCGGGAATGCATTTCTTTTGATTACAAATCAAATTTATCAAGAAAAAATATTACAAAATTAAAGTTGAAAATAAAAAGGGGGTATTAGACATTGTATGAGGATACAATATCCTGCCAAAAAATGCCCTGTTACCCAAAATTAAACAGGGGTCCAAATAAACCAAAGAAAAGAGGTGTTAGATGTCAGGTCATTCAAAATGGGCAACTATCAAAAGAAAGAAAGGTGCTCTCGACGCAAAACGCGGAGCAGTTTTTACAAAAATAATAAGGGAAATCACTGTTGCAGCAAGGCAGGGCGGTGACGACATGACTGCCAACCCACGGCTCAGAACAGCCGTAAACAAGGCTAAAGCCAACAATATGCCCAATGATAATATTGAAAGGGCAATAAAAAAAGGAACGGGCAATCTCGACGGTGTTGTATACGAAGAGGTTAGATATGAAGGATACGGGCCCGGCGGTGTTGCAATAATGGTGGACTGTCTCACTGACAACAAAAACAGAACCACTCCTGAGATAAGAACCATATTCAACAAAAATGGCGGAAACCTTGGAGATACAGGTTCTGTCAGCTACATGTTTGACAGAAAGGGAATTATAATCATCGAGGGCGGTCAAACAACAGAAGATGAGGTAATGGAGCTCCTTCTTGATTTTGATATCGACGATATAAAAGAAGAAGACGGCAACATAGTTGTAACAACACTGCCTGAAGGATATAATGATATTGCAGACGCTCTCAATGCAAAAGAATTCAATCTGGTGATGAATGAAATTACATTCCTCCCAAAGACCACTACTGAACTTGATGAAAAAAAAGCCGCACAGTGTCTCAGAATCATTGAACTGCTGGAAGATCAGGACGACGCGCAGAACGTCTATTCGAACTACGATATATCGGATGAGATAATGATGAAACTGAGCGAAGGACAGTGAGAATACTTGGGATAGATCCCGGTTACGGAATACTTGGATGGTCTGTTATCGAAAAAGGTTTTTCAGTCATAGACTACGGTACAGTGGAAACCGAACAGGACACCCCTTTCGATGACAGACTCATTCAAATTTACGATGGCATTCATCAAATCATTAAAACCTACCTGCCTGAATGTGTTGCAGTTGAAAAACTATATTTTGCAAGAAATACCACAACCGCTCTAGATGTTTCTAAGGCGATAGGTGTAGTTCTTCTTGCGATAAAACAGAACGGCCTCTCTTATACCGAATATGCTCCCACTCAGATTAAACAGGCAATAACAGGAAACGGGCATGCAACCAAAGCACAGATGCAGCTCATGATCAAAAGAATTTTCGGAATAAAAGAAATTCCAAGACCGGACGATGCTGCTGATGCATTGGCGGTTGCCGCCTGCCATTCACTTTCTCAAAGACCTGTCAGAGTTTGAAAAAATCTATAGAATCTTTCAGAGTCTCTGCCATCTGAGACAGATTCTCAGCACTTGCAGAAAGTTCTTCTGTTCCCGAAGTATTCATCTGTAGCATTTCATTTATTGAACCAATTGACTTAACGACTTCTCCTGCTGCAAACTTCTGCTCCTCTGCTGCTTTTTGAATTTCCTCAGACAGTTTCCTTGCAGAGCCGGCACCTTCATTAACACGTAAATTTTCATCGAGCTGCTCTTCCATGTGAAGAGATATTTTCTTCATCATGTCATCGAGTTCTGAGACTCCATTGATTATTGTCTTAATGGTATTATTCGTTATGTTAATATTACCCATTCCGTCTTCTATTTCATGACTGCTTGCTTTAATAAGGCCATCAATATCATTGATACTCGAAGCGGTTTGTTCTGCGAGGTGGGATATTTCATCTGCAACAACTGCAAATCCCCTGCCCGCATCACCGGCCCTTGCAGCTTCAATTGCTGCGTTAAGTGAAAGAAGATTTATCTGATCCGAGATATCATCGATTATGCCAATGATTCCGGTCATTTCCCTAGCGCTTCCGGTAATTCTGTTCATTGCAGACTGCATGTTTTTCAGAGCGCCCCCTCCAGTAGAAGCATGATCATTCATGGATATTGTAGTCTTGAGAGTATCACCAACCCTGGAATTCATCTCTTCTATACTCGAAGAAAGTTTTTTTATCTGCGCAATCAGGTTAGTGAGTTCGCCAAACTGGTCTGCAGTCCCGTTTGCGATGGATTCCACTCCTGCTGAAAGCTGTTCCATTGTTGCGGTTATCTCTTCAATTGATGCAGCCTGACTCTGTACATTCTCAGAAAAATTCATTGTCGTATTTGCCATTTCTTCTGATGAACCGGACAGCTCACCGGCCACATTCTGTATATCAGTAATGATACTTTTTATTGATGCAATGAACTCGAGCAGCTTTCCGGAAATAATACCTACCTCATCCCTTGATGTAACAGTTATTGAATTATCGAGCCTTCCCTCTGAGAGTTTATCAATAACCTCTTTCATGAATTCCACAGGCTTAAGACGGTTTTTCATCAGGATATAAATAAGCGCTCCAAGAAATATTAGCATTCCGGAGAAGAAACAGACCATGATTATTTCCACACCAAGAACCTGGTCCTCAATGTCAGTTCGAAAAGCCGTACTTAATGATACAAATCCGTATTTTTTGTTTTTTATAAAAGTCAGAGTCTTGTAGGAACTTCCCCATCCATAATAAAGCATTGAGCCGCTTGCACTGTTCAGGACTCTTTCCCCTATCTCAGACTTACTATAATCATAGAGAATCATCTTTTTATCTATATGGCTGAATGATTTCAATTTTCTGTCAAAAAGAATGGGGAAACCATTCTCACCAATTTTGGTTTTCTTCACCATGGAATTTCCAAAAGTTTCAAGTTCAAAAACAAGACCTATAACTCCAGTTACCCGGCCTTTGTTTCTTACTGGAGCAGTTACAAGCATGGCTGACTTTTGTGAATAGGGGGACTTATGGGCAATACTTAAATGACTTTCACCAGCAGAAGATTTTTCAAAATTTTCAGTAAATTTACTGTAATAATCTGCATTTTTAAATCTTGCAGCGTCAATTATCCTCTTTCCATTTCCTGAAAAAAGAATAATGTTATCATATATATTATTTCTCGAAACATATGACCGCATAACCCTGCCGGCACCTCTTGATCTGCCAGCAAGAGAAGAAGCCATGATTTCAGTATTCTCAGCCAGATCAAGAGTATTGCTCAGCCTTTCATCAAAAAAACGTTCTATGGCGGAATCCATCACCTTATTGGCAGTAGTCATGTGCGAGATAAAATTCTCTTCCACCATAGAATAGTTCAGATTAAAAACAACGATTTCCAAAATAATGATAAAAAATGTTATTATCGCAATCACATTAACAGATATTTTAACTGACATACTGTCGAGTCTTCCCCCCCTGTCTCCTCCGGCTCTTGAAAAACCGCCCGCAAGAGCCACCCTGGAGACACACCAGTCTGTCATCAGAAAATAGATAATAAATCCTGCAACAGTACCTCCAAGTACAACAGACCATGCATTCACTACATCCTTAAAAGATGGGGATAAAAGCACCTGGCAGGTAAGTGTAATCACAGTTAAGAAAAACAAAAATTTCAATGATGCAGTAATTGCTCTTTTCCAGGGCAGATTAAAAAACATGTCTCTCACTGCTGAATATTCCTCATCAGAAACTTTTTCGCCACGTTCAATTTTGGTCAAATAGTCCACTACAGTCTTTGTTATTCGCTTAATATTGAGATAGTTTGTAATAAATGAAATAATATACAACAACCCGGTTCCTGCAATGTAATACAGAGCGTAATCGCCTGAAAAATTAAAAGCATAGAAAATAAATCCCAGACAACCCGGAACAATTAAGGCATAGATCAGAAGATCTGTTCTTAAATAAAGATATTTAAAAAAATTATTCGTTTTTTGATTATGAAAACTGTTCATTGGATAACCTCAAAATCCCTCAAGAAGGACTTGTATGTATTTATTCCGGGAAATCTTTTTATCAATTCCCTGAATAACAGACAACTTGCAACATAATCTGTTATTTCCATTTGACAAACACATCCAATTTTTAAAAATCGTTTTTAAATAAAAAAACAAGACACATCCGTCTTGCTATCAACTTCCGGATTATACCAACATGACTGATTACTGCAGACTATTTGAAAACTCTCCTGATGCGATTCTGGTTCACTGCAATGAACGCATAACAGGCATCAACAAAGCCGCACTTCAGTTATTTAAGGCTGTATCATTCGATGAAATAAAAGACTTCCCTCTGTCTTTTTTTTTACCGGCAAAGAACACTCAAGAAAACTTTTTGATCAACGCATACTCCAGTTTCAGACCACAAGAAACATACAAATACGCCAGAATAACGCGGACTGATAATTCATTGAGGTTTATAGAATATTATGAAATAGAAATCGAAGAGAATGATTCAAGAATAATAGTAGCAAGAGATATATCATATAAAAAAATCTTCGATAAAAAAGTTCTCACTCTTTTTTTCAGGATGCTGTCAATAAAAGAAAAAGAATATCTTTTGAGGGTTGTAGACGGATTCAGCAGAAGAGAAATTGCAAAACAGATGAACGTATTACCGGAAACAGCAGATGTCTATAAAAGAAGAATTCTTCAAAAGCTCAAGATAGACAACAGTGAATTTGATTTTATAGTTTGTATGCTCAAAAAAATTTTCAACACAGACGATTCAGAACATCAAAACCTTTTTCCAAACCAGGAGCCATGTTGATAGAATAATATCAAAGATTTTTTTAAACACATGTTAATCGAAAATGATTAATCTCTGCCGAAAAACATGAGTTAAGAATAATGAAAATCAGCAATTATAAATAAATCAAGGCACTCAATATTTCTTAATTAACTTTACTGTATTTATATCTCCTGCTCTGGAATATTGAACATCATCCATGAGAGTTTTGATTATGTAGACACCAAGACCATGATTTTTACCTGAAAGATAATGTTCACGCACGTCAGGCATGCTGGCTTTGGTAATATCGAAATCTTCCCCTTTGCTCGTTATCTGACACTCTACCCTGGAATCATTGATGGTACACTTGAGTTTCATTTCAGCCGAGCTGTATTCCGGCAGGGAATGTTCAACAATATTGATTAGGAGTTCATAAACACACAATTCCAGATGAGACGCTGCTTCTTCCGGGACTTCATTTTCTGCCAGAAAAGAAACAAGATTTTTTCTCATAGAATCGAGATCCTCATGGCATCTTGTCAGCTCCAGAGAAAGGCTGATAGTATTTTTCTGATGATCAGAACGAATTGATTGCTTCTTCATCGCTTTCATATAACTTAAAAAGATTGATAAAACCAAGGAGCTTGAAGACCTTCTTTGTTTTATCGTTCATGGAAGAAAGGCGAATCTCCCCTCCTTTTTTCAGAAGTGCCTCATTCGCGCTGATGAGAACACCCAGTCCGGCGCTGGCGATATAATCAAGATTTTCCATATTCCACACAATCTTCAGTGCACCTTTTGTGATTTCACCCTGAAGCTTTTTGTTAAACTTTGGAGCTGTTTCAGCATCAAGGCTTCCTCCTACCCTGATCAAAGTTACATTCCCATGTTTTGATGATGAATACTGAAAAACGCTCATGTTGCTTCTCCTGAATGGATTATTCAAATTTTATTTTCGTCATTATCATAGAATATCCGAAGGTATCAAGCAAATATTTCTATTTGGAAGGGTATCCGGTAATTTCCCTTATCTCATTGTATAGTGGTTTTAGTTTCTGATACATCTTCCTGTAAACTTTCTCGAACAGGTCTCTGTAAATATCACGGTTAACAGGATCAGGTTCGAATACATCCCTGACTCCTGTCATAGAACCTACTGCACTTTCAAAATCACTGTAGAATCCGGCACCAACAGCAGCATCAATTGCCGCGCCAAGTGCGGATGTCTCATAGGTATTCGGCCGTTCAACAGGAAGGTTAAATACATCAGCAGTAAGCTGCATAACGCTGCGGCTCTGAGAACCACCTCCGGATACTCTCAGTTTATCAATCTTCACTTTGTTTCTTTTCTCTGTCTGAATGGTTCCTTCTTTGAGAGCATATGCAAGGCCTTCAAGGATAGCCCTGTAAATATGAGCCCTTGTATGAACATCTCCGAATCCAATAATCGCTCCCTTGGCTTCAGGCCCTGGGATCTTCACCCCAGGAGACCAGAACGGCTGCAGAGTCAGCCCCATTGATCCCGGCGGGATATCATCTATTAGTTTATCAAAAAGAGCTTCAGGCGCCACCTTCATCTTTTCAGCAAGCTGAACCTCACGAAGACCAAACTCCTGCTTGAACCAGCTCACCATCCAGTATCCCCTGTATATCATTATCTCAGTATTATATGAGCCAGGAACAGCACTTGGATAAGGGGGTATAAACGGAACCACTTCAACATAATTAGGGTTGGTGGTCTCTATGGTTGCAGTTGTACCATAGCTGAGACAGCCTGTTTCAGGAGAAAGGCATCCTGAACCAAGAACCTCACATGCTTTGTCAGCAGCAGCAGCATAAAGGTGAAGGCCTTCCGGAATACCGGTTGCCTTTGATGCACTTTTCGTAATCTGCCCAAGAACCTCTGAAGGTTTAACAAGATCTGGAAGTTTTGATATTTCCATTGGAAACATTTTCCATTTCATATCCCTGCTTGCAGCCCATTCATGCTTTTTATAATCAAAAGGAATGTATCCAGGCATATTGCCTGTTGAATCCACATAATCTCCTGTAAGCCTGTGAATAAAAAAGCCGGAGAGGAAAAGATACTTATGGGTTTTGTTCCACACATCAGGCTGGTTCTGTCTTATCCAGTTAGCCTCACACTCAGTTACAGTATAAACCACTGAATCATACATATTTACCAGGCGAAGGCCAAGAGAAATCGGAAAGCCGCGCCAGTTTTCTTTTTTAGCTTTGCTCTGATCGAGCCATACAATGGCTGGCCGCAAAGGCTGGCCGTCCCTATCCAGGTTAATCATGGTATTTCGTTGTGTAGTAATTGTAACTGCTTTAATTGCTTTTTTTTCAAAAGAGGATGTTCTGAGAAGCTTTCTGGTTGTCTGACAAAGGACCTTCCAGTAATATTCAGGGTCCTGTTCTGCCCACCCGGGCTTTACAGAAAAATAGGGTTCTATTGGAGTCTTTTCAATATCACAGATAATTCCCTTAAGATCGATCAGAGCAGCTCTTACTGACTGTGTCCCTGCATCTATAACCAGAATACAATCATCAGTTCTCTTTTTCTTTCTTGTTTCAGCCACACCCACCTCCGAAATCCGTATATCCGGTATTTTTATATTTATCGAAGTATACATGAATATTTACTATTCATACCGGTATACTCCGGCATCTATCGGTTCGTATTTAAATGAGTTTTAAATGACTTCAGGCAATACCTGCAAACTCAGACTTCCATCGCCTGGATAGCTGAGTCATTGGCGTCGTAGATTTTAACAAAATCAGTAATTCCAACAATATCCATTACTTTATGAAAATGATCAGAAAGAGCTACAAAGGCTATTTTCCCGCTCTTTTCATTGATACTCTGGATAAGGTTGATCAGGGTAGCTATACCGGAAGAGTTGATGTATTTGGTTTTTTCAAAATTGATAATGAGCTTTGCAGAATCCTGATTCTCCATTACATCGGCATAGACCTTTTTAACATCAGAATCGGCATCCGAAGTCATATCTCCTTCAATATATATAACAGGAACATCCCGGTAAATTTCAGAAGTGACCTTATGATTGTATTTCATAGCTATATTCATTTTCCTCTGCTCTTACATTATAAATTGTTTTTCCGGAGAGATGTCAAGAAAAATAATCGACCATCCGCATAGAGTTATCTGTCGACAAAAGATAATATTACACCCTTAAATTTCAATCACTATTTGACCGGTCTATCAAATACTACAAAGATGTATCATTAATTCTCAAATAATTCTAGGCTACATCTAATACTTATGTTTCCCG
>CAZEJW010000019.1:0-19132 GCA_964512685.1 uncultured Leptospirales bacterium | reverse complement strand
AGGTAAGCGAAGTCAACGGTTTTCAATCACTATTTGACCGATCTATCAAATACTACAAAGATGTATCATTAATTCTCAAACAATTCTATTTATTTTTTACAGACAAGAAAGCTGTAGATAAAAAGGATTAAAAGAAGCCCTCCCATGGATGCAAGTGAGGCATGAATTCCATATAAATCTGCAAGATATCCTGCGGCAGGAGCCAGGAAAAAAATCCCAACACTTTTTGTCTGAGACTCTATTGAAAGAACTGTTGCCTGTTCTTCTGCAGACGCTACATCATCATACTGCGCAACAAGAATAGGCCGCCATATATTCTGAAGAATAAATAAAATAACAAATCCCCCGATTGCTATTGGATAAACACCAGAATAAAATCCCGCTGAAGCAGCCAGGACCGCAGCTGAGGAAATGAGGACGAGTACTACACCAGCCCTTTCCTCTCCTCCTGCCCTTTCGGAAAACCTGTGAGAATTCTGTGATGCACTGGCTGAAATCATATAGAGAACAAAATAAACTGCGCCCACAACAATTGCAATACTATCTTTTTCAGGAAGTGCCAGAAGGGGAACCAGTAACACTGCCTGACTTTTCAGAACAGGCTGAAGATAGTCAGAAGAAACCCTGAATACACCTTCAAAACCAGTACCCTTTACAATAAGTCTTCTTATTGCCTTTTTGCCAAAGGCACTGCCAAATGACGAAAGAAGGTGTTTGTAAATACCTGCAATGCTCCCCTTCTCTGCCTGCCTTCTGTTTAGATATGAAGGATAATTGAGTATGTTCCAGATGCCTGCTACATATGGAATAACTGACAAAAGAAAAATCCACCTGTAACCCTGAGAAAGAATAACAATTGCAGCAGAGATGAGCACTGAAAGCGCGCTCCCCCTTTTTGACCACGATCTTGTGTATCCATAGACCTTTGTCTTTTCATTAAGCCTGTTATTCTGCCTCAGCCAGTCGAATATCATTGCCTTGTGAGTTCCTGTACGGAATGCCTCACCAATAGAGAAGAAAAAAACAGCCAGTAAAAGAAAGGGAAAATACGCAGAAAAAGAAAATATAATAAATGAAACAATATAACTCGAGAGTGAAAAGACCATTGCATTCTTTCTGCCATAAATATCAGCAACAGCTCCGCTCGGGATCTCCATTAAATTTACACAGATCGTTCTGAATGAAACAAGAAGACCAATCTCCAGGAAAGACAGGCCAAGGCTTAAAAAATAAAGAATCAGAAAAGGTTCAAAAAACTGCATGTTTTTTAAAAAACCATACATTGAGAATCTTGTTATCATTCTCATGTTCTTTTTTTCAACCTCTCCAGTTCATCAATGTGAGATTTTATCTCCGCGCAGAGCGGTTTCTTTTTTACAGCTTTCTTAAAAAAACTTTCAGCATTATTGAGATCCCCCTGTTTCATCAGAACATACCCCATTGTATCAAGGTATGAAGGATTTTCAGGAGATGATTTAAGAGCAATCTTTGCAAACTTCAATGCCTTGTCCAGGCTCACATTTCTTCCTGCAAGGATGCAGGCAAGGGAATTGCAGGCATTGATATTTTTTTTATCAATATCCAGGATCATTTTATAAACATTTACTGCACTGGAATAATCCATTTTCTTTTCAAGAGAGTAACCCATCATTCCATGAGCGCCAGTGTCTTCAGGAGAATGTTTTATCACTTCTTCAAGGCATTCCTCTGCAAGGTCATATTCTTTGAGATTTATATAACTGTATGCCATGAGCTTTCTCACACTCTGAATATCAACAAAGGTAAGGGGCAAATCAACAATCCTTTTAAAATAGATGATTGCTGTCTTGTGAAGCCCCAGCCTCGAGTATGATACCCCAAGATTGTACAATATCTCAGGATTATTCCTGTCAATGCTCTCTGCTGCCTTGAGGTCTCTTATTGAATCCTCGTAATTGCCTGCATAAAAATTTTCAAGCGAGGATTCAACCAGAGAGGATATCTTTTCATTGAGTTCCCTCGAATTCATGTTCACTCCCGGTTCCAGGTCATCCTTTCATTTTATTGAGATATTCAAAGTCAGTGCAGTCAAGCGAAAGCGGGGTTACAGATATATATCCCTTCTCCATTTCGGTAACGTCACTTCCTTCAACAGGAACTGATTCAACTTCGCCAACCAGTTTCAATGTCATATCATCATCCGCAGAAACCTCTTTTTTATAATAATCCCTGTAGATTCTTCTTCCTGTGAAAGTGTACTTAACACCCTTTATTTCAGCTTGGGGGATGTCAGGATAGTTGATATTGAAAAAATACCCGGGCTCATCCTTTTTCTCTTCAATGAACTTCATGACAAATTCAGAGGCCTCATCAAAATAATCCGAAGCGCGGTGAAAACTGTCCACAGAAAAGGCAATGGCGGATTTACCAAAAATAAAAGCTGTTCTTGCGCCTCCAACTGTTCCTGAAAAGAAAACATCATCCCCGATATTCGGGCCGTGATTGATACCTGATATAACGAGATCGACATCAGGCACTATATCACCGTGAAGCGCAATACTGACACAGTCTGCAGGATAACCGGATATCGCATACCTGCGTGAATCCACCTGTTTGATGCCGATTTCTGTTCTTATGGTAAACATGTTTGAACAGGCACTCCTCTCCCTGTCAGGAGCAATCACATATACATCATGCTGCTGGGATAATATTCTGTACAGAGAATCCAGTCCCTCTGCATCGATTCCATCGTCATTTGTCAAAAGTATCTTCATAAAAACTCCTTGTTAATCATCATAAACAAACACCACAGAACAACATAAAAATCAAGTCAGTATTTTAAATTTATTTCTTTATTGACGTATCATTTTAATTATTACATTCTTTTATCAGTGTTTATTCCTGAACTTTATTACTGAAGAAAAAACTCTATTACCCCCGCCGCAGAAGGCGGCGGTGGTAATAATATTTTTCCATTTAAGCTAAAAAGTATTTTTGGAATAAATACTGTTCTTTTATCCATAATTTCAAACACGCATTGGAGGACAAATGCAAAAAAATAAAATCGGAAAAAGCGATCTCCATGTCACAAAGATTTGCCTTGGCACATGGGCCATTGGCGGCGAAAGCTGGGGTGAATACAGCGAAAAGGATGCAGTCAAAGCAGTAGAAACATCCATTGACAGCGGAATCAACTTTATAGATACAGCCCCTGCATATGGCAGAGGCCACGCGGAAAAACTTCTTGGTGAAATAATAAAACCTGACAGGGAATCACTGGTAATTGCCACAAAGTGCGGCCTTGATATTGAGAAAAGATTCAAAATTGACCTCACTCCTGAATTCCTTGACCGTGACCTTGCGGGTTCTCTCAAAAGGCTTGGCACTGACTATATAGACCTTTACCAGTGCCACTGGCCTGATCCTAAAACCCCAATTGCAGAAACAATGGAAGCTCTCAATAAATTCAAAGAAGAAGGAAAGATCAAATACATTGGAGTCTCTAACTTTTCATATGAACAGCTGGAAGAAGCCTGCAAGTATGCTGAAATAACATCTGTTCAGCCACACTATTCGCTTCTCGAAAGGTCAGTCGAAAACGACCTTGTGCCCTTCTGCGTGGAAAATCAGATAGGCATACTCTCCTATGGTTCTCTTGGAGCTGGAATGCTTACAGGCAAATATACAGAATGGCCCCAGTTCAAAAGAGATGACACCCGTTCATTCTTCTACAAATTCTTTAAAAAGGAATACTGGCCAAAGGTAAATGACCTACTGGAACGCATGCGGGAGATTGCAAAGGAAAAGGACACCAAGGTCGGCCACATTGCCATTGCATGGCTTCTTGCACAGGAGGCTGTTGATTCAACGATTGTTGGAGCAAGAACAGCAGAACAGGCAAAGGACAATCTCGGGGGAGCAGAGCTCGAACTTACACCAGAGGAGATTAAAGAACTCAGCGAACTGTCTGCAAGGGTTTACAAGTAAACCATTTTATACATCTTCCCTGCCCTTGACGGATTGAAATGTAGCCACATTTTACTGAAGGAAGGGGAAGGAGATCTGGAGAGAACAGAGATCAAATCTCATAGATTGCTTTTTTATCTGTCATCGGGCTGGAGATAAATGGAATGCCGGTATTCATACTGGTTGCTCTTTAAATCCTTCCCATGAGATTCCTGCCTTCGCAGGAATGACACAGGAATGAATTCATTAGTGACAAATAAACAATTATTATATCTCATCATCTCTCTTTCTTATCTCATCATCCCCTTCTCTTCATCTTGCAGGTGCCGGTCTGTTGTTCCACACCTTCATGCCGCAACAATACCAGCTTTTTATCAACACCGCCGGTATAATAACCAGACGAACCATTTGCTTTCACAACCCTGTGGCATGGAATAATAACAGGCAAAGGATTCCCTGCCATGCAGTTACCTGCAAACCTTCCGCCTCCGGGAATACCGGCACAAGCTGCGAGTTCTGAATATGAGATAGTTTCACCAGCAGGAACTTTTATGAGCTGCCTGTAGATCAATTCCGTCTTTGGTGAAAACACAGATAAATCCACTGAAGAAAAAATCTTCTCTTCATTCAGAAGAAACGGGTCTTTGAAATATATATCAAGAAGAGAAATAATATTTTTGAAGGATGAAGAAACAGCAGGAATGCAAACGTCAGGCGAAAATGGAAGGAGGTCCAGGGTTTCACTGAACGTTATATACCTGGTAAACTCATCATCTGCAAAAAGCAAAAGATTGAACAGCCGGGAGTGATACTCATATTTATAAATCTTTTCTGAAGAAAAATAATTCTTTTTCACTGCTGCTTTAAAATATTCATTATGTATGAACGGTCACGTGTTATCTGGCTCACCAGCTCTTCAGGGCCCGGGAATTTCATCTCATTTCTAACCCAGTCATGGAACTCTACATTTATATGAGCGCCGTAAATATCCCTGTCAAAATCAAATATATTTACTTCAACGGTTCTCTCTTCAGCATCGAAAGTGGGATTGCACCCAAGGTTGAGCATGCCTTCTTTTTTTGTGCCGTCATCAAGATAAACCTTAACAGCATAAACACCGTCTTTAGGCAAAAGCTTGTCAGGGTGTTCAGGCATAATATTCGCTGTAGGGAAACCAAGTTGCCTGCTTCCCCTGCCCACACCCTTTACAACCGTACCTGCAATAGAGTACCTTCTGCCAAGGAGTTTTGCCGCCATGTGAATATTGCCGTTTTCAATCTCTTTCCTGAGCCAGGTTGATGAAACCGGTTTTGAATTGAGTTTTTTTTCATCCACTCTTGTGACATCAACACCTGTTCTCTTTGACTGCTCAGTGAGAAATTCAAGATTGCCCTGCCTGTTCTTTCCAAAAGCATGATCATAACCAATAACAATGTGTTTAACACCGATTTTTTCAATGAGGATGTTATTGTAGAAGTTGATAGCATCCATGTCTGCTATCTCAGGTGTAAAATCAAGAAGGATTATATTTCTTATTCCAAAATCCCAGATTGCCCTTGCCTTTTCCATACTGCTGGTAATGATCTTCTGCCTGTTTCCCGGCTGGAGAATTTTTCTGGGATGTGAAGAAAAGGTGAGAACAACCGTTTCTCCTTTTTCTCTCTCTGCCCTTAGAAGCAGGGTTGATAAAATTTTCTGATGGCCGAGATGAACTCCGTCAAAGTTACCAATTGTCAGTACCGGATTCTTAAATTCTCCGGGTTCAGGAATTTTTTCAAAAACTCTCATATGATACAACCTGAATATTCTGTTCAGGCCCTCCCGATTCTGTCATTTATCTCAAGTGCATCCAGCAGAACAAGTGCAGCCATTGCCTCTATTACAGGGATGATCCTTGGCACTATACATGGATCATGCCTGCCCTCTACAGAAACGGTCTGGTCATTTCCGTGAATATCCACGGTTTTCTGCTCTTTCAGGATTGAGGGTGTTGGCTTGACCGCTATCCTTACCACAATGTCCTGCCCTGTGGATATGCCTCCTATAATTCCACCCGCATTATTTGCAAGGAATTTATTCCCCTGCATTTCGTCATTGTTTTCACTTCCCTTCATTTCTGCGGCTTTGAATCCTGCGCCTATCTCCACGCCTTTAACTGCACCAACAGAGAAGAAGGCCATTGCAAGCCTTGCATCGAGCTTAAAGAAAACAGGATCGCCTGCACCTTCAGGTGTATTTTTTATTACGAGCTTAACTGTTCCGCCTACTGAATCATGCTCTTCTCTTGCAGCAAGAACCGCCTTTTCCATAAGAGAAGCTTTTTCAGGATCAGCAGAGCGAACAGGGTTGTTTTCAATAAAACTGAAGTCTTCCTTTTCTCCATATATGCCGGCAATTGATTCAGTATATGCGGTTATTTCAATTCCTCTTTTTTTGAGGATGTCAAGAGCCACAGCTCCTGCTGCAACACGGCCAATGGTTTCTCTTCCTGACGACCTTCCGCCTCCCCTGTGGTCACGGATGCCATACTTTTTCCAGAAACTGAAATCAGCATGGCCAGGCCTGAAGAGATCTCTCAGAGCATCATACTTTGATGAATCCTGGTCTTTATTATACACTAGCATACAAACAGGGGTACCTGTTGTTTTACCCTCAAATACGCCGGAGAGAATCTCGACCCTGTCTTTCTCGTTTCTGGGAGTCGTTACCCTGCTCTGACCGGGGCGTCTGCGGTCGAGTTCCTTTTGAATGAGCTCTTCATTTATTTCTATTCCCGGTGAAAGTCCATCGAGCACTGCGCCAAGCGCTCTTCCGTGGCTTTCTCCAAAGGTGGTGGTTCTTATTATTTCCCCAAGGGTATTTGATGAATGCATATTGAGCATGAGAAGATTCATTATCTCATCAGCCAGGTCATGATGCAGGCTTCCGCTTCTTTCGTGATCAATTTCAAAAACAAGGTCTGCTATGTGTTCTGCTGATTCATACAGCCTGAGGTTTCTTTCACAGTGAATTTCATAACCGTTTTCACATGCAAGAAAGGGGGGGATTCCTCCCTGTTTGATTCTTGACCACAGCAGTTCATCAGGGGCTTTCAATAATACAACAAGTGAATTCTTCCTGAGAAGAGACCTGGATTCATGGTTTATCATTGTACTGCCGCCTGTTGATACAAGGCACCAGTCCTTTTGTGAGATTTCGCTTACTGCCAGTTTTTCGAGATTTCTGAAAAAGCTTTCACCCTCTTTGATGTAGATTTCACGGCAGGAGAGTTTTTCTCCTTTATCATTTGCATATATGTTTTCAATAACTTCATCTGTTTCATAAAACGGTATGTCCAGTAAGCGGGCGGTTTTTGCTCCCAGAGTTGTTTTCCCTGCTCCCTTTGGTCCTGTCAGTACAATCTTCATAATCCCCCGTATAAGGCCTTAAAAATATATACTTTGGCCATAATACACAAATCCTTATAATTTAATGATTTTAGTCAAGAGCAAATTAATACAGAAAATCTTCTTTTAATGATTTTAACTTGACCAACCATCTGACCAGATATATCTTATTATCAGTTCAGCAAATGTCAGAAGAAGGAGTGATGACATGGCCAAAAAGATCAACATTTACGAGACAAAAGCCAACCTCTCAAAACTGATAAACAGGGTTATGGAAGGAGAAGAAATTATCATTGCAAAAGCGGGCGAGCCGGTAGCAAAACTGGTTCCGATCAGGAAGAACGATAAAGATAGAAAGCCCGGGCTTTTTAAAGGCATACTTTCTTATTCAGATGATATTGATATGCCGCTTCCTGAAGAATTAGCAGAAGAGTTTTACAAATGAAATACCTTCTCGACACTCATACATTCCTCTGGTTTGCAACTGACAATCCCCGCATTTCCGAAAAGGCAAAACAAATAATACAAAACAGAAAAAACCAGTTATTGCTGAGTGCAGCTTCTGTCTGGGAGATAAGCATCAAATACAGCATTGGAAAAATTTCTCTGTCAACAGATCTTGATAATTTTATTTCTGAATCACTGAGGAATTACAATTTAACTCCATTACCCATATCAATTCCTCACAGTATTGAAGTGAGCAGGCTACCGGAAATCCACAGGGATCCTTTTGACAGGATGCTTATAGCACAATCAAGAATTGAAAATGCCGGAATAATAACAACAGATAAAGATATAACAAAGTACGATGTTAAAACAATATGGTAATCCCGGATAAAAACCCTCTCCAGGCTGAGAGACAGCCTTTTGAGAGGGTCCTCCAGAGGAATTATTCATCATACATTGCATCAATGAGATCCCTGTACTTTTCCTGAACAACCTTTCGCTTAACCTTCATTGTTGGGGTTATCTCTCCTGTTTCCTGAGAGAACTCCTTTGGAAGAAGTGTAAATCTCTTGATCTGTTCAACCTGTCCGAGATCTTTCTGCTTCCTGTTTACAATGGTCTGGTAGAATTCGATCACTTTTGGATTTTTAATAAGATCTTCCCTGCCAGAGAATTCAATGCTGTTCTTTGAAGCCCAGTCTTCCAGATTTTCAAAAGAAGGAACAATCAGTGCAGTTATATATTTTCTGCCGTCTCCAACTACTGCAATGTATTCGATAAAGAGATCCTCTGTCATGAGAAGCTCAATTACCTGGGGAGCGATATTCTTGCCGCCTGATGTTATTATAAGATCTTTAAGGCGGTCAGTTATTACAAGGTAACCGTCATCATCAATATGGCCAATATCTCCTGTGCGAAACCATCCGTCTGAAGTAAAAGCCTCTTTTGTTTTGTCTGGTTTTTTATAGTATTCAGTGATAATATTCGGCCCCTTTGCCTGTATCTCACCTGTGTCAGAATCGATTCTTAAATCAACAAGAGGTGATGCAGGGCCTACTGTTCCAAACTTGAAACACTCCGGACCGTTTATGGCAAGTACAGGAGATGTTTCAGTAAGCCCATAACCTCCGGTTATCAGCACACCGCAATAAAAAAAGAATCTTTC
This sequence comes from uncultured Leptospirales bacterium, assembly GCA_964512685.1. Lineage (GTDB taxonomy): Bacteria > Spirochaetota > UBA4802 > UBA4802 > UBA5550 > CAZEJW01. The sequence goes on along the minus strand of CAZEJW010000019.1, from coordinate 10,189 downwards.
AATCTCAGGATTAAGAGGAGCGCCGCCGTAATTGAGGTGATGCATATTCTTTCCGAAAAGCGCCTTTATTTTATCAAGAACGAGTTTGCCAGCCAGTTTTCTTTTCAGTGTAAGAAAAAAACCAGGCTGTATGCCTGAAAGGACAAGATCTCCATGAGCTTTGCCAACAGAAACCGCCCAGTGGAAGAGATTTCGTTTAACTGGTGATGCATCCTTCAGGTTTGTGTAAATCGTGGAATAAATCTTTTCAAACAGCCTTGGAGCGCTGTTCATTATGGATGTATTTGCCTCTGTCATATACTCAAGGATTTCATTGTGATCCTCACAGTAATAGATCTGCATTCCCATTGAAAAAATTCCGTAATCCCATGAGCGCTCCAGGACATGCGTCAGGGGAAGCATGCACAGTGTTGATTCTTTGTCTGTAAAACCTCCCTGCAGGTAACGCCCAACGCCCCAGGAATTCTGCATCAGGGTTCTGTGTGGATGTACTGCCCCCTTTGGATCACCGGTAGTTCCGGAGGTATATATAATTGTGCACATATCCTCATAATGAGCTCTTGCCATTATTTCTTCAATTTCATTCTTTTTGCCGGCCTTTCTTCCCGTTTCAAGAAAATCATCCCACATTACAACTCTTGGATCGTCATGCACCTTTGTTCCCCGATGGAAAACAACGATCTTTTCAAGCGCAGGGCAACGGTCAAGCAGTGCATAAGACCTGTCATAATGCATCTGACGGCCAACAAAGAGAATTCTGAGGCCTGAATCGTTTACTATATATTCTACTTCTTTTTCAGTATTGGTAGCATAAATTGGTACTGTAACACACCTTATAAGCTGTGAACCAAGATCGCTCATGTGCCATTCAACCCTGTTTGTGGAAAAAATACCTGTTTTATCCTCTTCTTTGATTCCATATTCGAGGAGTGCTGCTGCAGTGGCAAACATCATATCTGAAACCTGGTTCCAGGAAAATGTCTCCCATTCTCCATAGGGTTTGTGGTGAAGTTGATCCCTGTCTCCGTACTTTTTGGCAAGGTTAATTACCATAACTGCAGTCTGCTGCCATTCATCAAGGTGCTTTTGAAAGTCTTTTTCTAATGCATCTTTTTCATTCCTGTACTTCTCTGTGTAATTTACTCTGGGCGGTAACGCCTTCAATGTATTGAACCTCATACCCCCTCCGGTTATTTGTTTAATTTTTCGATTATTGTTCAAACGTTAACATCACCCTGTAAATATTCAACACAATATTAACAAAAAAGATCAGAATTATTATTTTTATTAACCGGTTTTGTAATGAAAAGTCAGCTGACTTAAAGAATGATTCTTAAAAATGTCTCAAGAGACACGAACTGTTTCTTAAAATCAGAAAGACTTTCACTCTTTCTGATTAACTTTTCCATAAGTTTAAAAGATTAATTCTCCCTGATAATTCAGTTTTCTATTGACATGCATTGCATTTTCCTTGAAAATTCAAATATAGCATTAGAATTTTCAAGGAAAATGTATGATAAAAAGAAACATTGATATAGCAGCCATTAAAGAATATATTAATATTTTTCCTGTTACAGCTCTTCTTGGAGCCCGCCAGACAGGCAAGACCACTCTCGCAATTGAGCTGAAATGTGATCATTATTTTGATCTTGAAAATCCACGTGATCTTGCAATGTTCGATAATCCATTACTGGTAATGAAAAAACTCAACGGGCTTATCGCAATAGATGAAATACAACGCAAACCCGAACTGTTTCCAGTTCTCAGGCATCTGGTAGACAGTAATAAAAACCTTAAATTTGTTATTCTTGGCAGTGCTTCACGGGACCTGATAGAGCAGGGATCCGAAACCCTTGCCGGCAGAATCGGTTATTTTATTCTCGGAGGTTTTCGAATAAATGATATCCCTGCCGAAAACATTGACATTCTCTGGAACAGGGGAGGGTTCCCCCGCTCATATTGTTCGGAAACAGAAAAGGAAAGCCTTCTATGGAGAGAAAATTTTATAACAACATTTCTTGAAAGAGATATTCCTTTACTCGGAATCAGAATACCAGCCAAAACATTAAGAAGATTCTGGATAATGCTGAGCAATTATCATGGCCAGCTTGTAAACTATTCCGAAATAGGCAGGTCTTTTGACGTATCAGATGCAACAATCCGCCATTATCTTGAAATACTCGCAGGAACATTCATGCTTCGTATCCTCATGCCCTGGCATGCCAACACAGGCAAACGCCTGGTTAAATCTCCTAAAATATATAGCAGAGATACCGGGCTGCTTCACAGACTTCTCAATATCGAAAATAAAGAACAGCTCTGGCATCATCCTAAACTCGGTTCTTCATGGGAGGGATTTGCTCTCGACCAGACATGCAGGGCCCTGGGTAAAAGTGATGAAGAATATTTTTTCTACAGAACCCATGCCGGGGCCGAACTCGATCTCTTCTGGCAAAAAGGAGGGAAAAACTATGGAGCTGAATTTAAATATTCAGACGCGCCCTCAACAAGCAAATCAATAAGATCTGTAATGAATGATCTCGATCTAAATCATCTGTGGATAATCTATCCAGGAGACAGAAGCTGGATGCCGGATGAAAAAATAACAGTTATACCCCTTAGCGATGCTGTTAATCTCTTTTCAGAGGAATCATTTTAAAGACCGGAATAAAATAATAATTTCTTTCCGCACACCTGCTCTTTTTCCTCGTTGACAAAACCTCCATTTTCTCCATTATATGCAAAATAAATTATGGAGGCCTGTATGAATATTTCACTTGCTCTCAAAATACTCGTTGGCTGCTGCGCTGTAATATTTATTGTACGTCAGATTTCTGTTCTTTTGAAAAAAAGGTTCATCCGCCTCATAACAACACCGCTTATTACATATTTTATCTGGGGAATTGCCTTTCTGGGTTTTTACAACTATGGAACAGGAAGAGAATGGATGATAGTGGCAGCTCTCGGGCTTTCGATCATTGCAGACTCGGTTCTTATGGTAGAAAAGGCAGACCTTTTCACTCATGGGCTGATATTTTTTCTGCTGACTCACATTCTTTACAACATCGCCTTTTCTGCCGGCTATTCATTCCTGCTTTCTGACATACCGGCAGGGCTTGTTCTTCTTGCGCTCATGATATTCCTTGTGCTGAAATTCAAGCAGGGCGGGAAACTCGGCAATATGATGATCCCTGTAATTGTTTATATAACTGCCCTTTCACTCATTGTTTTCTTTTCAGTTAACGGTTATCTCAGGGAACCAACAACATCACACGCCCTTTGTATGGCAGGTGCAATACTCTTCTATATTTCAGATGCAATTCTCGGGTGGGCGGAGTTTGTTAAATACTTCCGCTTTGCAACATTCTATGTGTGGACATTTTACGCGCCAGGCCAGTTTTTAATAGCATTGTCTCTTGTGATGCAGTAAATCCAGGCTTTTTTAAATTGACAGAACCCTTTTTTTATTTATATTTGGTGTATATTTAAACAATCTGTTTCAAATTACACCAAATATAAATAAAGACAATTATGCTGATTAAAAGAACACTGGCAAAGCATGCCATTCATTTTTTTAAACAATACCCGGTGATAACCATCACAGGACCCAGGCAGTCAGGAAAAACCACTCTTGCCCGCATGGCTTTCCCATATCTTCCATACGTCAACCTGGAAGATATGGAAAAAAGATCTTTTGCCATTGAAGATCCAAAGGGTTTTCTAAAAAAATACAACAATGGTGCTATTCTTGATGAGTTCCAGAATGCACCCGACCTTTCTTCTTACATACAGGTTATGGTTGACGAAGCAGGGCAGAAAGGAATGTTTTGCCTTACAGGCAGCAGACAGTTTGAAGTACACGACAGTATAAGCCAGAGTCTTGCAGGCAGAACAGCCATGCTTAAACTTCTCCCCTTTTCGTTTTCCGAACTGCCACCTGATCAAAATACTCCTGACATAAATGAATTTATTTTTTCCGGTTTCTACCCCAGAATATTAGCTGAGGGCATTGACCCTAACCGCGCACTTGAAGATTATATTACCACATATCTCGAACGCGATCTCAGGGCAATTTCTGCCGTTCATGATCTCCACCTTTTTCAAAAATTTATTAAACTCCTGGCAGGGAGAACAGGGCAAATTCTCAATGTTTCTTCAATAGCCAGCGATTGCGGAATAAGCCATACGATTGCAAACCGCTGGGTATCGCTTCTTGAAGCGAGCTATATTGTCTTCCTTCTTCAGCCATACCATGGGAATATAAGCAAAAGGCTCATAAAATCTCCAAAAATCTATTTTTATGATACAGGACTTGCAGCACATCTTCTTGGCATTGAAAAAATTGAACATATTGAATCACATCCCCTGAGAGGAAATCTTTTTGAAAACATTGTCATTGCTGACATACTGAAAGAACGCTATCACAATGCCCTGCGTAACAACCTGTACTTCTATCGTGACAGTAAAGGCAATGAAATTGACCTCTGTTATACAAGGGGACATGTTCTGGATCTTATTGAAATAAAAAGCGGGGCCACCATTCACAATGATTTTTTTAAAGCCCTGCAGCATTTCAGAAAGCATTTTCCGGAAATTACCGGAGATAATTTCCTGGTATATGGCGGCGAAGCAAGAGAATCAAGAAATGACATCAGGATATATGGCCCCAGAGACATATCTGCTCATCTTGAAATATAGACCTCAAAAGGATAAGCCATGTTATTCGAAACTTTTATTTGCCTGATCCAGGGACTCGACAATGGCTATCCTTCCTGATAGGATTCTCAATATTCCTGATAAGATTCACCCTATACCTTATAAGAATTGTACCATTTGTGATAAGAATCTCAATATCAGTGATAAGATTCTCTCCAAAGCTGATAGGATTGCCGCCCCGGATGATAGGAAAGTCAAGATCTCCTGTTAGAAGGCCGGGTTAGCCTGCAGAGCATGTTATTTTCATTACCATCTCATGATCTCTCCCTCTTATCTCTACATCTACTGCTCTTAAAAAAAAGAACATAATGAATAAATCATTAATGCTGATTAAAAATTAACTTCTTGCATGAAAAATGTATTATAATGAATTTGTTTTCTCAAAGAGTATTTATTTCAAAATGTTCTTTAATGCAGATGATTGCTCATGCTTCGACTCCGCTCAGCATGACTTTTTGAACCAATGAAATAAAATTACCAGAGCCGGGTTGCCTGATCAGAATCAATATGAAAAAAAACACTCACTTCAGCACAATCATAATCGGGGGCGGGGCAGCTGGCCTTTTTGCAGGCGCCAGGCTTCAGAGCGCAAAGACACTCATCCTTGAGAAGAAAAAGCTCCCTGGCAGAAAACTTCTGCTTTCAGGCTCAGGCCAGTGCAATATTACCCACTCCGGAGACATTGCTGAATTTTTATCCCACTATGGGAAAAGGGGCCGCTTTCTCAGGCACGCGTTGTACGCCTTTGACAATGAATCCCTTCAGTCATTCTTCACAGGAAGAGGCATTACGCTTGAAGAAACCGAAAGCGGTAAAATATTTCCAGCATCAAGGAACGCAAGAGATATCCTTAACGTGCTTACACATGAAATCGATACCAGCAAAATCAACATTCACACTGATGAACCTGTCAAAGATATAAAGAAGCAGGGGGATGTCTTCGCGGTAAAAACATCAAAAGCAGAATATACATCAGACACTGTGCTCATAACAACAGGCGGGAAATCCTATCCTTCAACAGGATCAGAAGGTGATGGTTATACTTTTGCGGAAAGTTTTGGACACAGAATCATCCCCCTTCGCCCTGCCCTTGCATCTTTTGAAGTTAAAAATCACAGGCTTAAAAAACTGAGCGGAATATCACTCCCTGATGCAATTCTCACTCTTGTAAAAAACGGCAAAAGGCATGAAAAACTGCAGGGCCCGCTCCTGGTAACACATGAAGGAATATCCGGCCCATGCGCTCTTCACATATCAAGGTATGCTGAAAAAAACGATACTGTTATCATTAACTTCACAGGCATTCAAAACACAGAATCTCTTCGTGATGATATAAATTCAATGCTCAAAAAGAACCCGTCAAAAAAAATAAAAAATGCAATAGAACTCGACAGTATCCCGGCAAGGCTTCTGGAGATTCTTCTTGATGAATGCAGTATAGATGCTGACGCCCTGCCCGGTGAAATCAACAGGAAAAAAATAAACAGGCTCATAACAGAACTCACTGAGTTCAGGGCAGAGATAGCCTCTGTTGAAGGCTTTGATACTGCGATGGTAACTGCAGGTGGAGTTGACACATCTGAGATTAACAGCAAAACAATGGAATCAAAAATAATACCAGGCCTTTTCTTTGCAGGTGAGGTAATTGACTTTGACGGTGACACAGGCGGATACAATCTGCAGGCTGCGTTTTCGACTGCCGAACTTGCAGTAAGGGAGATCCAAAAAAGGATGCATTCTATCCGGGCCTGATGTTTTTATTCCCTTGCCACAGGGACACTGCTGATTATGTTACTGGCCTGAAAAAGAATGTTACTGCCACTTGATTTTAATAACCTGTTATGTATACTTAACCCTATAACATAAAACAGGAGGCATTCATGAAATCAATCAGGTTCTCTCCTCTGTTTATTACAGGCTCTCTATGTATATTATCAGTTATCTTTTCATGCTGGGGATGTTCACGCCAGGATGATTTTTACGGAAGAGGTTACAGCCGTGGATATGGTTCAGGTGCATATGAATCAAGACAGGGCATGATGAGCCAGCTTAACCTTTCGGATGAACAGGCGAAAAAAATTGCCGATATCGATTCTGAGTACAGGTCAAAGTATTACAATGCCAGGGGTGACTTTGAAAAAATTGAAAGCCTGCGCTTTGAGCACAGGAAGAAAATCACGGGCGTTTTAAATGATTCTCAGCAGAAACAGTTTGATCAGAGCTATACAGGAAGATGGAGGCGCTGGGGACGCAGAGCACGTCATCAACACATGGGCTACTACTATGGGCACGGTTACGGCATGGGTTATGGAGCAGGATGTTTTGAAACAAGGAAATTTCTTGCAGATGAGCTTAAGCTCAGTGATGAACAGGTCAAGAAAATCACTGACATTGATTCAAAATACCGTTCTCTCTATTACCAGAACCGGGGAAACTTTGACAAAATTGACGATCTCAGAAACGAGCACAAAAAAGAAATCGAGAATGTACTCAATGCAGAACAAAAGAAAAAATATTCAGGAATTTTCAATGACTGCTGGATGCGCGGCAGAGGTGGTCCTGGCTGGTGGGGACGCCATCACAGGTGGTAAAATAAAGTGATTGAAAATCACAACAGTGTGGTTTTACTGGTTTTATAATAAACATGTCATGCTGTTTTATTGTGTCATTCCGGCTGAAGTGAAACGAAGTGCCGGAATGACATGCAGACTGTTTATGAACTTTGCTCCAGGAGATTCCTGGCAGGAATGACATATTCTTTATGAATTGAATCAAAATACGCCTGAGCCCGGGAATATAATGATGAAGATTAAATTCAGCATCTGCATAATAATACTTACAGTCATATCTATACCAGCTTTTCTTTTTGTGGGTTCATCTGCAGAAAAGGAATCGTGCGTTATCTGCCACACTGACATGAAAAAGCTGATTGCCCTTACTGCAGATTCTGCTTCTGAGGAGGCTTCCGGGTGCGGTGCTGATGCTGGTGAAGGCTGAGGTGGCATTGTGGGCCAGTTGGCCCCTTTTGAAAAAGTATTTGTTGGCAGCGGATTTTTTACTGACAAAAATCACAGTAAGATTCCATGCTCAAAATGCCATAAGGGAAACCCGAATGCAAAAGACATGACATCAGCGCACAAAGGACTCGTACACGACCCGACCTGGCCTGACGCATCCGGGGTCTGCGGAGAATGCCATGACACTGCTTCCTCATCCAAAAGCCTGCACTACTCTCTTAATGGTTTTCACTCTGTTATTGAAAAACGCGCAGGCGGCAAATCACCCGTACTTGACAGGGCTCTCAAAAATCACTGCTCTTCATGCCATTCGAGCTGCGGCCAGTGCCACATAAGCAGGCCTGCAAGCGTTGGCGGCGGACTCATTGCAGGCCACAGTTTTTTAAAAAGGGCGCCTGTTGAAGAGACCTGCACAGCATGTCACGGCTCAAGGGTTGGGGATGAGTTTGCAGGAAAAAATCCTGGCACAAAGCCGGACGTTCATTCCGAAAAGGGAATGAACTGCTATTCGTGCCACACAGGAAAAGAACTGCATGGAGACGGAAAAATTTACGGGCACCGCTATGATGTTGAGAACAGCCCGTCATGCATATCATGCCACAAAAAGATCTATTCTAAGAATTCAAAAAACAGGAAGGTTCATATAATCCATTCTGACAGGGCAGAGTGTTATGTATGCCACTCACAGAAATATAAAAACTGCTATTCATGCCATGTGGGATACAGGGATGGTAAACCTTTTACGAAGACATCCCCCTCATCCCTTGACTTTAAAATTGGCCTGAATACGCACCGTTCAAAGAAACACCCGCAGAAATACTCAGTGCTGAGGCACATTCCTGTTGCACGAACAACATTTGAATTCTATGGCAAAGATCTGCTGAAAAATTTCGATTCTCTGCCAGCATGGAAAAGGGCAACTCCGCACAATATAAGACGAAAGACAGCTCAGAATTCATCTTGCAGTTCGTGTCATGAGAAGAGGGTGAGTAAGTGAGTAAGTGAGTAAGCTGGAAGAGCGTTTCTCAGTAATGAAACCTGCATGAAATTACCTTCAGGTTATTATCATCAATCTCATACACAAGCCTGTGCTGCTGATCTATTCTTCGTGACCAGCACCCCTGGAGCTGGAACTTAAGTGGCTCAGGTTTACCAATGCCTGAGAAGGGGTCTCTTTTTATCTCTTTTATCAGCTGGTTGATCCTTTTGAGAATCTTTCTGTCATGTGACTGCCAGTAGAGATAATCTTCCCAGGACTCATCAGTGAAAAGAATATTCATTCTTCTATGAGATCCTTTTTCACGGTTTTTCCGCTTCTCGCTTTTTCAAGAGACTGCATAAGCCTTTTTGAGTTGGCAGAATTTGAAAGCAGGTAGTTTGTTTCTATCAGAGAATTATAGTCATCAATCGACAGCAAAACCACGTTCTCATTATTTTTCCTGGTTACTATCAGGGGCTCATTATCATCGTAGACACTGTCAAGGTATGACTTGAGATTTTTGCGTAACTCAGAATAATTGACTGCATTCATTTTATCACCTCAGCATGCGTACAATATATTGTACGCATGCGCCAGGGTCAAGATTTATTTGCCATTGTTGCGCAATGTTAATTGTTGATCGATTACGTTATCCGGCTGAACATTTCAGCTTTGTTCAATATAAACTTCATCGAAGGACGACAATTAATGCATGCTATTTAATTATTGCCAATATTGTCATACTTCGTCTCCTCTCAGCATGACAATCATCTTCATTAAATTCAATATATGCTGACAAAAACAATTCAACATACAATGACGAATCGATTAAATTTACAAAATCGCGATAATAATGTTTTGACATTCGCAATACAAATTTATACAATACTGACAATTAAAACATACACAGATCAGCAGAGAGATTTATACAGAACAATCAATCCGGAGGTTTCAATGAAAGGAAATCCTGAACTTGTTAAAGTTATGAATTCACTTCTCGCGGACGAACTAACAGCCATAAACCAGTACATGGTGCATTCTGAAATGTGTGATGACTGGGGTTATGAAAAACTTCACAAACACTTTGAACAACGTGCAATCGACGAAATGAAACACGCTGAAAAACTCATTGGCAGAATCCTCTTCCTTGAAGGCACGCCTGTTGTAACAAATCTTAAAGAAATAAGAATTGGGCCAGATGTTGCCAAACAGCTTTCAAATGATCACCTTGCTGAAGAGGAAGCCATTAAGGCATACAATGATGCCATCAAACTCGCGGGTGAAGTTGGAGACTATGCAACAAGAAAACTTCTGCAGGAGATCCTGCACGATGAAGATGACCATATTGATAAAATAGAAGAACTGCAGGATCAGATTGACCAGATGAGCATTCAGATATTCCTGAGCACTCAAATCAACAATGAATAATCCCGCCTTCCCGCCGCTTCCCGCAATCCTCTGCGGGAAGCATTTTAAA
>CAZEJW010000018.1:37841-39408 GCA_964512685.1 uncultured Leptospirales bacterium | reverse complement strand
ATATATCGGGTACCGAGGCTAATATATCGGGTACCGAGGCTAATATATCGGGTACTGAGGCTTTTCAGGCTGAAATGTACCCGCATTTTAATAAAGAAAAGAGAAAGGGGATATGGAGATAACAGGAGAGATATAAGGGATAAAAATAATAAGGATGATTTAAAAAAACTCTCTCTTCAGATGATTGCTGAAATCAATCTCCAGCTCAGCAGAAGATGTGTATTTTATTCCAAAAACCCTTTCCCACACTTCCGGGGTTTCCATGCACATGTAAACAAAGGGCTTGCGCGAATGAGACCTGATTTTCTCAAGAAGGTGCGTGTATATTGCGATACGCTTTTTCTTGAGATACCTGTACTTTCCGTCAATGCCCGGAAACATCTCCTCGCATGTCATGGTTTCATCAGGAAACCTGTCCTGGATGATTTCCTTGAAACCCGGAGAATACCTGAACCCGCCCATTGAGATCCACACAACCTTATTGGGATCAACACACGCAAAAAGCCTGTCAATTACATCAGAGAATTCATCCAGGCAGCCCGGATAGTAAATTACAGGGTCAAAATGAAATGCAGTGAAAAATCCAGCCTTTGATGCCTTTGAAGCAGCATCCAGCCTTTCATCCAGACCTGCAGCACCCTCTTCAAAAAGGGTAACATTTCTCTCTGTATTCAGGCTCCATGCAAGCACAGCATTACCCTTTTCAGGGATATCAAGCAGGTGGTCAACACATGAAGACTTGGTCTTGAACTCGAGCATTATATTCTTCATGTCTTTAGTGCGAAAAATCATGTCATGAGCAAGGCCGGTAACCTCATCCATCATAAGAGAATCAGTATATTCACCTGTTCCCACCCTGTAGATCATGTCCCTGTCAGGAAGGCCTGCTGCCATTTCATCAATAATGCTGTCAAGGTTGATAAACTGAACAATACCGTATGAGTTGAGATATGAATTGAGATAGCAGTAAGCGCAGTTGTAAAGACAGTCAAAGCAGGTATTCATGAGCCTGTAATTGCAGCAGATTACATTCTTTGAACCAGGGCACTTCTGAAAGGTTCGTCCAAAAAACTCCTTCAGGATTATAACCTCCTTGGATTCATAGCCCTCTTTCTGCAGATCCTCAATTATATTTCCAAGTTGGTGTTCATCCTTAAACGCGATCTTCACAGCGCTGTCAAGAGCAAGAAAAGATTCAACCATCGGATTGGCAATATGCTCTTCAGGGTAAACTATTACTGTAACTTCATCTACTGTTATCATATTTTTCTCATTTCAAGGGGGATAAAGAAACCACAACAATGGAAACAGTTGATTTTTGTTAAAATGTTGTCAATGGAAATATATTTCAAATGCCTGTATGAAACAGGCAGAAAAAATTGATACCAAAGGCAATAGTCCAAACCCGGCAACGCTGGCCAAGGACGGCCAGCGTGATCGCAGTAAGCAGGACGCTTCCCTGCGATCAGCCCTCTGCCAAGAGGCCGCAGTTTGTACATCCATGTTCACTGCGTCATGCGCAACATCCTGTTACTTGCCGAAGCCTTTTCGGACTTCCTGTCCGGCT
>CAZEJW010000018.1:0-37831 GCA_964512685.1 uncultured Leptospirales bacterium | reverse complement strand
AGACAATAAACCCAAAAAAGAAAAAAACAGATTACAGAGAATTTATCAATACAGATGAACTTGTGTTTGATTTTGCAATCTTTATAGTATTTCTGATATTCGACTTTTTCAGGCCCAAGAACTCTCTTTTTATTGATTCACTGAACCAGGTGGTTCTGTTTTTCATATTATTCCTTACTGTATTTTTCTCACCAATGTACCTGTCATCAATCAACACAAGATTTAAAAATTATAAAAACGATTGGGTCAGCAGAATAATATCCCCCTTCTCAATGATAATAACAATGCTGACATCTGTTTTCATAGTCTATGCAATGCCCTTCTTCCTTATTGAATACTATAACTCAAACTTCTTTATTGCCTTCTTTTTCATTAACCTGTTCTTTGGCATTATTGCGTTAATAATCGGATGGCATATTGGGCATAAATACGAAACAGATCAGGATGACAGCTCAAAACTGTCGATTGGCATATTCACCTACCTTGCACCAATGATTGTCATTATACCTGTTTTCTCTGTAGCTTTAATATATGAATACTCAGGAAGCTGGGCTGCGTCACTATTGCTTGGCCTTTTAATTTTCATGTTTTCATCATACTTCATCAGGCACGGAAGCGCAAAGCTGGATTCATTTTTCAAAAGTTCAGTGGCGAGAAATTATGTTTTTCCCTTCTTTATGGCATTCATGCTGACATTTGCTCATGAACTGATAAATGAGATCTTTGTTTATTAACATTATCATAACCCTGGGTTCACTGGGGCTGTTGTTTTATAATCTATTTGTTAGCTAGATATTTCTTTTTAGACAGAAAAGGCAATGATTCCTATATTAGCAACGCTGGCCACGGACAGCGTGATCGCAGCAAGCAGGAAGCTTCCCCCGGTTATTGAGCTTGCCGAAGTAAACGTAATGCCGGTATCCATACTGGTTGCTCTTTAAATCCTTTCCATGAGATTCCTGCCTTCGCAGGAATGACTGAGAACAGAAACTGCCCAAAGTCTGCCCGTTAAAAATTCAGCTTTACATTGAGTCAAAAATGAAGAAAAATAAGAGTCAAGCATCTTCATAACATCTACGGAGGTTCAAATGAATCTGAGATATGCTGTTCATGCCATCTCGGTACTCCTCCTCATTGTTATCGGATTCATCTTTATTCTTCCTCTTCTGCTTAAAACCAAGGAGGAATTCGATACGCTTAAAAAGTATATCTACGGAAGCGGTATTCCTGTTTATACAGGGGTGGTTTCTTTAACTGCTTCGATTCTTATGCTTTTTTTTCCAATGAAGGAGATTATAATTCTGGGAGACCTGATACCAATGCTTGTTCTCCTGACTATGTCAATAACACTTCTTTTCGGATACATAAGGCAGAGCAGATACATAAGCGAGGAGATGAGAACAAGGGGTGAGTCTATTCTCACATCCCTTCAGGTTCCCATTGGTATTATCAGCATAGTTTCAGGGGTAATTCATATTTTCTTTCCTGAGATTATATTCCTGTAAAACCGGGGTAAATTAATGAAAAAATTATTAAAACGAATCGTATTTATAATATTCTGGCAGACATTATTTCTCCTGACGGTATTCTATGTTCCCGAAAAATACTACCCTGAGTGGTTTGTCACATTCTTTCTTTTACTTATTCTCATGATCTTCTTTTCAGCCAGGGTAATCCCTTCGAAAAAAAGGGAGAAAAAACTGTCCGAACTTCTCAATGAATACTGCGACATGACAAAGCTGCATGAAGATATTAAAAAGGATTCAATGCAGCTTCAGTACACCTGCCCGGCATGCAAGGTAAAGAACAGCTTCTGGTCTTTTCTGGACGAGTACAGGTGTAACGCGTGCGGATCGACTGCATGGTCTTCAGAACTTTCCAAGTATGACGACTCATACAAAAAAATATTCGAGAAAAGGGAAAAGGTGGTTAACTACTTCAGCAGTCTTTCCCCGGGGATAAAAAGAAAGCTGAAAAATATGATGAGGACCGGTGTTGCAAGGTGAAGATCACTGCCTTTCCAGTTGAAATAAAAAGCCTGATCAAAAGCCTGATCATTCCTCTGACGGCCGCAGCTGCCTCTTTGTGGACTTCTTTTATCAACAGTTTCAATACAACAGTATTTTCACTGAAAGCATCCATGTTCGACATTACATTCTCTGTTGTACAAAGGATCACAATCACTTCGAATAAATTTACATCACTTCTCTTTTCCAACAGGGAGGTTGTGTTTTTTTCATCACTGGCAATACTGTCGGTTATTATGGTCACAATTGTAATTTCGGCATCTGTAAGATTTACAAGATCATTCAGGAGCTACTCAGGAATAATTGAAGACAACCTGTCATATCTGGGGCGGCATTTAATCCTAATCTTTAAAAAGGAATCCTACTCATCCTCTCTGATAACCCTGATGACTTTAGTTTCAAAGGGCATTTATTCGATTCTGATCTTTATATGGGAGTCAACCGTTGAGATTAACTTTATTCATCATCCGGAAGCGACAATTCAGTACTGGAAGGAAAGATCAGCATTACTTAAAAAATACACATCACCTTTCGTCAAAACTATTCAGGCGCTGCTGTCATTAGTGGGGATAAGCAAAAAAGCCGGGGACGAGGACAGAAAGAAATTCACAATGGATATGTTCGACGGCCTTGAAAGCGATGAAAAAATTCCAGAGAGCATTGCAGTAATGTTTCAACGCGATTCCGGTTTTATGGAGGGGATGGTATCAGATGAATTTAAATCCACCATGCATAAGGTTGTTGAAAGATGGGAATCAGGAAGGGATTCATCCCTGCTCATTAAAGGTGGCGAAGGAAGCGGAAAAACAGCACTGATGAACTACATTGCCTCAAACTATAACTACCCTTCAACATATCTCAGGGTATACAGGGACAGGGATTTTTTTTCTGAGGAAATTATTTCCAATATAGACTCAATTGAGAAACAGATAATTATGGTAGACGATCTGGAACTTCTCTTTGAAAGAAAAATAAACGGTTTCACTAACCTGGCGAAATTTCTGATCCTGGTTTCCGGAACCGACAGGAGAGTACTCTGGGTTGTATCGGCTAACAGATTCTTCTGTGATTTCATTGAGATGGTATATCCCATCGAGAGCTATTTCAAATTCATCTTCGCCTTCGGCGGTTTCACTCCGGAATTTATAGCCGGGTTGTTCAAAAAAAGACTTTCTGATGCCGGTTTAGACATGAAGGTAATTGCCACCAAAGAGATATACAGGGATATAAAAATCAGGATCAAACAGAAAATAATATCCTATTCACAGGTAGAGGATTATCTTATCAGCCTTTTTTTCCAGAAATGTTATGATATGGGAAGAACAAACCACCTTTTCTACAGTTTCATTTTTAAATCATCCATTCATTCGGTTTCCGACAATATCATATACCTGAAATTTCCTGAGCCGGTTGACCTGTCATTTGTAGGTGACTATGATATTGAGGCCCTCTTTATACTTCAGACCCTGTTCATTCACAAGACACTGACAATAGAAAAAATAAGTTCAATTCTTCTCATGCCGCCTGAACGCGTTTCCATGTATATATCCCTTCTTATAGACAATGCCCTTGTGAGCTCCCGGGAGGAAGGATTTACTATCTTCAGCAATGTATATTACCAGCTGGTAAAAATTATGGAAACTAAAAATCTGCTTTAACAAAGGAGAGCCATGATGAAAGGCAGTGAGAAGATACTTGATCAATTAAGCGGATTCAGCTCTAACAGTATAATTCTAATTACAATAACTGTCATTGCCATGTGGTTTTTTTCATGGGGAATAAAAAAATCACTCAACCGTCTTTCTGAACGGTACCCATCCAAAAGGATCATGATCAAGAATTTCATTCCGATTATAAATTTTCTACTGAATCTTCTGGCTGTATTGTTTATTCTTTTCTTTATCCTTGACATCTCCACTACTGCTCTTATGACCTTCGGGGTTTCTGCCGGTGTTGCAATTGGATTTGCGATTCAGGATGTGCTGGCAAACATTTTCAGCGGATTGATTGTTATATTTACCAGGCCGTTCAACATTGGAGACAAGATACAGGCAGGCGAATTTTACGGTGAAGTTATAGACATTAGCCTTCTACGGATCAGAATAACAACCCCGGATGATTCTATCATAAACATACCCTCAAAACAGTTTCTTGAAAAATCGGTTTCTAACTCAAACAGTGGAGAGCTGAATTGCCAGGTGGTTACCCAGTTCAACCTGCCCTGGGACAGCGACATAGGGCTAATAAAAAAAATTTCATACGAGGCTGTATATGCCTCACCTTTCAGTTATTTAAAAAAACCAGTTAGTGTGATAGTAAAAGACGACTTTATTGAGATGCCCCTTATAAAGGTGAAAATAAAATCCTATGTTTACGATCACAGGTACGAATACCGTTACTCTTCAGACCTCTACCAGAGGATAAAAGAGCATCTACTTGAAAACCGGCTGATTCGTCCTTACAATAACGTGAGTGGAAACAGGGCCTGCTGGAACAGGTAATAATTTTACATTCTAAGTTGTCTTTAAATCTTTATCATCACCGGTACTATCAAAAACCTGTTCAGACTGTTTCCAAGAGAAAAGGTTGATCTATGGGATGAACCTGTACCGAGGGAATGCCTGAACCAGGATACAACAATTACAAAAGATAATTGTTCGTTTTTTGTATCTGAGTTTTTTAAATAGCATTAATTATGATACAAACAAACTGATCAGATCAGTATTCATGCAGTGTTTAAGCATCCTTAAATCCACTGCATGAACAACCCGGAAAGCCGTAAATTGAAATAAAAGAAAATATTAGCCTCTGTTCGGAATTCTTTAAAGTGATACAGATTAAGCCATACGACAGGTATGGTTTAAAAACAAGAATTGAATATAAACGCTTTTATTCATTTAATCTCCATTATCTGCGTATATTTTATGAGTTCAGATTCTGCAGTGTTAAGTTTTTATTCCCACTTCTGAATCTCAATAATATTGCCTTCAGGATCTCTTGCATAAACCAGTGTAATGTTTCCAACACCTTCCACATTACCATCAATCAGTTTACCAACATAAGAACCATAATGTTTACGTGTGAAAATTTTGTTTTCATGTTTGTTCCTTGATGATTATTCGGTACTGGCAATTGACTTATTTCGCGACCCAGTTTTCAGTTTTTAGATTTTTTACTTTTTTAAATTCTTTTGTATTATTTGTCACAAGAATTCCGTTTTTCGCCAACACTGTTGCAGCAACAATATAATCATTTGGGCCAATAACTGTTCCTTTTAATTCCATTGCTGAACGAATTTTAGAATAAGCAATTGAACAATCATCATCAAATGGAATTATTTCAAAGGGTTCAAGAAATCTCTTAATATTAGCCAAATTTTTAGTCTTTTGCTGACTTTTTTCAGCACCATAAAGAAGCTCAGCTTTAACAATAGAAGGAATCTTAATATTATTTGGATTTATATTCTGAATATTCTCCATAATTGAAGGGTATAATCCTTTAAGGAAATATATACATATATTCGTATCAAGATAATATATCATAAGCTTTCTCTTTTTATATCCTGTTCAAAAGATAAATTTTCAATCTCAAACGATTTATCAGTTATGGATCCAAACAAATCAAAATATCCTTCAGGGTAATCTTCTTTTATTGCTTTTTTAATATTATTACCTACCCATTTTGAGATTGAAATTTTCTCTTTAGCTGCAGCTTTTTCTATCCTGGCTAATGTATCTTTGTCGATATACAATGATATTTGTGGCATAAGCAACCTCCTGTGTTAATAATAGTAAAAACAGATACAGAAGTCAAGTATATTTGCAAGTATACTCCAAAGAGAGATCAAGGAAGGTTGCGGTATTATGTTCTTTGTGTCCGTGGACTTAATTCTTTACGAACAAGGTCGCGTTCATAATGTTTCAAAAATAGTGAATTCATGGTAGAATCCTCCTTTAAGTTAATTTTGGGAGGATTCTATGATTTCGAAATTATGATGGAAAGTGAAAATTTGTGGTGGTTTTAGGAGTCGCCGCCTTCAGGCGGCTTTGTTCAACTATTTCCGCTTACCCAACGTTGCCAAACTCACCGATCCGTATAAAAGAGCAAATCGTTATAAAAAAAGCAACTGTTTTTTATTGAATAAAGTGGCAATGTGGCGAAACCCCGCGACCGAAGGGAGCGAGTGGGTAAGCCGTGTTAGGCGAAGAGCCCGCCCCCCCCCTCTTAAATCTTTAAAAGAATATACTCATCCAATTTTTTACTTTTTTTATTTTTTGGATAAGCCTTAATTTCAATTCCTAAGCCAAGATTGTCTAAATATTCAACCAGAGTTGAAATTTTCATATCTTTCCTAGACTCAAGTTTTGACACACCTGATTGTGTAAAAGATTTTATATCTTCTTGCTTTAATCCCTGCTTCTCTCTCAATTCTGATAATCGAATTTGCAATATCTCTGTTTCAGCATCCTTTTGTGCCTTCTTTACTCGATTATCAGGGAGAGAAGAAGAAAGCTCATCTATGAAATCTTTTTTTATGATTTTTTTCATTTTTTATTATTCCCCTTTGTTTTGTATTGATCATATATTTTATCTGCTAAAGGTATATATTTTTCGTAGAACTGTTTATTGCCTCGTTTATTTCCACCGATTAGCAAAAGTGCCTTTCTTTGAGGATCAAAAACAAAGAAGATTCGAAATAATCTCTTTTTGTTTTGAATTCTTAATTCCTTCATGTTTTTATGCCTGCTTTGTTTGATGGTATCAACATAAGGTCTACCCAGAGCAGGGCCAATTTCTTTTAGAATTATCAGATTTTTAAGAATAGCTTCTTTTGCATCGTCATCAAGATCTGAAATCCATTCGGCAATTTCGTCTGTTCTTTCAATCATCCACATGTTTTAAATATAGGCAATAGAGTTTATGAAGTCAAGTGAATATTGACTTTAGTAAATATATTTTCAGTTTAAGTTTTGTTGATAAAGAAGGTTTTTAGCCAGGAAGGGGCTGGCTTTTCGCTTAACTAATTCCATATCCACATTATAGATAAAATCCCATAAACGGATAAACTTACACTATTGATATACTCTATTTACAAGCTAATAAAATCTTCAAATCACACTAAAATTTTGACAAGAACTTTTACAGCGCGAATCTCTAAAAAACAACAAATCCTTATGATCCACAACCCTTTCACCTCTCCTCAAACAAACCTCTCATTCCTGCTCAGAAACACCACCACCCTGCCCCTACCTTTGCACATAACATTACTCCCCATTAAAACGAACTATTCTTTACATTCTTTCCTGTTCAAAATGCAGATTCTGCCATTGATAAATATCGCAATACATCCTCAAAACACCCATCAAGACCTGCTGAAAGTCATATTAAAACCAGAATAAATTATGAAAATCAGCCCCACTGACAGCGATCACAAGAAACATAAACAGGCATGAAAATTTAATTCGGGAACAGGGATACGTTCAGTATCAGGAATTTCTCTGCATGAATAAACAGCACACCTTTTCAATCACATTTTTTATATTGAACCAGGGACAAAGGAATTCCCACCCCAGAAATTATTCATTTAATAAGTAATAATCACAACCCGGCAACACAGGGCACCGAAAGAAATCCTCATTTCTCCTTAAGCTTTTCAGGCTTTTTGACTGTTTTCTTTTTAGCCATATCCAGACGTCGCTCTACTTTTTTCACATCTTCAGCCGGAGGCAGGCTTTCCGGTCGGATGCCACGATTCAACAGGGTTTCTCGCACAGCCTTGTTGTTGCTAACATGTTCTCCTGATATTTCAGACTCATTTTTCATCACCTTTTCACGAGCATTATGAATGGTGATCTCTGTTGCGAAATCCTTTGCTTTTAAAATAATTGTAGGGGCATAATCCGCCAGTGGCCTGGTGTTCGGTACCCGCCACTGAGCCTTCATAGCCTGTGTATTTTTTCCGAATAAAGCCTGGTCGCCCTTACTTCTAATCAGTGCAAAATTCTGATTACCGCCCGTTTGTTCATATATCACTTCAGATAATTCTTTTTCGGTTACAGAGAGCTTTTTACGGGCTGAAACTCTCTCAGATTCAAGTAAACGTTGCTCGATCAATTCCGCCTTGCGGGTCTGCATAGCAAAATAGGTCTGTGCAAAGGCAATCTCCTGCTTAGCAGGATCTCCGTTCTGAGCAATCAGATAACAAGCATACCGGGTAAGCATGATGTCGTTGATTTCACGCTTGCTGCCAGATCCCAGATCAACCATTTTCCCGACATTGGCAAAATGGTCCTGGATTTCATGCCCGGAAACTTCGCAGGCTGTTTTTGCTTTGGATATTACATTTAGAAAATTATCCCATTTAGCATAACCTAACAAGTGTTGCAAATCACGAGCCAGCCAATATTCCACACCATTTTCTGTGGTTTGAGCATGACCTTCAAACGTAGCAGTCATTGTATAAATTATCTCATTTTCCATTCTCTATCTCTCCACTTTTCTCACTCATTCGCTACCACCTGCAATCTCGTGTCCTCCGTCAATTTTCAAGGAATCTAACCAGGTATTCCATGAATTTCAACTTTCTTTTATTCGTTCTTCTCAACCTTCAGTTTCAGTCTGGCTCAGTACAGGATGAATGGATATTTCATTTGGTTTTCTTTATAACAGCTCTTCTGGTTAAAAAAAACACTCTGCCTTACATCCAACTATCTACCTGGATAACACAGAAGCCTCAAATTTACGCAATAAAATATTCTCCCCTCACAAACATTTTGACAAGAACTTTACAACACAAACCGCCCGAAAAACTGCAAATTAACGCAATCCATACATTTCCCTTTTAGACCTGCTGAAAGTCATATTAAAACCAGAATAAATTATGAAAATCAGCCCCACTGACAGCGATCACAAGAAACATAAACAGGCATGAAAATTTAATTCGGGAACAGGGATACGTTCAGTATCAGGAATTTCTCTGCATGAATAAACAGCACCCCTTTTCAATCACATTTTTTATATTGAAGCAGAGACAAAAGAGTCTCCTCTTCAATAAACAATTCATTCAAAAAGCAATAATCTCATCCAGGCAACGCTGGACACGTACAGCAAGATCGCAGCAAGCAGGACGCTTATCCCGGTTTTTGAGCTTGCCGAAATACTGCCCTCTGCTAAGAGTCCACAGTTTGTACATCCATGTTCACTGCGTCATGCGCAACATCCTGTTACTTGCCAAAGTCTTTTCGACTTCCTGTCCGGCTTCGACATTTGATCATCCTGATCGGCACGCAGGCAACCAGTTCAATGGATGAAATCCTTTCCACATTAGGGAGACCACAGCCAGTGCATCCGTGCACGCTGTGCCATGCAGAACCTCCTGTTCTTTGTTGGCCGGTAGGCCAGGAGGGGTCAAAACAGCCAGTCCCTGAACCGGTACAAAATACACCTTTTGCAAAAAATATTTCAAAACTGAAATCAATGAGAAAAAACGCTTACACGAATTTTGACAATAAATATCTTTGGCCCTTAAAAACAAAACAGGAGTATATATGCAAATGACAAAAAAAGAAACCCTTATCTTTACCTCAATCATGTGTTTTTTCATGGTATTAGTAATGAGTTCCTACAACCTTCTACTTCACCAGGGTTATACCAAAAACTTTTTAGTAAATCTAGCTGTTGGATTTATTCCCGGATATACATACGCTCTCTTCTGCGATATTTTTATTGTTTCACCACCAGCAAAGGCAGTGGCCTTTAAGATTGTAAGAGAAGACGACAGCCAGATGAAGAAAATTTTAACAATATCTTTTTTTATGATCACCGGAATGGTGTTATGCATGTCACTCTTTGGTGCGATTATGAATTCAGGCTTCTGCGAACATTTTTTCTTAGTTTATGCCAGAGGTGTAATGATGAATTTTATTATGGCTCTCCCCCTTCAACTTATCATTATTGGACCACTTACCCGAACAATCACTAAGGCCGTCTTTTCTATAAAACAGCAAGCTTCCAGATAAATAAATCAAAAATACAGTTAAGAAACCATAATATTAAATCCCCAAAGGCTGTGGTTTGGTATCATAAGGGCATAACTGCGTATGTGCCCCTGCGATCCCACAATGTAATTAAAATATTTTCCACGCGCAGGAAATGTTTTCTCCGGTAATGAACGGTCGCGACCGTTCAGGCAACCAGTTCAATATCACAATCTTAAAGCCCCCTTCAGGGGGTTTGGGGGCGAGGAGTTTGGGGGCATTGATACAGAGGATGCGCCTGAGAAAAAACAGCACATGATAAGCATATCGAACCAAAAGTATATCTTTAAGGGCTACAGCAATGTATAGCGAGCCTGTCGAACCATGCACACCAATCCATTCCCTAGGCTAAACAGGAATCACAAAACACAAGAGCCTGGTTCTGGAAGGCATGAAAAAATCTCTTTGAGAAATCATCCCACTGAATGCAGATCCTGATTGTTTCATCATCAGGTGAAAAGAGATTCTTATGAGCAACAATTGCTTCAAGCTCTTCTGCAAACTCATTTATTATACTTTCTTCACATCCTTCAAGAACATCCCGCGCAAAATCACAAACAGGATACCAGTCAGAAGCCTTCTGAAGATCGCGGTGAATCTGGGCAAGCAGAACATTCCCCGGGCCTTCCCACAGCTCGTTGATTGCTGAGTCACGGTAGAGCCTGGGCAGAGAAGAAAAATCCTCCATAACGCCATGGCCGCCGAAGATTGACATGCCCTTGCGTATAACATCAGTAGAATCCATGGAAGAAGTAATCTTCTGAAGCATAATAAGTTCTCTCACACGAAACCTTTTTCTTTTTACCTCAGGTGAATCATCACTACTTTCAGCAACAGACAAAAAATCACTGTAGAGTTTAAAAGCACCTGCAGTGGTTCTTCTGGCAAACAGTTCAATTTCACTGACCTGTGCTTTTACCATGGGAAACATTCCTATCCTGAAACCAAAGGCCTCCCTGAACTCACTGTATTTTCCGGCCTCCCTTGCCACCCTGGTCATTGAGGCAGCAGCAGACAAACCAACAGTGAGACGTGAATAAGTGAGAACAATACCAACGACATTTGCAACTCCCCTGTCAAGAGGGCCAACCGGGTAAGCAACAGCACCATTAAAAGTAAGCTCACCGGTTGTAAGCTCGCTTGTGCCCATCTTCCATTTTATGCGGTCAATGGTATAACCATTACGAATTTCCCTTTCCTTGTTACCGGGCAGCCACGAAGGCATAACAAACAACGCGACCTTTTCAGAGCCCGCAGGTTTTGCAGTAACAACAACATAGTCAGCGTGAGTAGCAGAACAGAAGAACTTACTCCCATAGAGCTTCCACGTGCCGTTATCATTCACAGCCTCAAGTACATTTGCAGGCACATCAGACCCGCCCTGAATTTCAGAAAGGTACTGTGCTCCAATTGCAACCTCCCCGTTAATCCCCTCCCTGCAGTGTTCAAGAATCTTCAGGGTTTCAGGAGTGTCCGCGTATCTTTCGAGAAGTTCAACCAAACCTTCGGTACAGGTCATAGGGCATGCAACGCAGGCCTCCCCGTTCTGGTAAATCAGGAACATTTTAACCAGCTTTACCCACGGTGATTTATCCTTTGCAAAAAGCCTTTCTCCGAAAATCTCCTTTTCCATGATCTCGGTTTCACGAGGCCTCACAATTCTGTCTATACGATTGTGATGCCCGTCATAATGCATCATATATGGCCGTTTCTCAGGCCAGGCAGCAGACTCGGCCATCTTTCGCCATCTTAAAGAGGCTTTGGGGGATACTTTCCTGGCCTCACTGTCTGTCTCAGAAAAATCCTCACCAGTACAAATCTTCACTACTCGCTGCAGAAATTTATCATCAGCATAATAGTCTACATTTTCTCTCCACTCAAGAAATTCATTGAAGCTATAGGGATTATTTCTGTCAGGAAATGACATGGCAGGCCTCCGGTTATGAACAAACTGAAAACATAATACATTGTTGTAACCACTGGTTACAAATTGTCAAACCTTAAAGTATTTACCCGGAAAATACTTTATTGAGTTAACGAAAGAAAATTATTACCCGGCAACCTTCAGCTGCAGGATAATAGAATTTTTCCCTATAAAATAATGTTCAGGTATAAATATTGATATAAAACAGACAAAAACTATACATTTTGACAACAAACGCACAGGTAAGTAAATAATATTTACTTTTTCTCAAAAAAATATTTGACCTTTTAACCCGGACAAACTACAAACGGGCTGACTGGTCAGTCCGAATACAGCTTGTAAAATCAAAATGTTTTAAGTCAACTATCCCTTAACAGGGATTTTTTTATTAGGAGGATCTTTAATGAATGATAAAAGCAAAACCATATTTGGTAAACCAAACGGAAGAATAATTGCAGCAGAGAACAATCCAAATATTCATAAATCACAGTGGTATCCTGAAAAACATCCCGGCACATCCCAGGTTCCGTATTTAATCAACCAGGTATCAATCAGTGAACATGAAAATACCATGATAAGGGAGATCTGGAATGCCAGTGAATATTCATCCAGGGACTTCTCGGTTTTTGATATTAAGGATGTTCCTTCCAAGTACAGGCTTGCGCAGGTTCTCGCATGTGGCCTCAAGGCAACTAATGCAACCTACTCCCAGCACTGGCAGGGAATGTACTTTGACTGGACATGCAACAGTGAAGTAAAAGATGCAATAGACCTGTTTGGAATAATGCCGGGCAGTGAATCCTTTGTTAAAAATGCAATTTCAACAGTTGTGCTCATAAACACAGGCTACAAGGGCGCGTTCATGAATATGCTGAAATGGAGAAGACGCCCTCTGCCCCCCAGCATGCTAAGCCTTGAAAACATTGATATGGGTACATTTGAAAACAATCTCAAAAGCGCAATCTGTTCTGTTCTTGGCGGAGAATACGGTGTAAACATTATAAGAAGAGCCTTCTCTGATGAATACATAAACAGCTACAACAAGGAAGGCTATCAGAAGCTGAAGGATATTCTGACTCTCGATGGAATGAACCCGAAAGGTGAAATTGCAACAATCATGCAGATAGGCCTCAAGCAGCCTGAAGACAGAAAATACTACCAGAAGAAAATAATGAATCTTGCAGGAGCAAAACTCATAGAGCGAAAGAGTGAACGCAGAAATGTTGATTTTAACATGGAAATTCCTGAGAGAGTGATGGATAATTTTTTCAAAACTGTTCGCAATGAGCTTCAGCCTCTTGGAATTGAGAACATAGTTAAAAGTATAATCCTTGAAGGGAGCAGTAATGAAGGCAAAGAAAAACTGAGTAAAATCAGAGATATGATAACAGACAGCCTTGATAAAGTACCCGGGGAAATGATCGATGCATATGAAGCCAATGTCAGTGATGGCATGGTTGATCTTGACAGGGACAAATACACTGAAATCGCCAATCTTACTGCGTCACTCGGCAAGAAGGTACTCAAGCCCAGGGAAGACGCTCACAAGATGGTCTTTATGTATATCGAAATCGATAAACTCAAAGAACTCAATGTTGCAGAAGATGCAGCAGAACATGCTGTTGGCTGTGCTATTCAGGCAGGCCTTAATTCCATTCACCTTGATGGCACAACAGATATCCCTGAAGGAGATGACCTGAGATACGGCGCATTCTGTCTCACAGGGCCTATCCATTCAGCAGAGATCAATGATTCTGATGAACAGCTCAACAGGGGCTACGGCCATGGCTTTTGGGATATCATAGCACCCGAACTCAGCCCAACGAACAAGATGCTCGGTGTAATTGCAATTTCTGCAAAACACGAGCAGGACGCAATGATTGCAGAAAAACAATCCATGGAACAGAGGAAATCAGTTAATGATATATTCTGGTACAAAACATGGAATCATCCAGAGGGCAAAAGACTGGATGTTCCAAACTGGATATCCTACGCAGAGGTACTCAATGTGCTTCCAATCCCTGGAAACGATATTATTCTCAAAAAAGACAATTTCCCAGACCAGCTGCCTGCCAACCATCCCATTACCGAAACCTTTAAAAGGCAGGTAGTGTAGAATCTCCAATTTATGCATCCCTCACGGGATGCTTTTTTTTTGCCTGAACAGGAAAAAAATTCTCCCTGCATGTTGACGACTGCTATTTTAGTCAGTATAATATATTCAGTACTGACTAATCAGGACAAATCAATCAATCTGGAGCATATAATGAAACTGAAAGAAAGAATACCGGAAACAGATCATGGAATAACAGGGATTGACACTGTTGAAACCTATGACAAAATGATGAAAACCCACAGAGACAGGGGATGGCTTGGAATTGACAGCATGATTAAATATGGATTCAACAATGGTCATGCCCTGGAAATCGGCCCTGGCCCGGGATACCTCGGGCTTGAATGGCTTGCCAATACATCTGACACAAGGCTTACAGGTCTTGATATAAGTGATGATATGATAAAACTGGCAAAAAAGAATGCATCTTCCTATAACATGAATCATAACAGAACAGAATACTGCAAAGGAAATGCTGCTTCAATGCCCCTGCCTGACAATACATTTGATTATGCTTTCAGCAATGGATCACTCCATGAATGGGAATTCCCTGAAAGAGTATTCAATGAAATCTACAGGGTTCTGAAACCCGGAGGCAAATTTCATATAACTGATCTCAGAAGAGACATTTCATTCATTGTCAGGTTTTTCATGAAAGCCAGCATAAAGCCAAAGGAGATGGCTCCTTTTTTCATTACATCCCTTCAGGCAGCATATACTGAAAAAGAAATCAGAAATGTATTGACAGGGACTGGATTCGAAAATTATGAAATAAGGAAAGATCTCTTTGGTCTTACAATAACCGGAACAAAATAAACAATAAATGAAAATTCCATTATACATACTGGGCTTTCTGATGAGACACGGTCCATTACACGGGTACAGGCTCAAACAGCTGATTGCTGAAAGAGTATCAGATTTTGCCCAGATTAAACTTCCTGCAATCTACTATCACCTTGAAAAAATGCAGAATAAAAACCTGGTTTCATCAGAAACCGAGCAGGAAGGCAAAAGGCCTGAAAGGTCAGTGTATTCAATAACAGATGAAGGCAAAGCAGAATTCAAAAAGATGCTCTCTGATGCGCTTAAGGGGGAATACAGCCAGGAGTTTCTTATTGATGCAGTAATCTTTTTTATGGAATACAGCGAACCTGAAAAAGTGTTAACCGAACTCGAAGAAAAAAGTTCAGCCCTGAAACATTCAAGAGAAGAACTGCAGAAACACAGGAAGGATGTGAAATCCTCTGTACCGGAAGAATTTCAGGACATTGTTGATATAATTTTTTCGCACCACCAGTACCACCTTGAAGCTGAAAATAAATGGGCAGAAAAGGCTATCAGCCTTCTGAAAAAAAACAGGTAAAGGAGCTTTTCAATGGATTGTATTTTCTGCAAAATAATAAAGGGCGAGATCCCGTCAGACAAAGTATATGAAGACGAAAAGGTCTTTGCATTCAGGGATATAAAACCGGCTGCACCGGTACACATACTGGTTGTTCCAAAAACACATATTGAATCAGTCAGCGATATAGACGAGAGTAACAAAGACATAATGGCAGATCTTTTTCTGGCAGCAAAAAAAATTGCTGATTCTAAAGGTCTGGTAGAAAATGGTTACAGGATAATAATCAACAATGGAAGGATTGCAGGCCAGGAGGTATTTCACCTTCATGTTCACATACTTGCAGCAAAGGATTCCCTTGGACCAATGCTCTCAAGAAAATAAGACAGCGCGCTAGTCAGAGCATATCCTGAAGCTGCCTTTATCGAGGAACTCAAGAAAGGCAGCAGGAAAATCACCGCATTTCAGGGAAAGAACCATGTAGTATAAATCAGTATCTGTCACTACCTGATTTCTCTTCTCAAAATAATTACCATCCCATTTATGCATATCATTCAGGGCAAGCAGCATCCCGAAAAGATTGGCTGATGGGTCAAAGTTGTAATCATCAACATCATCAAGATCTTCGCTAATTTGATAAGCAAGATCAAAAAATGTTCCATCAGGGACCCAGCCATCTTCGCAGGCAAAATCATAAGCATTATGCCATAAATCCTCTTCACACTCATACACTTCAAAGGTATCAATATTTATAAAAATATAACTCACTGCTGAACCTTCTTTATCTTCCTGGTTTTATCCACTGTTATAACAACCTTCTCTACAGAGCGTTCGGTTGCCTCTTCAACAAGAAACTTAATTTTCTTATACTCGAAAGAATCTCCCTGCCTGGGGATCTTCTTCATGTAAAACATTAAGAAACCTGCAATTGTTTCAAAGCCTTTTTTATCGATATCGATAGAAAAATATCTTCTGAAATAGTCAATATCCAGGTCTCCCCTCAGGCGATATTTTCTGGCGCTTATCTCTGTAATAAAATCCTCAACCTCGTGATCTTCAGTCTGAATCTCTCCCACCAGTTCTTCGGCAATATCCTCATGAGTTACCATTCCGGTAACGCCTCCGTGTTCGTTAACCACAAAAACAAGAGGCATCTTGTTCTGCTGCATTTCCAGGTAGAGCTCATAAATATTCTTGGTTCCGGGAATATAGTGGGCCTTTATTATCAGCTCATATACCTTTTCTGCATTTCTGTTTTTCAGAATGTCCCTGTAGAATATATAACCGATTATATTATCAACCCTGGATTCATAAACAGGCATTCTTGAAAAACCGGTTTTATCAATCAGGGCCACAAGATTTCTGACTGAATCACTTTTTTCAATGGAGACAATATCAACCAGAGGCCGCATAATATCATAGGCAGCTGTTTCCCTGAACGAAAGAATCTCTGAAACATAGTTCTTGTTCTCCTCATTGATAAGCCCCTCCTTTTCTCCGATTTCATACAGAAGATCAATCTCATCTCTTGACGGGACAATAGAATTGTTTATCTTTTCAAGCCTGAATATCTTTTTATAGGCTACAGTAATCAGCAGGGAAAACCTGACAGCAGGCTTGAGAACAATCATAAGCAGCTTAATCGGAACAGAAAAAAACATCAGGTACTGGTCAGCTTTTGCCTTTGCTACGACCTTTGGAGTAATTTCACAGGCGACAAGAAACAAAAGTGTTTGAATGACAGTCACCGCAAGGAGTTCGGTGTCTTCCAGTGCGAATGCATTTGTCGCAATAAAAATGATAAATGCAGTTGCTGAGATATTAGCGACATTATTGCCGATGAGAACCATTCCAACTGCATCCTCAAGATTGTCCAGAACATAGATCGAACGCTCAGCACTCTTTTTACCCTTTCTCGCAAGCACCTCTATATTAAAACGGTTTGCCGAAACAATGGAAGTCTCAGTTCCTGAAAAAAAAGCTGAGAGAAAAATAAAAACTATAACTCCAACATTATATACCAGATATTCCTCAATCATGCTTTGTCCGTTTCCCCTTCCACATCATCAGGAATAACCTCTATGGATTCGATCTTGTTTTTTTTGATATATTTAACCCTGAGAGTTGAATTCTCAACTTTAAAAGTCTCACCCCTTCTCGGGAAATGCGCCAGTTTTTCAATCATATATCCGCTCATGGTTTCAGTTTCGATACTGTCCAGCTTTTCCTCAAAGATATAATTAAAATCCTTTATCTGCATTTCTCCTGATATTATCGAAATACTGCCTACAGTTTTTCTGATATCAGGCCTGGTATCGACCTCCCACTTTGTAAATTCCTTACCCATGAGCTCTGACAAAATAGCGTTAAGCGTAACTACTCCGGCAGTACCGCCGTATTCATCCACTACAATTGCAATCTGAATTTTCTTCAAAAGAAAATCCTGAAGCAGCTCATTGAGTTCTCTTGAGGCAGGGAAAAAATCAATCTCGTTGATAAACCTGTTTATATTCCTGGCCTTTTTGTAGCCCAGGTAATAGGGAATAAGTTTTCTTGAATCGACCATTCCAACAACGTGATCAAGATCCTCCCTGTAAACAGGCGCCCTTATAATATCAGTTTCAAGGAAAATACCTATTGCCTCCTCGATAGTAGCCCCATAGGGGATGAAGACAGCCCTGTTTCTTGGGAACATTATATTGGATGCCTCTTTTTTCGAAAAACGCATTACGTTTTTTATGAACCTGCTCTCCTCCCTGTCTATAACGCCCTCTTCCTCTCCAACCCGAAGAGCATGTCCCAGAGCATCCTCTGTCATATTCTCAGACATTCTGAGATTGAAGACCCGCATCATAATATCAGTAATGAACAGCATAGACTTTCTTAGCGGATAAAGTATTCGGTGAAAAAAACTCAAAAGAGGATAAACAGTCAGAGAAATATTTCTGTAAAAGTTTATTGCCATGACCTTTGGAGTTATCTCGCAGAAAATAATTACAAGAGGAGTTATTACGGCAATTGATATAAGGTGGCCATGCATAGGCCATTTCAGAAGAAGAAGGCGTGTTGAAATAGCAGACACGATCAGGTTAACAAACAGATTACCAATGAGTATGGTTATAAGAATCTTATGAGACTGCTTCATTGAGCGGGCGATTCTTCTTTGTATTCTGTGTTCAGATATTGAAAATCTGTGGATATCAGAAACCTTCAGAGAAAAAAGAGCGGTTTCTGATCCTGAAAAGAATGCTGACAGCAAAAGAAATACAAATAAAACAATTATTTCAATGGTATAGTATTCCATATCAATTCAGCATTTCAGGGGAAAAGAACATTCTCTTTTACTTTGAGAATTCTCGCACATTTCTTTTTGAATTTATCGTTGGGAGACTGAAGCCCCTTTTCAACTTTTGAAAGAAATGAAGGAGAACATGAGAGTTTTTGGGCAAGTTCATATTGCTTTATACCGCGTTCCTGGCGTATATGCCAGAGCATATTCTCTGCTTCAGTCTCTACAGCCTGAATCTTTTTAACAGCCCTGGCCTTCTTCTTTTCCTCAGGGAAAAGTTTGTCGACCGGCACATTGAGATATTCAGAGCACATCTGAATAAATTTCTCAGAAGGATCAAGAAGTCCCTTTTCAACCTTGCACAAAAAAGAAGGCGAGACATCCAGGGCCCCTGCCATATCGGTCTGTTTTATTTTTTTTTCTCTTCTTATATGCGGTATAATGTTTTCCAAAAAATACCTCCACAGATTTGCAAAACGATACAACCCCGGTAAACAAGATAAGTTCTAAACCCTAAGGTCTGAACAGCCGGGGCTGATACTTATCTTACTTCAGTGAATCAGGATCGAGTTTTATATTGACCCTGAACGCTTTTTCCGAGCTGTTTCCGGAATAATCGTATGCAAAAACCCTGAATCTGTTTTCTCCATTCCTGTATTTCAAACCTGATATTTTGTAATATCCCTTTTCATCAAAAAGATCAGCAAAGGTATCACTGCCGGAAACAAGGCCATTTTGATCAATTGATAAAGAGTCAAAACTTACGTCAAGAACCTTTGAACCGTTAAAAAGCGCAACGATTCTGTAAATACCGACCCTTTCACGTCCGGTGACAGAATCACCTATTTCCACCAGCATTGGGTAATGCTGAGTAAACCTCACTTCAGAACCGTCCTTTAGCTGAACGAGTCTGTCTTTAATTCTTATATAAAAATGTTTTATTTCCGGCTTTTCACTGTCTGCTATATCCCCTTTTATGAGTGAAAGCGGATTAACTGATTTTCTTTTTTTAATATCCAGAAATGAAAAATGAAGGTGTTTGGCAAATGAATGACCTGTATTGCCAACTGTTCCGATCAGATCCCCTTTACTGTATTCTTTTTCAGAAGAAAGAAAATCCTCAAGATGCATATAAACAGAAACATTATTATCAGGATGAAGAAGCACCTTGTAATTACCTCCCCCTGGATACTGATCAAGCGGGAATATGGATTTATCCCAAAAATAAAGCAATTTGCCCTTTTCAGGGGACACCACCCTGTCATCAGGACAAACAAGGTCAATTCCGTCATGGAAATGGTCTCCGCGTGATTCACAGAAAGTCGATGTTAGTCTTCCTTTCTTTACCGGCCATGAAAAGGACAGGCATGAAAAAGCTAAAAGAATAATGCAGAAATTGATGAGTAATTTATCTTTCATAAAACCGAACCTTTACCTGGCAGAATGCAGCGGACAAAACTCACCGGGTTCAGACCCGGAATAATAAAGCTGAATAAAACTGTCCGGACATTCTCCATGAGGGCCTGCAACCTTTCCGCTTTCCGGACAGATCCTTTCTTTTGATATTCCTTCTTCCGGCACATGAAAATCAGCCGCTTTACGGTCTCTGTATATCTTTTCAGTATATTCCGCCCATACAGGAGCACAAAGAGCACCTCCTGATCTTCCTTTTCCCAGAGAGATAGCACCTTTTTTGTTTCCTATCCACACTGATGAAACCAGCTCAGAGGAATATCCTGCAAACCAGGCATCACTGTAATCAGTACTTGTGCCGGTTTTACCCGCTATCTGAAAGGGTATATTTTTACGGTACACTGAATAGTATGCGGTTCCGCCCTTTTCAAAAACGCCCTGTAACATACATAATGTAACAGCCGCTGCAACTGGGTCAATAATTTTACCGTATGCAGCCCTTTTTTCCTGAAGATATTTTTTCAAAGATGATTCCCTGTCCCATACGATATTTCCATTATAATCCTTCACACATCTCAGTCCATAGGGTTTTATAAAAACACCCCCATTAACAATCATGGAATGCAGCACTGCCAACTCCATTGGAGAGACTTCGTATGTTCCAAGAGCCAAAGAAAGGGTTTTTCCGAATCTTTTATTGGTTTCTGATTTCGAAAGATCAAGCCCCTTACTGAAATAATCAAAAATAAGATCATAACCTGTTTTTTCAAGAACCTTAACAGCAACCACATTTACAGATTTTCGAAGAGCCTCTCTTACAATAATATTTCCCGCATACCTGTTGCTGTAATTATGCGGGTTATAACCGCCGTCAAACACTGTATCAGCATCTTCAAACACCGTTGAGGGTGTAATATCCCTGTTCTCCACAGCTGCAGTATATATAATCGGTTTAATAGCAGATCCGGGCTGTCTCTTTATCTGTTCGGCATGGTCAAGCTGATTGCTGGATGAGAACTCATAGCCCCCGACATATGAAATAATCTCTCCTGTATAAGGATTCAGGGTAACAAGAGCACCCTCTATATTTTTGGCCTTTTCGAGTTCATCCCCGGCCCTCTGACTCTTTTTCAGCTTTTCAGCCATTTTTTTGTGATAATTCCTCTGACCTTCGATTCCCCTGCGAAGCGAAGCAAGAGCAACCTCCTGTTTATGAGAATCAATGGTCGTATAAATTCTAAGACCTCCCTTTTTAAGGACATCCTCTCCAAATTTATCAACCAGCATCCTTCTCATTCTCTCGTTAAAAAATGGCGCACTGTTCACCCTGTAGGTACTCGTGACAAATGAGCCTATAAGAGACGAAACAGCCCTTCCATTTTCATCTGTAACGACATCCCACTTTTTAATAAACTGTTTATATTTATACTCTGCCCTTTTAGGATGAATATAACCGGCATCAGCCATAGACCTCATGATTCTCTTTGTTTTTCTCACGGAGTTATTGAGATTTTCAAGAGGCGAATAAACAAGGGGATTGGATATCGTGGCAACAATCATTGCACACTCGACTTCATTGAGCTGTTTAACAGGCATCCCGAAAAACATCTTTGAAGTGGATTCAACGCCATAGGCACCCTTGCCAAAGTATATCAGGTTGAGATACATGGAAAGAATATCCTGTTTATCATAACGCTCTTCTATTTCAAGGGCACAAAATGCCTCATATATCTTTCTTTTGAGATTTCTCTCCATGTCTGTGAAAAGCACCTTGGCGAGCTGCTGGGTTATTGTACTTCCTCCCTGTCTAACCTCAAGATGAATGAGATTTACAGCAAAAGCCCTGAAGATTCCCCTGTAGCTTATTCCATTGTGTTTGTAAAAATCACGGTCTTCACTTGCAATCACTCCCTTCATGATCCATTCAGGGATATTATCGTATGGAACAATCTCCCGCTTTTCCTCAAAAAACTCACCAATGATCTCATTGTTTCGGTCATAAATTCTCGAGGGAATATCCACTACCTTTGATGAAAGATCGATATCACCGGAGGTATAGCTTACACCCTTACGAAGATCCTCGGTTCGGTCAATAAGCTGCTTATACCTGGAAAGCTTTTTAAGGGCATCTTCCCTGTTACCCTGCCATGTAAGGAAAATCATCAGGACATAAGCAGATAATGCAAATCCTACAGCCCCGGGAATATAAAGAAACATGATTTTCTTGTGAGAAAAAATCCACTCCATTATCTTTTTCAGTAGTCCGAATATTCTTTTCATTTATATGCCCCTGTTCATGCATCTGCCCTGTCTGTGCGGTTTGAGTATTTTCTGCCTGAAAGCTGACCGCAGGCTCCTGAGATATCCCCGCCAAGACTCTTTCTGATGGATATTGGCACATTCATTATCTCGAGTTCTTTAATGAATGAATTGATTTCATTCTGCGAAGGAACTGAATGAGTATGAGACCCTGCACTCAGAGGAATAAGGTTGAGCTTGATCCTTCCATAACGGAACATCTTCTTGAGTCTCACTGCATCCTCATGAGAAATATTGTCCTTTCTCATTACATATTCAATTGTAAGCCTGTTTCTTGAAACAGGAAATTTTCTCTGAAGCATGGATGCAATTTCAGCAAAAGGGTACTTATTCTCAACAGGCATGGTCTGCCTTCTCTTCTCAGAGACTGTATCGTTAAGAGAAATTGCAAGATTATAGGGCCTTTGCTCGTCAATAAATCTCTCTATTACCGGCATGATTCCGCACGTGGATATTGTTATCTTTCTCACGGATATATGAAAGCCAAAAGAATAATTTATGATATCAGCCGCTTTCATGACATTGTCATAATTCATGAAAGGCTCACCCATGCCCATAAATACGATGTTGTTGTTTTTCAGACCGGTTTCCCGCCGTATATGGCAGATCTGATCGATAATTTCCCCGGTTGAAAGATCCCTTACAAAACCAAGTTTTGCAGTTTCACAAAAGGTACAGCCCATTGCACAGCCAATCTGACTCGATATGCAGATAGTGAGCCTGCCTTCTTCGTCTCCCTCATTTTTTATCAGAACTGCTTCCACGTAATGATTATCATGTGTTCGAAAAAGGTACTTCTCAGTTCCGTCAACAGAGGAAACTTCTTTTTCTTCCTTCGTGAGTGGATTTATCACGAATTCTTCATCCAGCTTTCTGCGCAGCTCTTTTGAAAAATTGGTCATATCATCAAATGAACTGACATTTCTCTCGTAAAGCCAGTTAAACAGCTGACGCGCCCTGTATTCCTTATCTCCAATGGAAATAAAGTATTCCCCGATCTCTTCGAGATTGTAATCCTTTATATTCTTTTTCATTTCTTTTATGTTTATAGTCTGTTAAGAGAAGCAGCGCCATATTGAAAATGACATATAAACAGATATCTCTCCTTCGCTGAAGCTTAAACCGGTGCCGGCACTGGAGAGTATTCCGTTTACAAATTGCCTTTGTTGTTTTCCCGCATACGGCAGGACAGGATTAAAGAACTCAGAAATATGTCAAGCGTTGGTTAATACTCTTCAAAAAATATCGTTAAATATGATCAGTTTTCAGTTGAATCTACCTCATTGAGCAGTTTCAATTCAAAAAGTGCCATTTTATTGTCAGCATCCATACTTACCACTCTCTGAAAAGTGCTTTGTGCCCGGGCCTTCTCACCCTTCTTTTTATAACACATACCAAGAGCAAACAGGGCATTGACAAAATTAGGGTCGAGTTCCATAGCCTTTTCATAGTAAGTAATCGCTGTGGTAAAATCCATCATCTGATAATATGAAGCTCCGCATATATAAAACGCATACTTGTTTTTCCTGTCATTGACAAGATATTTCTCGATATTCTGAATGGATTTATTATAATTATTGACCCTGAAGTAATCCTTTGAAAGAGCATAGAGTATCTTCTGATTGTCCGGATAACGCAGAAGTCCTTCCTCAAGCAGCTGAATGGCATCATAATACCTGTGCTCACTTATAAGCTTTCTGGAATTCTTGACCACGTCCACTGCTTCGTCACGCGCAAGCTCAATAACCAGCAGGGTAATATCATCCTCTATCTGGGCGTTTTTAACGAATCGCTGAACACTGTTTATTATTGCATCAGAGAATTCCTCAAGAGGAAGGTCTCTGTTGTCAAGAATAACCTTTTCAAGACGCTCGATTGAAAACTCCTTTCTCTCTTCATTCAGGGCTTCGGGAATACCGTCAGTATAAAGAATGAGCCTGTCGCTGTAATTGAGATTTGTTGTCTTCTCCTCATAGGAATCCCTTGCTTCCTCGATTGCACCGATAAACAGTCCGTTGGTATCAAGATACTCAACAGAACCTTCAGCAGTCTTAAGATGTATTGCTTTCTGATGACTGGCATTCGAATAAATCACCCTGTACTCATCGTCAACCGAAACCATAAAACAGGTCATATAATCCTGGGTCTTCACGTGGTCGAGGATATTCTGGTTGACCTCCTGAAAAATCCTTCGCGGGCTTTCATATTTACTGCCTGCATTGCCAAAGGAAATTTTTGCCATTGTAGTAACGAGTGCAGCGGGAATACCGTGTCCTGAAACGTCAGCAATCATTATACCCAGCCTGTCATCCTTAAGCTGATGAACATCGTAGAAATCTCCACCGATTTTTTCCATTGCAATATAACGTACTGAAAATTTGAGCTCATTCCAGTCATCGATTTCACCTGGCAGAATACTTCTCTGTATAACACTCGCCATATCCAGCTGTTTCTGTATCTGGTCATCCCTGAGTTTCAGATCCGAAAGAACGCTCTGCAGCTCTATTGTTCTCTGCTCAACCTTTTTCTCGAGATTTTGCCTGTGCTCTTCAATTTCCCATGCCATTTCCATAAGACCGTATTCTATCGCGGCAGTTTCAGTTTCAAGAGATATAATACCAAATGCTGCCTTGCCTCCACCTGCAATTACCTTGATAACCCTTCTGATATCCCCCAGGATTTTCAGGATCGAATTTGTCGTTATCTGCATCATGAACATACCGAGAAGAAGGGAAATAACGAAATACGGAATGATGAATCTGAAATCGAATTCCTGATTAAGACGGCTTTTCTCGAGCATTGCCCCAAAAGAAAGAAGAACAATAAGCATGAGGATAACAAAGAAGAAAAACTTAATCCTTATTCCCATAAGCGGCCTGGGAGGAATTGTCGTTCCGTTTCTCAGAAGTTCATTGTATATAAGGGTTCTTTCATTATTTGTGATAGATTCAGTAAGAAGATAAACCGCCATTCCCAGCACGATTAGTATTATTATAATAGTTATTATAATAATACGTAATAGGGTTATGAACTGAATCTCATCAATTGCACCGGTGATTCTGTAATCATAAAAAATGAGTCCAATAAGAATCAATGCACCCAGAGCACAATATAGAATTACAGAAAGGAGGTTATGAGCAGTAAGATCGGTAAAATACCTGTACACTTTCCTGAGATCAGATTCAGGTATATTAAGATTGGTTTTAAAAACAGAATTTATTATTCTGTGTTGCTTCATGAATGAGGGTAAACCCAGGCGTGTCAAAAGACCGAAATGGATGCTGTAAAGTAAGGATGAGATTCCAACTGCAACAGCAAAATGCATCGGCAAAGAAGAGATATAGCCGCCAAATGGATAAAAAACAAAAGAACCACCCAGGAAAATTCCGATAAATGAGCTTAGCCAGCCTATTGCCAGTGAATACAGTGCAACTGCAAATGTATAACTTATATTTCTTGCTAAAAAATAGAATAATTTCATTTTTCCCTCTTTGTGTATTCAAAATCCCGGTCAGACAGACCCGGATCTTTGACGCATCTTAAACCAGCGGTTCTGTCGGAACGAAGACTCGGGATGCCGCCTTTTTCCCTGTTCGAGATTCTCAGACTACGATGAGATTCATACCAGGCTCCGCCTTTTATCACCCGGAACTGTTTCCCAAATGAACCATCGATAATGTTATTTCCTTCATGTGGCAAATACCAGCTGGATGTCCATTCCGGAACATTCCCGGACATATTTACAACACCAAAAGGAGACTTCCCTTCTGATTCAAGAACATATACCGGCAACAGAGATGCAGTCTTAAGCCCGAATTTTTCTTTCAAAAGTTTCCCTGTTTGTGCATTCATCCAAAGCTCAAATGAATTGACCCTCTCCGGGTCAAAAGAATTCCCCCAGGGATAAATCCTCTTTGGGTTTTCTGAATTAAGCAGTCCCCTTGCAGCCTTCTCCCATTCCTTTTCTGTGGGAAGTCTCTTGCCTGCCCAACGCGAATATTCAACTGCCTCATAATATGTAACTCTGGCAGGAATATCAGCCAGATAATCACTCTTGAAATTACCTTCTAAATCGATAATAGTGTTTTCCCAGTATTCCGGGTAATTATTTCTGGTACTGTCTGCGAATTTCCTGAAATCGCGGTTTGATACCTCATAGCGGTCAATATAAAATGCTCCGGTATCCCTGACAGAAAGGGGGTATTCATCCCTGTCTCCGGCATCAGACCCGAAATAGAATTTACCTGCCGGGATTAGAACCATTTTTCTTTTATCTGTCAATAATATAATCTCTTTTTTATATTCCAGCCTGTCTTTATAAAAAGTCTTTCTCTTAAACGATTCAGGTATGGCTTTTTTTCTCAGAGAGAGAGCAATATCCGCACCCGCTCTTATAAGATAAGAATATTTTTCATTTACTATATAAGCTCTGCCAACCGCCCTCCATCCATTCGGTTTACGCTCAAGTATATCGAGCAAACGGAAACTGCCCACAACCCTTTCTGCGTCAATAACAGAATAGTTGCCGACAAGGGGTTTTTCCCTGAAAATGGCAGTAATAATATTTCCGCTTCTGACTGATTCAATCCTTGCCTTTAATTCAAAATTGGATGAATACAGTGAGAATGAAAAAATACCGGAGAAAAGTATTATCAATGTAATGCTAATTGTCTTTATTCTCATATCAGTCACTGAAAAAAAGTTTTTTGTCAGGCCAGCGCAGGCAGGATATCTCTCTGCCCAGGATAACGCCTGAATCAATACCAATTATATTTCTTTTATTATCAAAATATACAGAATCGATTGAACCGGGACTTAAGAGGGGAACAGGAGTGTGTCCGAATATTACAGTCTTTTTCCACCTCTTTTCAGCGAGATAGAAATCCTCCCTGATCCAGAGTAAATCGTCCTGTTTCTGATTCTCTATATTATCTATCATCGGATTCAACCCCGCATGAACCGTAATAAAATTATCACCTTCAAAGTAAAGTTGAAGTGAATTAAAAAATTTCTTATGAGCAGCAGAAAGAGTGAATTCGCCCGAGTTTCGAATATAGCTTTTTATCGTTGCCCCGCCGCCATTGATGAGATACAGATCATGAATTTTACCTTCAAGGAATTTCATCATCATATCTTCATGGTTCCCCTTCAGAAAAACACACCTGTGATTTTTCCGAAAGTTCAGAAGATATTCAATTACCTCAAAGGAATAAGGCCCCCTGTCGATATAATCCCCCAGGAAAATAAAAACATCTTCTTGCTGTAATGAGGATTTTATCGCTGAAACAAGACTTATCAGTTTATTGAGATACCCGTGAATATCACCAATGATATAATGCATGGCCCTCCGTAATATCAGTTATAGTTCTTTATCTCCCCCCTGAGCATATCCGTAA
Source organism: uncultured Leptospirales bacterium (assembly GCA_964512685.1). Taxonomy (GTDB): domain Bacteria; phylum Spirochaetota; class UBA4802; order UBA4802; family UBA5550; genus CAZEJW01. Next base: position 9,972 of record CAZEJW010000018.1, on the reverse strand, counting down.
TTCTTAAACCTTCATCCTGATTCGCAGAATTGAGCACACCGAATATCCACTCCCTGTCTGAAGAAAAAAAGAGCAAAATATTATCCGCTATTTTTTTAAAGGCTACCGGAACTTTATTTCTAACAGTCAAGGCATAGCCATACGAATTTTTTTTGAGAAGAGAATTAAACTTTCTCTGTGCAGACTGTGCAGAATTAAAACGCACGAAAAAAAGCAGTTTGTTCTGTTCTCCGATTGTCCTGTTCCTTATAAAAACCCTTTTCAGCCCCGGAAGATTACTGTATCCGTTTCTGTAATACATGACATCCTGAGACGTATAATCCTCTGAGAAAAGTGTTAGATAATCAGGTAGTTCAGATGTCTGACCCGAAACATCGAGATTTTTTCTGATGTTTCTTATAAAGGTATCACACTGTTTTTTGAGGATATCATCCTTGTTGTTTGCAAGTACACGTATATAGTAATTACCTTTCATGAGAAAGGCTCCCTCATCGCTGGTAAAATAATCCCCTGTAACATTCCTGGAGATTCCTGGAATCCCCCGTTCGCGTGAAAACATCCCAAAGGCATCCATAACAGAATTCAGCCTGAAAAGTTCCACTCTAAGAACATATTCCTGCTCTGAAAAAGACCTGTATAGCGAGTATGATTTTTCCACAGCACGATATTTACCATAGTCAGCAGTATCCTTCATCTGTTTGCCATAGATTCTTTCGGGTTTTTTTACCTGTTCCCATCCCGGAACATCAGTTTCTCTCGGCAAAAAATCCATAATGCCGGGTTTGGGTTTTTCAAACATCGAACAGGATATATTCAGCAACAATACTGTTATCAATAAAAAATTAAGTCTCATTTCAATATCTTTCCTCAGATTATCCATCACGGGAAAACATTCCTGAAGACAGGAATTCCCGAATATTTTTAAATTGTCTGTTTATATAATGAATACTCACACCCGGTTGCCGGGTCAAGAAGTAAAAAATTTCCGTTCCCTTTCACATCAAGACGCTTTTAGTCTAACTTCTTTTGCGTGGATCAGTTGCATCCTGAAATCCCTCACCAACCATGTTGTAGGATGTTATTGTGATAAAAATTGCAAAACCCGGGATAAGAGTCAACCACCATGCAAAATCCATAAAGTCCCTGGACTGTGAAAGTATATCTCCCCAGCTTGGAGTTGGAGGCTGTACACCAAAACCCAAAAAGCTAAGTGACGACTCGATCAGAATTGTGGAGGCGATACCGAAAGTCGCTGACACCAGAACAGGGGCAAGAGAATTCGGAAGAATGTGTTTGAAAATAATCCACATGTCCCTTGCACCAGCCGCCCTTGATGCTATAACATAGTCGGCCTCTCTCAGCTTGAAAAACTCTCCCCTTACAAGCCTTGCTATACCTGTCCATCCGGTAAGACCGATTACAACCATTATTTCAGGCAGACCCGGATCATCAACTATTGCCAGGATGGTCAGTATAAGAAAAAAAGTCGGAAAGCATATCATGACCTCGATTATACGTGAGATGAAAAGGTCCACCCATCCACCGTAAAATCCTGCAAGCGCGCCAACGATTATGCCTATGGACACGTATATAAAAACGGCTATGAATCCAACAAGTATTGAAATTCTTGTGCCATGAATCATCCTTGCTGCAAGATCCCTCCCCTGTTCATCTGTTCCGAGAACATGTTTTTTGCAGGGTGCAATTACTATTGAATCCAGATCATATTCGGAATATGAATATTCAACAGGAGGAAAAAGTTTGAACCCTTTCACGCTGTCTTTTCGTAAATCAACACCCTTGAGTTCTTCATAATCAAAAATAATCGGGAAATATACATTACCTTCAGGATTGACATATACATAGGGATTGTTGTTTGCGATCAATGGGGCAAAGATTGCAATCATGAAAATAATGCCGACAACAACAAGCCCTGCAACAGCAGATTTTCTTTTTCTGAATTCCCTCCATACACCAGTCCAGTATCCGGCTCTCATAATTTCTCCTCCAGTCTTATCCTTGGGTCAACCAGAGCATATGCAAGGTCTGCAAGGAGAATCCCCGTTAGAGTGAGGATGGCTGATATTGCTGCAATAGCCATGATAACCGGAATATCTCTCGAGAGTATTGATTCGAATGCAAGCATTCCCATTCCCGGAATAGAAAATATTGATTCAACAATGACACTGCCTCCAAGTAATCCCGGCAAAAGAGACGCCATAAGTGTGATGAGCGGTATAAGTGAATTTCTGAAAGCATGAACCAGCACTACCCTTTTTTCAGACAGCCCCTTTGATCTCGCTGTCATTATGTACTGCTGATTGATTACCTCGAGCATATTCGCCCTTGTAAACCTGGCGAGAAATGCAAAGCTTCCGTATGTAAGAGTGACAACAGGAAGAACAAAATGCCACGTAACATTTCCAAGCCAGGTGAAAAATTCAGCTTCTTCCGCCCAGTCGGATACAATACCACCAAGAGGAAACAGGTTGAGATAATCACCCCCGCTAAGATACTTGAGAAGCAGCAGCCCTACCCAGAAGGTCGGAAGTGAATATAAAATAAACAATGCTATGCCTGTCCAGCGGTCAAAACCCGAGTCTTTTTTTACCGAAGCCACTATGCCGAGGGGAATGGATATTATATAGACTATAATGAGAGTAATAATGTTAAGTGCAAGTGTTACCGGGAGGGCATCCTTAATTCGTTCTGCAACCGGTCTTCCGTCCTTTCTCGACGTTCCGAAATCCAGTGTGACAAATTTACCAAGCCACTCCGCGTATCCGACAATAAAGGGTTTGTCAAGTCCGTAAAGTTTTCTTTCCTGTTCAAGAATCTGCTTACCAATTGAACCCGCCTTTAATTCTCCCTGGAGCCCGGCACTGAGAGAAGTATAATCTCCCGGAGCAAGGCGAACGAGAGAATAGGTAAGCAGAGAAATTCCTATAAAGGTTGGGATAAAAAGAAGCACTCTTTTTAAAATATATTTTTTCATTTTTTGATCTTCCACTCCAGGAATTTAAGTCCCCTGAGATGGACCTTTACATTACCGAACCGTTTGCTCACAGCAACCAGAGCCGGAGTTGTATACAGAAAAGTATAGGGCTGCTCTTCATGAATAATTTCATGGAAACGCCTGTACATTTTCACCCTTTCATCTTCATTGAATTCTTTTCTGGCTTCAATAATTATTCTGTCAGCTTCGTCATTTTTGAATGAACAGAAGTTAGATCCCTTCTCAATCTGGGATGAGTGCCACAACTGGTATGGATCTCCGGAATACCCCAGATTCCACCGCAGGGTAACTGCGTCAAAATCCCGGGAGTTGAGTTTGCTCACAAAAACCGCCCATTCATACCTCGTTATATTCATTTCTATTCCGGCTTTCCGGAAATCCTCTTTGAGAATGCTTGTGAGTCTTTCGGAAAACTTACTGCCTGATGAAATGGTAAAAGTGAATGAAAACTTCTTTCCATTTCGGTCGAGAATACTGTCCCCGTCAGAATCTGTCCACCCTGCCTCTTTCAGAAGTTCTGCTGCCTTATCAGGGTTGTATTCGTACTTCTTTATTTTTTTATTATAGCTTTTACCAAAGATATAGAAGTTTCCTGTAACGGTCTTTCCAAGACCGAAAAGAAGCTTTTCGAGAATCTCTTCACGATTTATCAGATGAGTAAGTGCACGCCTCACTCTTTTGTCTGCAAAATAGGGCCTTTTAGCGTTCCATCCGATATAGCTGTATGTCGGAAGGTAGTATTCAAGCTTATAAAAATTTCTTTTGAATTTTTCAGAGTCTGTCTGTCTCACCCATTGAATGGTTCGCAAAGTCATGAGATCAAGATCTCCTTTTTTGAGCATCTGCAGTGCTACATTAATTTCAGGCACGAGTCTGTATACCACCTTTTTAATATCAGGTTTTTGGCCCCTGTACCTGTCATTTACAGTGAGTACCAGTTTTTTTCCGGTGACCCAGCGCTCAAGTTTGTATGGCCCGGTTCCAACAGGCATACGGTTGTTCTTATGAGTATTGAAATCTGTTCCGTCATCGAATATATGCTTTGGAACAATGGGCAGTCCTCCGCAAAGTTCAACAGCAAGAAAATACGGATGAGAATAAGTAAACTCAACAGTATAACGGTCTATCTTCCTGATATTTTTTACATCAACATAGTAGACCTTGAGAGGAGCACAGGCAGTTTTAGGATTCTTGATTATATTGAATGAATATACAACATCATCTGCTGTGAGTTCAATCCCGTCACTCCAGAGGATTCCCTTCTTTATAAAAAAACGAAATCTTTTGCCGTCAGGCGAAACAGTCCACCTTTCCGCAAGCTGAGGTATCAGCTCAAGAGTGTCATAATCCCTGTCAACAAGAGTCTCATATATGTACTGATTGATTGTTGACTCATATGCATCAGTTGCTGTTATAGGGCTCAGAGTGCCGGGTTCTGCTGCGAGATGAATATAAAGCGCATCCTTCCTGTTCCCGTGATGCCCCCCGGAACAGGAAAAGAACGCAAAAGTCAAAGCAGCTATCAGGATTAAACTTCTGTTTTTCATAAATTTCAGATTCAATAGTTATAACGAATTCTGTTTATCAAAATACTTCTTTGTTTCATAGGCCACCACCCCGGAAAGACCGAGAAGACCAATGAGGTTCGGAAACGCCATGAGGCCATTCATAATATCAGAAAGATTCCAAACGAGCTCCAGTTTGAGCATACAGCCGGCGATTATTGCAGCAGTAAAAATTACACGGTATGCTTTAATGGACTTTTCGCCGAAAAGATATTCAATGGATTTCTCTCCATAGTATGACCAGCCGAGAATGGTTGAATAGGCAAAAAACACAAGGCCCACAGTTACAATGATTCCACCGCAGTTACCCGGCATGCCCAGAGAAAATGCCTTTTCAGTGAGAGCGGCGCCTGTGAAGCCCTTGCCGGTAAGAGGATCAATCATCATCCAGGCATCGGTTACTATAAGAACGAGTCCGGTCATTGTACAGATGATAATTGTGTCAATAAAGGTCTGCGTCATTGAAACAAGGGCCTGTCTTACTGGTTCGCTGGTTCTCGCTGCAGCCGCAGCAATAGGAGAACTTCCAAGACCTGACTCATTTGAGAAGATTCCTCTTGCAACCCCTTTTCTTACAGACTGCATTACAACAGCGCCAAGAAATCCCCCAGACGCAGCAGTAGGATTAAAAGCATGAAAGAATATCAGTTCAAAAGCAGAGCCAATTTTATCACAGTGAATTATGAGGATAATGAGTGCAGCCAGGAAATAAAAAACGATCATAGAAGGAACAATTGCGGATGTTGCCCTTGCAATACTCTTGATTCCGCCCATAACAACGAGTCCTGTAATAACAACAAGAAAGATGGAACTCTGCCAGTGCTCTATTCCAAAGCTCGACCTCATTGCCTCTGCAACAGAATTTGCCTGAACCATGTTGCCTATGCCGAAAGCTGCAAAAGCTGCAAAGAATGCAAACACAGCTGCCAGCCATTTCATTTTCAGGCCTTTCTCGATGTAATACATCGGACCCCCGCTCATGGTTCCCAGGCTGTCCACCTGTCTGTATTTTACAGCAAGCAATGCCTCGCTGTACTTTGTAGCCATTCCTACAAGACCGGTTACCCACATCCAAAAAAGAGCGCCCGGGCCACCGGCAGCAATAGCAGTTGCAACACCAGCAATATTTCCTGTACCTACAGTTGCGGCAAGCGCTGTCATAAGAGCCTGGAAATGTGATATATCACCTTCAGAATCATCGGATTCTTTTCTTTTAACAAAAGCCAGGTATAAGGATGGAAAAAGTTTACGAAACTGGATTCCTCTGAGAATCACAGTAAGATAAAGTCCTGTGCCAAGCAATAGAATAATAAGAGGAAGTCCCCATACGTATCCCCCTATTGTTTTGATAATTTCATTCATTGTACATGTCCCGTGAAGTTGGATATAAAACTATATAATGCAATGGCAGATTATACCGGCCGGAAACTCATGTCAATAAATATTAAAAGAGTGAAAACACATGAGCGCCGGTGCAGTAATATTGCCCGCACCGGCGCAATCAACAAGATGGAGGATTATAATTTGATGCAGAAAAAACGTTTTCAGATAAAGAGTATAACATACAAAAAAAATCCAAACAATCTGTATTGTTTTTAATATGCAGAGATGATAAAGTCAACACAAAACCAGTCAGACGGTTAAATGATTTCACAGCAAAACAAAGGCCGATTCAATGAATCAGCCATTTCGTTGATACGAAAAAAATTTTTTACTTAAACCTTGATGCTGCAGATTTAAACGCTTCTTTCAGATCAGAGAATGCTGCCTCAGCGCCTTTTCTTATATCGCCCCAGCTTTCATCACTGCTTTCTTTGATTGTTTTAAGCTTCTCTGTCAGCTCTTCTTTTTTAATAAATAATTTCTGGAGCGCTTCATCGAAATCTCCCTTGTACTCACCTGCTTTTTCTTCGGTTTTCTTCTGAAGATCGTCAATTTTGGCATCGAGTTCTGCGAGTTTTTCAGCCATGGTTTGAAGAAAGGAATCTCTTGCTTCCTTTGTCATAATCAACCTCCCTTTCAGGAAAAAATTTTCCTGATCATTAGTCTATAACATCTATAACATCATCTGAAGTTCAAGTCGAGCATAATTTATAAGATCCGGGCAAACAGACAATCCATTATCCTGATAATTGCCTTGAAATATTATTCATTTGACAAAATATGTATTAAAATATAAAAATTGTTAATGTAAAAAGAAAACAGATACTACCCTGCTTTCTTTTGGAACAGGCACGGCATCAATCATTAATAATTGAGTAAATATCAGTTCAAAACAAAATATCCGGGTATTAAAAATGAAAAAAGTAATCGCCATATCAACAGCATGCATTATTGCAGCAGCAGCTATCCTCGTAACATACCTTCTGTACACAGACAGGATGATCGTCAGGCTACCTATTATCCTTCAGCAAAACGGAAAAATTACATTTACAATGGGGGATGTCTTCTATAAAGGGAAGAACGATGTAGAATGGAAAATTGCCATAGTGGGAACAGAGTTAAAAGAAGGCTCTGAAATAAAAACTGAGGCAAATGCTATTGCCGATATCCGTTTCAGTGGTGACATGGCAGTCAAACTCCCTGAAAAGAGTTACCTTAAAATCGGCAGGCTCACAGTGAGGGAACTCTTACTTGATCTTGCTGAAGGTTCAGTATTTGGAAAGTTTGAAAAAGTATTCAAGAATCATTCAATCAAAGTGAAAACTCCAACAGTTATTGCTGCGATCAGGGGCACTGAACTCGGTTTCATAGTGAATAAAGAAGAAACAGCTGAAAAGCAAAAGGGGGATGAAGACACAGCAGAAAAAAAAGAGACTGTGAAAAAGACAACATTCTCCACTACAGTTTATTCTCTTTCAGGAATAACTGAGCTGTGTAATCTCAAAAATCCCGATGAAAAGGTTCTTCTCTCATTTCAGAACAAGGTTGTTGTGAAAGACGACAATCCACCATCAAATCCTGAAGCGCTAAAGGATGAAGAGATCACGCATATTAAGGCTGAACTCAACTCAATTCATACTGACGAAGTTCTTTTCATTACAGATAAAATAAACTTCAAGACAGGAAGCGCGAGAATCCTTCCTTCTTCATACCCTGAACTTGACAAGATACTTGTTCTTCTGAACAAAAGAAACATTGATATCAGAATTGAAGGCCATACAGACAGCCAGGGAACAGCAGCGTTCAACCAGACACTCTCGGTTAAAAGGGCCAAATCAATAAAAGGATATTTCATAAAAAAAGGAATCAGGCCTGACAGGCTAGTTGTTTCCGGATTTGGAAAAAGCAAACCAATTACATCCAACAGAACTGCAGCAGGTCGTGCCATGAACAGAAGGGTTGAATTTATTATAATTGATTGATAATAAAATGAAAATTAAGATAAAATCAATCCTTTGCATTTTATTACTTTTTTGCACAATAAATTTCAGCTGTTCGGGAGATTCAATCAAGCCAGAACAACTGAGGATTAATTCAAACTCTCATACCGGAAGCTACCTCAGCTTCTCGTATGAGAGAAACTCAATGGGTTTCATACCGCCGGATGTTACCCTCATTTTCTCTTCAAAAAGCAAAATCAAAAATAAAAGCAATGCCCCGTTATCAGAGAAGAAGGGGTTCATTCTTCTGCCACTGGGGAAAAACTCTTCTACCCTGGAAAGCATTGACCTCTCCGGTTATAAAATGAGACTTGATTATTCTTTCACTGCAGAAAGCGGAAAGATATACTACATTGGCCACTTCAGATTCAAAAGCACTACAAAAACAATGGAAATATCCATTGAGGATAATTATGAAAATGATGCGGTAAAAATCCGAAAAATCTACTACCCGATCAGAAACCTCGAGATTATAAATCTCATCAAATAGCATTCTACTCTATTCAAACAGAAGAATAAAAAAACCCGGTAAGATTAACCTCCCTCCTAACTGCTGTATCTCTATAATCTCCTCTTTATCTCCTCATCCATTCTCTTCTAAGACCTGCGGGCAAAAGTCTGCCCTCACAGTCCTGAATCTCTTCAGGAAGTCCGGAATTAATATTCCGGTCGAATTTTATTATAATTTTAATATTAATATTACTATCCCGAATTTTCCTTTTAACAGGACAATAAAAAAAGCAGCTACTGGGGAAAAGCAGTACAAGGATACATTTATATTAATGGAGGGAGCAGTGAAATTCAACTATAATCAGGAAGCAGTTAAAAATCTTAAAATTGAAGATACGTCAATACTTGACCGCCTGGTTGATTACAGGGGTGCAAGAGAGCATCATCTAAAAAAAGAACACGCTCAGATTGACAAAAGAATGTCATTAAAGGAAGCAGTGTCTGAATTTGTTGATGATGGCGACATATGGTGTGACAGCAGTTTTGGTTATGTCAGAAGCGCTCTTCAGGGATGGTTTGAAATAATCCGGCAGGGCAAAAAAGACCTTCAGGCAATAGGTTCTCCAAATACGAATCAGACATATGGAGTACCATTTGGAACCACAAAATACTGCCATGCCTCATATTCAGGCGCAGAAATGCGAGGCATAGACAAAATGTTTTCGAGAAATATCAGGAATGGTAAAGTCAAAATTATTTCTGACTGGAGCCATGGCCTTATGGGACAGGGATTCAAGGCAGCACAGCTTGGAATGCCGGGGTGTTTTTCCAAACAGGGACTCGGATCAGATATAATAAATTATAACCCATATCTCAAAGTGATGCAGAATCCAATGGCAGACGAGGAAGATCCTGTTGTATTCGTGCCTGCCCTTTTCCCGGATATTACAATAATCCATGTAAATGCAGCAGATAAATATGGTAATGCCCGATTCTGGGGACCTGCCGTAAATGACATAGCTGTTGCAGCAGCTTCACGTAAAGTCATAATAACAGCAGAAGAAATTATATCCAACAGTGACATGAGAAATCATGACAAGGGTGCGCAGATTCCATTCAACAATGTTGATGCAGTAGTCGAACTTCCATTCGGAGCAGCACCGGGCTACATGCCAAGAGAATACTACTGGATGAGATATTTCTGGGAAAAATTCTTTGGATGGGCATCAGAAGATGATGACAGATGTCTTGAATTCTTTACGGAACTCATATTTGATACAAAAGATGTAAATGGCCTTCTGGAAAAAGTAGGCGGTATTGAGTGGATCAAGAAAAGCAGACGAAGAGCAAGAGCTGCTGAAGGTCTCATTGAAACTGACGGTGTTAATCTTACATACGAGATCTGGAAAGACGGTATGGATTACAAAGACATTGACTGATCAGCAAATATTGAATCCATTATAAATCATTCAATCAATAATATTTTAAATCTCAAGGAGTATAAAATGACAGAAGAAAGACCCATGAACCCTCTTGAAATGCTGGCATATATTTTATC
>CAZEJW010000017.1:12507-42161 GCA_964512685.1 uncultured Leptospirales bacterium | reverse complement strand
CATACGCCATTTATCCGCAGGGCCTTCTACACAAATAACGTGATCGCCTGGTAAATTATTGATTTATTAAATTATAATATCATTCTTTAATAAATCAATAATTTTACCGATAATAAAATATCAGTATTTTTTTCTTGATTCTGAAATGAGAGATTTACTTATTGTTAATAAATGATATTATAGATTCAGAAACAGATAAAAAAATTATCCCTGCCGCATTTTGAGGATAAATTTTTTTTGGACAATAACAAAACCAGCTTGAGAGGGAACCATGACTACACATTCAGTGCCACAGGAAGCAGTGGTAATCTATAACAGAGCTCTCGAAATCTCCAACAAAGGGAATATTCAGGATGCCATCAAAACCTACAGAGAGGCAATCTCAATCTGTCCTACGTTTATCGAGGCCTACAACAATATCGGAGAAATATACTCAAGAACAGGCGACACTGACAATGCAATTGCATGTTACAGGGAAGCCCTTGCCATAAAAAAGGATCCCAAAGTACTGCTGAATATCGGTGTTGAATATTATTCAAAAGAAGATTTCAAAACAGCTTTCACTTTTTTCAGGGATTCACTCACCATGCAACCGAACTTTCTTGAAGCAAATTTCTACATTGCAATGGTTTTATACAATCTTGACAAGCTGAAGGAAGCAGAGGTCTATTTCAGAAAAGTTGTTTCAATGGATCAGAAACATCTCAAGTCAAACTACATTTTATCATATATTTATTACAACTGGAAGGAATACGCTAAAACCATACAGTGCCTTGACAACATTAAGGATATTTCCGATGATATTCAGTTCATGAATAAATATTATGGTTTTTGTTATTTTCATCTTGGTCAATATGATAAAGCGGTTTCATTTCTGAATACAGCACTTGAGAATACCCCCCGTTATACAAAATTCAGAGAATACCTCCAGTCAATCACCTATGAAAACAAACTTGAGGAAATTGGCGATATTGAAAAGGCCATTGCCGAGCTCGAAGAAAAAATCATGAAAGAAGAACACGATGTTCAGGAACTCAAAAAACTGGGAATGCTCTACATCTTTGATGGTAAAAACAGTAAAGCCGAAAAACTTTTTCAGAACCTGAAAGAAAAAATGGTATCCTGATCAGGATATAGTTAAGTACCTGTATCCTGAGTAATATTACTTTTAGAACTCAGGATGCAGATCCAGCCGATTATTGTATTTCCAAAACGGTAAAATTCATATCAAACTTCCAGTAAGGGCCCTCTTTAACAAAAAAAAGCTTCATCCCGTTTGCAACTCTTATAACGGCCCTTTTGTTCTTTCTGTCGACACCGACTATTTTATTTTTCAATGCATTTCTTACTGCATCATTTTTTCTGTCAAGATACAGACAGAGCAAAATAAAATCTCTTCCTGACATACCTGATAGTCTTTCTTCTTTAACTCCATAGACTGAGGCAATTCTTTTCCTTGCTGATGGATTGATACGATTAAATTTTCCGATCATTTCTTTTATCTCTTTTTTACTTCGTTCAGAGAGCAAAGGGATTACCATATCAGGATCATTCCTGGAATAAGCCTCTCTCAATCGACAAAAAGCGTCAGACGGAAACAGAGCTCCTGATGGAGAACAGGAGAACAGGAGAACAGCAGAAAACGTACACAGGAAGATCCTTGGTATCAAATGCATACAACCCCGCTTTCATCAATTGCCACTATCATATTATCAATCAGCCTGGTAGTCCCAAAATTTGCAGCAACAGCAACTACGCCCTTTTTACTGATAATATCAACCGGAGAAAGAGTAGAGTAATCGACTATCGATATATAGTCAACAGAATCAGGACTGCCTTCCTGTATAACTTTCATAATAAGGGAGTGTATCTTCAATGCATCTCTTTCTCCTTCCCTTATTGCCTTTGCAGCCTGTCCCAGACTTCTGCTTAGAACAAGCGCCTTTCCCCGCTGTTCTTCAGAGAGATGTTTATTTCTCGAACTCATTGCAAGACCATCTGCTTCTCTCACAATTGGGGCAATCACAATCTTTACGGGAAAATTAAGATCGAATACCATCTTCTCAATACTCACGGCCTGCTGAATATCCTTTTGCCCGAAAACAGCTATATCCGGCTGAACAATATTGAAAAGTTTACTGACTACTGTAAACACTCCTGTAAAATGTCCGGGTCTGTGTGCTCCACAGAGATTATCAGTCAGATTATCCACACTCACTGACGTCAGGCAATTCCTGTACATCTCCCGATCATCGGGTATAAAAATCAGATCAACACCGTTTTTTTCCGCTATGGCAAAATCCCGCTCGAGCTCTCTTGGATATGTATCATAATCTTTTGGATCATTGAACTGCATTCTGTTTACGAATATACTCATAACCTGAAAGTCTGAGAGCTCTTTTGATTTATCAACCAGGCTGATATGTCCATCATGCAGATAGCCCATTGTTGGTACAAATCCAACTTTTTTATTCTGAATCCTGGCATCTTTTAGAGCGGCCCTTGCTTCATCTATTGTTTTTACTATTTTCATAAATATACCTTCTCATTTTTTTTCTGCCGACACAAGCATCATGTCTCCTGTATTGAATCGTTTTGCAATATTATCACATGCTCTTTTGGAAAAACTCCCGGCGCTTCCAACACCACTTCCATAGGTTGTGTATGCTGTTATTTTGAATCCGTTATTTTCAAGAAGTTTTCTAATCGTTCCCTTTGAAAAAAAATATAGATGTTCAGGAAAGTTATAAAAACGCCAGCCCCTTCCGTACAACTTTTTAAAATTGATTCCACCTGTCCTGCATGTGGATATATAAAGCCTGCCTCCAGCTTTAAGATCTTCATTGATTTTTTTAATAAAGAGATCAGGCCTGTGCATATGTTCAATACTGGCCCACATGGTTATAAGATCAAAACCCTTTTCGTATTCGGTCATGAGATAATCTCCGCACAATACATCGAGCGACTGTTTTTTCGCAAAGGCAACACATTCTTGCGAAATATCAATCCCCCTGGCGGTCCACCCCCTGTTCTGCATATATTGTACAAAATAACCGGCCGCACATCCTATATCAAGTGAAGATCTTTCTCCGGAAATTTTTTCTTCGAATTGAGAGAATCCAAGATCTTCAAGATTGAGCGAAAAGACCCTGCTCACTTCTTTTCTTATCTCTTCAGAAAAATAATCATTATAACCCCGGTCAGTCCTTTTACTGAAATACTCAGCTTTGTAATAATCAGCGGTTTCAGCGGGAGTCGGCCGGGGATCGACAAATTCCAGGCTGCATTTTTCACACTTCACAAGAGTAAAAGGATTACCTCTGCCGTCATCCTTTTCAAAGAGCTCTTTTTTTTTGGATTCATTACACAGAATACAGTCAACATTTTCCATAAATCACCCTCGTAAAATATTTCAATCTCATAACAACGCGTCGCCTGCGACTGCCGGGAAAAATACTTCCACCGTTACTCATCATCTAATTTATCTGACCGGTCAAATATTATTCTTGATCAAAGCTGAATATCGAGTATAATTTTTCAGTGTGCTGTTTCAGACTGATGAAATCAGGCCATAAGCCGGGCTCTTTTTCTATTTAACTCTTCCGGAGAATCTCTATGACCACAGGCTTTTCAAATAAAATAATTGCTGTATCAGAAAATAATCAATTTATTGAAACTATTAAAGATATGGCAACGAAAAACAAACTGGAACTGGTTCATGACTATAAGAATATAACTTCAGCCTCATTGATAAGAAATGCTTGTATCAAAACAGGCAATACATCCTTCATAAGAAGTCAGCTTCTCCAGTTTATAAACGAGAACGGGTATCCCTTTTTCATTGCCATAGACATGCGAACACAATCCGGTCTGGGGAACGAAAACGACCCTGATTCAATGAAGGTTTTGAGAACATTTCTTATTTCTCATATAATCATTTCCAGGGCCAGATCATTCAGCAACTTTCAGTCAAATATAATCATTCTTCACAACAGTGCCGACAACCGGAGAATCGACAGAATAAACCGAGTACCTTCAACCATCCTGGAACATATAAAGACAACGGATGATAAGGTAAATTTATTTATAAAAGAACTGCGGGAAGAATCAAAGAAATTCAACCAGTTGTTTTACATCAAGACAATCAACTCAGAAAATCCGTCAGTGATTATTGCTAATGAAGTTAATATTTTCATAAAAACCGTAAATGCCAGGCTGAGACTTCAGTACCGGGCAGAACCTGAAAAAGTCAGGCTCGACTCAACAGATACTGCTGCTTCTGTTGTATACAAACTGAGCAAGGGAACCTATTATGTTGATGGTGAAATAACATCTGATGTTCCCTCAGAATACCGCAGCCTGGAAGAAGGGAAACTCTACCTGATCGGCGCCTGGTCCAACAGGACACAGTCAGAGGTTTCAGCAAAAATTGTCAAAGCAATAACAAAAGGGCTCTGCGAAGAAAAAGTCTTTGAGAAGGATGAAAGAATAATAATTGATGCCGGAGACCGTTGTACGGTTGATGCAACTGCCACAGCTTCTATTGCCCAGACCCTTTCAAGAGACCTTTACGCCTACAAGAACATCTCAATAAAACTCAATAACAAAAACAGGCTGATTCTCGAAAAAACAAAGGGTTACTCTTTGATCAGAAACCAGGTTAAAACCTGACTATCAGTGATACCCAATGGAATACCTCAGACTGTCCGAATCCACATAGCCGGAAAGATCTTTCATCAATGTCTCCGAAGGCGCTATATAATATGAATTGTGTACCTTGACAATCCTCTCTGCTTCATCGCGTTTTACATGGATGTATACAGGGCATTCGCCATGGTGCCTCTGGAACACCTCACGCAGGGAAGCGAGAACCGTGTCATTTATCACAGTATGTTCCAGCTGAATATGAATGGCTGTAACAGATTCTCTTCTGAACTGTTTCAGAGTTTTCACATCACTCACCAGTATTTTTTTGGGGATGTCTTCCTCTGTTTCAAGCTTACCGCTTACCATAACAGGTTCTTCCGAAGCAAGGAGTTCACCGTATTTCTCGAGTGTTTTTGAAAAAACGATGAGTTCAATGGTTCCATTGAGATCTTCGAGTATCCCGGTAGCAAAAAGGTTTCCTGTTTTCTGTGACCTTCGGGTCTGAAAATTATTTATTATTCCAACGATGGCAACCTCTCTTCCATTGAATCTTCCCGTTAGCTGAGATATGGATACTGAAGTAAAATAACGAAGTTCATCAGAATACTTTGCAAGCGGATGCCCGGAAATATAAAGCCCCAGAACCTCCTTTTCAAAGGAAAGTTTTATATTATCATGCCATTCTTCAACATCAGGAAGATCGAGAGACCTGGACTGCTCAGCAGGATCTCCCTGCATAAAAAGGTTTCCCTGTCCGGAAGCCCTGTCTTCCTGGAGTTTTCTGGCAGTATCAATTATAAGATCTATAGACTCCAGAAGCCTAGCCCTGTTGGGTTCCAGGGTATCGAACGCACCAGCTTTGATAAAAGCCTCTATGACACCACGGTTAACCGAAGAAGTTCCAACATTCTCAAGAAAATCTCTAAGATCTCTGAACTCACCCACCTTTTCTCTTATTTTGACAATATTCTCTATGGCTTTACCGCCGGCTCCTTTTACAGCCCCAAGACCAAATCGTATCTGATTGTCTTCAATGGTAAAATCAAACTCACTTCTGTTTATTGAGGGAGGAAGAACCTTGATCCCTGCGGAACGGCAGTCGTTGATATATTGAATAACGTCATCCGTACTGTCCGGCTGTGCGGAAAGAAGGGCTGTCATATACTGCACAGGATAATGCGCTTTCAGATAAGCTGTCTGATATGTAACCAGTGCATATGCCGCTGAGTGAGATTTATTGAATCCATACTCACCAAACTTTTTAATCATGGAATAGAGATCCTCTGCAAGCTTTACATCAATGCCATTCTTTTCAGCACCAGCAAGAAACTTTTCCTCCAGGGCATCGATAATATCCATCTTTTTCTTTCCCATCGCCTTTCTGAGCTTATCCGCTTCCGGAAGAGTGAATCCTGCTATCACCCTGGAAATGAGCATAACCTGTTCCTGATAAACAACAACTCCAAGCGTATCTCCCAGAATCGGCTCAAGAAGTTCATGAGGATATGCCACCAGTTCAGGATTTCTTTTGCGTTTGATGAATTCTTCAACCATACCCGAACCAAGCGGACCGGGTCTGTAAAGCGCAACAATCGCAATAATATCCTCAAAAACGGTTGGACCAAGTCTTCTGAGAATATTCTGCATCCCTCCGGATTCAAGCTGAAACACTCCCTTTGTGTCTGCGTTTTGAAGAAGGCTGTATGTCTTAGCATCATCAAGAGGAATTTTCTCGATGTCGACAACATCACCCGTACTCTGTTTTATAAGCTTGAGACACTTGTCAATAATGGTAAGGTTTTTCAGACCAAGGAAATCCATCTTAACAAGACCGGCCTGTTCGAGAGTATTCTTCTCATACTGGGAGGATATGCTTCCCTCTCTGGGGTCCTTATAAAGAGGAACATAATCAGTGAGAGGTCCCTTAGAAATAACGACACCTGCTGCGTGTTTCCCTGCCGACCTGGCAAGTCCCTCCAGTTTAAGGGATATATCTATCAGACGGGTACCCATATCTCCGTCTTTGTGAAGATCCTGAAGTTCTTTTGAATTGTCGAGCGCTTCTTTAAGGTTTCCTCCCTCTATAAGTTTACTTATCTCATTCGCTCTTTGAAAAGGGATATCAAGAGCCCGGGCTACATCCTTTACTACAGCCTTTGCCTTCATTGTGTTGAAAGTAATGATCTGGCTTACGTGGTCCTCTCCATACTTCTGTTTTACATAATCTATGATCTCCTCTCGCCTGTTTGCACAAAAGTCAAGATCCATATCAGGCATCTCATTCCTGTCAGGATTGAGGAATCTCTCAAAGAGAAGGTCATACTTAAGGGGATCGAGTGATGTAATGCCAAGACAGTAAGAGACAATCGAGCCGGCTGCAGATCCCCTTCCCGGACCAACCGGCACGCCTATGGAACGTGCATAATTGATAAAATCCCATACAATGAGAAAATAGCCCGGAAACTTCATTCCGGTTATAACACTCAGTTCATAATCAATTCTGTCCTGTACTTCTTTCCCGGGATTTTCTCCATACAGTTTAGCTGCACCTTCATCCACCAGGTGGCGAAGATATGTATCGAGGTTATGACCTTCGGGTACATCAAAATTCGGAAGAATAGGATTGCCGAGATCAAGTTCAAGGTCGATCATATCATTGATCTTTCCTGTATTATAAATAGCATCCGGATAATCCGGGAAAAGTGCCAGCATTTCGTCTTTCGACTTGAGATAAAATTCATCAGAGTAAAACTTCATCCTCTTTGGATCATCCATTGTCTTGTTTGTCTGAATACAGAGAAGAACCTCATGCGAATAAGCATCATCTCTGTTTACATAGTGAGCATCATTAGTTGCAATGAGAGGGATGTTCAGTTCCTTTGAAATTTTGATAATTCCCTCATTCACTTTCTTTTGTTCAGGGATTCCGTGATCCTGAAGTTCCAGGTAGAAATGGTCTTTACCGAAAATCTCATTAAATTTACCCGCAATATCCCTTGCTTTTTCATAATTACCCTTTAAAATATTAACTGGAATTTCACCGGCGAGACATGCGCTGCTGCAGATAAGCCCCTCTGAATATTTTTCAAGGACTTCCATATCAATTCTTGGCTTATAATAAAAACCCTCAAGATAGCCAATGGATGAAAGCTTTAAAAGATTGTTGTAACCGGTCAGGTTTTTTGCAAGTATTACCAGGTGATAGGCCTTTTCTTCTCCGCTGTCTTTTGAGAACTCTTTCTTGAACCGTGAACCCGGAGCGACATAGAACTCCTCTCCTATTATTGGCTTAATCCCTGCTTTTTTTGCCTTCAGGTAAAACTCAACAGCCCCGAACATATTCCCGTGATCAGTTAAAGCGATTGCAGGCATTCCAAATTCGACAGCCTTTTTCACCAGTTTATCTACAGTAATTGCGCCATCGAGAATTGAATAATCAGAATGATTGTGCAAATGTATAAAGTCCATAGTCACCCGTTATAGAAATTTTGATTAAAATAAACATTCTGCATTTCCCTTCATGCAAAAACGGAGGGACAATGCACTGTGCCGGAATTACGTCTCATTCCGGCCCGGAGGAAGGGGCTTTTACAGCCCCTGAGAGCTGAATCAGTTCATGAAGCCTTTTGAAAGTTTTTTATTGAGTTTACCGTTCATGTAGTATCCGGTTTTTTCTTTATCCTGAGTTCTTCCGTCTTTAAGATAGAATTTCCACATCTCATTCTTCTTATTGTTCATATATCTTCCCTCTGCCATGAGAGCGCCAGAAGAGTAAAACTCCTTAAAACCTCCGCTCTTCTTGTTCATCATCCACTCACCTTCAGACCTTACTTTACCATTGGGATAGTATTCCCTGAACATTCCGCTCTTCTTGGGTTTTGTTGGCAATCCGCTCAGCATACCCTCGCCTGAAAGCCTGCCGTTTTCATAAAGCCAGCCCTTGCCATCAGCCATTCCGCTGTTAACAGTAAGCCTGCTTTTAACTCTGCCCCTTTCATAATAGGTCCATATCCCTTTTTGTGAGCCGTCAGCATATGGACCCTTTGCTGACAATGATCCATCAGTATTATAGAGGTTCCACTCTCCGCTCATTGAACCATTGACATACCTGCCATTCATTGCCTTTCTGCCATTAGGATGATAAAAGGTCCACATTCCGATTCTTTTACCATCAACACAGGTACCGAAAACTTTCTTGTTTCCTGTAGGATAATTTTCGTACCATGGCCCCTCAAGTTTGTCATTTCTGTAATTTTCAGAAACCTTGACAACACCATTTTTATAATATTCCATAGAAGGACCATTCTTTTTATTTCGTATATAATGCTCGGATTTCATTACTGATTTTGATCCGGGGAAATAGGTGCTTTTTTCTCCTGTCTTTTTATTGTCAACGTACATGGTTTTTGCCTGGACAAGGCCTTTCTCACTGTAATTCGTAAGCCAGCCATCGAGTTTACCGTCTTTATAATAAGCAATCGACTGAACAGCGCCATTTTGATAGAAGGCCTTCCAGGCGCCCTCTTTTTTATCACTTTTAAAAACACCCTTCATCCTGAGAGAAGATTTTTTTTCTTTCTCACCGGGTTTGTAAAAAAAACTCCATTCGCCATTTTTAATGGCAGGTTCCTTATATCCCCCTCTTCCCATAACCAGTCCTTCCGGATAGTATATTTCCATTATTCCGTCTTTAAAGAAAGGTTTCCTGGCGGATGTTTCCTTTTTACTGTCTTTCGAGCAGGAAAACATCAGGGTTGTTATAAATAGAACCATCACTAAAGTGCAAACTCTTCTCATGGCAACATTCTCCTGAATTTTTTATTTATCTCTAAATATCAGAAACAGACTTATGTCAATATTAATTCATGGAAAAAGCCGGAGCAATCACAATGACTATTCAAAGATTCATATTCTTCTCAACAATAAAGAATATCTTTTCTCCGGGAATACCTGACACTTCACGGAAAAATAAATACAGAGAAAGTAACCCGAGAAAAGAATTGATTGAACTCATAAAAAATGATAAAATCAAAATTTAGCCAGTTGGATTTATTAATAATCAGGACAAATTGGAATAAATTAATAATGAAAAAAATCCTCATCATTCTGCTTACGACTATATTCGCTTTGTTCATATTTCTCATTTATCAATCAACCCGGCCACAAAAACCGATCCTGACTCCGACAGAGTGGAAATGGCTTTCTGAAAATGAAGGAAATATCAGATACGCTGCCCCTCCCAAATATCCACCGGTATCCTACACTGAAAACAATTTATACCAGGGACTCACAGAAGAATATGTCAGAAGATTCGAAAAAATGATGAATATCAAATTTAAAAGAATCATCTTTAGCAGCTGGGAAGAACTGATGGATGAAGCCCGAAAAGGTCAAATTGATTTAATTGGAGCCATAACAAAAACTCCACTCAGAAGTAAATACCTTCTTTTTTCCCAGCCATATATAACAATTGACTCGATAGTGACAGTTCGCAATGAACAGCAGCAGAACCTGATTCCTTCGAAGATGAAAAATCAGAAAATTGCTGTAACAGGTGAATACGCTGTAGAAGAATACCTTATGAAAAACTACCCCGATTTAAACCTGGTTACAGTTCCAGATGATCTTACTGCTCTGAAAAAACTCAGTTTCAGGGAGGTGGATGCAGCAGTTACAGATCTCGCTGTTGCAACATACTTAATAGAAAAACATAAAATATCCAATGTCAGGATATCTGGAGATACTGGTTTCCAGTACAACAATTCCTTTGCAACAAGGAGAGATCTCCCTATACTGAACAGTATTATAATTAAAAATATTGCTTCAATATCTCCTGAAGATAGAAAAATTTTTGAGAAAAAATGGATAACAATCGAATATAACCGGTTTCTTTACAGCAAAGATTTCTGGGTATTACTCTCCCTTCTGGGAACAGGGATCATACTGATTTTTATTCTGATAAAATTCTGGGACAGAAGTCTAAGAATAATGGTCACAATTAAAACAAAAGAACTGAATCAGTACAAGGATAAACTTGAGGAAATGGTAAAGGAAAGAACCACAGAACTCGAAGATTCAAACACAAGACTCAGGAAAGCACTTACGGAAGTTAAGACCCTCTCCGGCCTGTTGCCGATATGTTCCAACTGCAAAAAAGTAAGGGATGACACCGGCTACTGGGACCAGATAGAAAATTACATCTGTGAGCATTCGGATGCGGAATTCAGCCACAGTCTCTGCCCTGAGTGTACAGAAAGATTTTACGGGAATAAAGACTGGTACAGAAAAAAGAAATAAAAAATCCTTGATCGGATGGATGCATTCAGATATAAAATAAAAAAATTTATGAGACATAATTATGAAATCAAAAAAAATGATCATTGCAGTTTTTATCATACTATCATTTCTCTTCACCAACTGCACAAAACAAAAGACTGTAAAAATACTGCCGGTTCAAACTCACTCCAGGGTAGTCAGAATAACCGGAATAACACCGAATGATCTGGGCCAGATAATGATTTTTGCAGACGATGCTGAAAAAAATAAAATTATATTCATAAAAGATTTTTACACCCCGGGCAAAACTCAAAAGACAATGAGAAACGAAATGATTAATTATCTGAAGAAATTAAATAAATACAACTGCAGGCAGTCGGAAATAGTATATTCAATTGATTCTGCCGGGCAGAAAAATATTTGCAGTATTACGGCAAAACACAGATGAAATAAACAAAATTCCGGGCCGGTTGAATAAAAAGATCAGAAAATGAAGCTGCACCTGCCGTTTTTTATTGACGGATTGAAATACGATTAAATACTGATCAGAAATTCTGTTTCGCAGATTTTTTCTGAAACAAACTTGAAGAGGTTATCATGATTGATACAAAACTGATCGAAATACTTGCCTGCCCCGCATGCAGGGGAGATATTGAATATGACGCAAAAAACGAAAAGATCATATGTACACAATGCGGAAGAAAATATCCTGTAAAAGATGGTATCCCCATCATGCTTGTTGAAGAAGCCGAAAATCCCGGCAATTAAAAACCTGCCATAGAAAAATATTTAGAAAAACAGTAAAGAAGGTATTATATGTTTGATTACAAATCAAAATTCATGAAGATTGTTGGCTATATAATAATTGCGTTTTTTGCACTTATCATCATTATATCTTTTGGCATGCCGGATTTTATGTCAAGGATGGGCCTGGACAAGACTATTGTTGCAAAAGTAAACGGAGAGAGTGTTCACTATCTTGATTTTATCAGATACAGAGACAGCAACCCCAGATTCGCTCAATTTAAGAACAAAAACATGAATGATCTTATACTTAACAGTTATATTGGAGAAATTCTTATGCTCCAGACAGCCAAGCAGAACGGATTCAGGTTGTCTGATGAAAAGCTGATCAGAACGATCAGGAAGATACCTTCATTTAAGGACCCCAAAACCGGCAACTTTGATTATGACAGATACAATCTGATTCTGAGGCAGAATAATCTCAATGACAATTCTTTTCAAAGAAGCATGAAAAAAAGTCTTACAAATGAACTGTTTACCTCCATGCTGAGAATGGGAACCGCAGTACCATCTGATGAAATAAAAAAAGAATATCTTATTCAGAATTCCAGAATCCGGCTAAAAGTTGCACACATATCGGATTTTGATCTAAAAAAATTATTCAAATCAAAACTCACCGCAACAAAAGCAGAAATCGATAATGAGATAAAAAATCTAAAGGAAATGAAAGATCCTAAATCTGACAGAAAAAAAGCGGAAAGAAATATCATTGAAAAAAAATTCAGTACTCTAAAAAAATCTATCAAAGATGATATCAACCAGATTGCTTCATCAAAAGGCAGCTTTGATAAATCAGCCGCTATTATAAAAGGCAAAATATTTTTAACAGATATTTTCAAACCTGGAGATAATGTAAAAGCCGCAGGTGCAAAAGGTGTAAGCCTTTCATCCATGACAAATTCAAAAATTTTCACGAACCATTGCCTTTCTCTGGAAAACGGAGTCTCATCACCGCTCATTGACACTGCTGCCGGGCTGTATATTTTTACTCCAGTTTTAAAACAGCTGCCGGCAACCGACAGAATTACTGATGAATTCAAAACAAAGACAATTCAAGGTCTGGAGAGAAGAATTGCATATTCGGTCTATCAAAACATGAGAGAGAAGATAACATCCGAAGCAAAAATAATAAAAAATTTAAAAACTGATTGATAATAAGACTTTCGTGTGTTATATGTAAGAACTGAAAAATATCAAAAAATCCCGGGAAATCATCCCGTATTCTATCAAGGAGTGAAATCACCCAATGAATATAAACGCCGAATACGTTAATCCTTTTCTGGAAGCAGCAAGTGCTGTGTTTAAATCAATACTGAATGTAGATCTTCGAAGAGGAAAACTCGTAATAAAAGAAAGCCCCACTCCATCGATGGATGTTTCAATTATAATTGGTATAACAGGCGGAGTAACAGGTGAAGTCCTTTACAGCATGCCTTTTAATATGGTGTACAAAATTGCCGAGATACTTGCCCCGGGTCTTTCGGAAGAACAGACAAAAACAGAGTACAAGGATATAGTCGGAGAGCTAGCAAACATGATCACAGGTAACGCGATGAACCTGTTTGCTTCCACAGGAAAAAAAATTGATATCACCACACCGACCGTTGTTGAAGGAAAAGATGTAACAATAACAATGATGAAACAGACGACCCTTGGGATAAACCTCTACAGCCCCATGGGACAACTTGAATTAAATATTGCGTTAAAATAAAACCGCAATCTGACAAAAAGAATTAGAAGATATAATCTCTGCTATACTAAAGAAAATATCTTCTAATTCTTTATATCATATTTTAAAACTACTGATTGTATTTAAACGAAACTGAAACTTTTGCTCTGTAAAGACTCACTTTCCCTTCATCTACTCTCATATCCAGCTCTTTAATCTCTGCGACTCTCAAATCCTTCAAAGTTCTTGCATGACTTTCAACTGCATTTTTTGCAGCATCTTCCCAGGATTTTTTACTGGTTCCTATGAGCTCAATAACCCGATATACATGTTCCATCTCGCTTCTCCTGAAGAAAAAAATCGCATTCCACAGAATAACGCATCAGCTATATAAACTGATGCGTTTCGTGAAATCAATGCGATTCTTATTCAAATTGAATAAAAGTCAACATAAAAAAGATAATTTGTTTCAGTATATAAATATTGAGGGAGTACTGCCGGCTTTATCAATGATATATTGTCTGCACCGACAAAGACAGCAGTCTTTAAGTGATTATATTTTCATTCCGGAAAAACCAAGGAACGCAAGAGCAAGAAGACCTGATGTTATAAAAGTAATTGGAAGTCCTTCAAGATTTTTGGGAACATTTGTCAGCTCTAGTCTCTCTCTTATGCCAGCCATGAGCAGAAGAGCAAGTGTGAAACCAAGACCCGCGCCAAGACCCTGCACAACTGATTTTATCAGCCCGAGTTCGGCAGTAATAAAACCTGTGTTGATATTAAGAACAGCGACACCCAGAACCGCGCAGTTAGTTGTAATCAGAGGCAAAAAGATCCCCAGAGCCTGATACAGTGATGGTGAAACCTTTTCAATAACGATTTCAACCAGCTGAACAAGTGAAGCGATAACGAGAATGAAGGATATTGTCCTGAGATAGGTTATATCATTTGGAAGCAGAACATATTTATAGAGAAGATATGTAATGAATGAAGCCAGTGTCATTACAAAAATAACAGCGAATCCCATTCCGAGAGCAGAATCGAGTTTTTTCGAAACTCCAAGAAACGGGCACAGCCCCAGCATCTGGGAAAGAACAAAGTTATTTATAAAAATTGTTGATATTAGAATGCCGAAAAGAATCTTTAATTCCATGATTTACCTCTTTGTCTTCGACCTAGAATTAATTGCGTTCATTGCCCAGAGCATAAGCCCCAGGGTAATGAAAGCGCCGGGAGCAAGTATCATTGCAGAGGAAGGCTGCATCCCGGGAATTAGAGTCAGGCCGAAAAGTTTATTGGCTCCAAGGGTTTCCCTGAAAAAAGCAAGTACAGTAAGCGCAATACCAAAACCCAGTCCCATACCAAGTGCATCAACAATTGACATGAGAACTCCATTGCGCGAAGCGAATTCCTCTGCTCTGCCAAGAATCATACAGTTAACAACAATAAGGGGGATGAAGATTCCGAGCGCTTTATAAACATCCGGCTGAAAAGCCTTAAGAGTAAGCTCAACCACTGTAACGAAGGATGCAATAATTGTAATAAAAATCGGTATCCTCACATGAGCCGGTACATAACTTTTAATGAGTGAAACAAGAACATTTGACCCGATCAGAACGAATGAGGTTGCCAGAGTCATCCACAATGCGTTTGATACGGATGTGGTAACTGCAAGTGTCGGACAGATCCCTATTCCAAGAACAAGAATCGGATTTTTCTGCCATATGCCTTTTATGAATTCTTTATAATACTGCATGATCTAACCTCATTTCCTGGTTTCGCTTGTTTTCAATTGCAGGGCCCTGTAGAGCAGTTTCCTTCCGCGCTCCAGACTGTCAGTAACAGCCTTTGACGTAATAGTAGCACCGGTTATTGCAGTGATTGCCTTTTTTTTCAGGAGGTCTTCCCTCATTTCCCTGTTCCAGTCGCCAATTTTCAGTATATTGATGGATTCATTGACATTGAGTCCTTTAAACTGTTCCTGAAACCAGGGAAGATTACTGTCTTCTTCTGCCATGCCATCTCCCAAAAGATAACCGAAAAATGTAAGAGAACTGGCAACCTCCGTACACCTTGCTCCAAGTCCGGGCGTTTCAGTCTGCTGGATTACGGATATTCCAAGAATTGTACCTTTATCATCAATTCCTACCATGGATACAACATCACCACTGTAGCCGGGCATTGCAGTTATAAAAGCATACCCTTTTTTTTCAATACCATTCTCTTTTTTAACAGCAACCCAGTATGTCAGCTTTTCACTGTCAACATCCACAATCATTTTATCACCCGGCTTAAAACCCGGAAGAACCAGATCCAGCGCCTTTTGCTGCTTTTCAATTTCCTGTTTTAGAATACTTGGATATGTTATCTCTTTTATATGTGATAATACAAGCGCTGCGATAAAAGCGACTGCTGTTAATATCAGGGTTGGTATCAGAATCTTCTTTTTTATCATTTCATTCATATAATATCCTCTGCAAATACTGTAAACTTCTATTTTCCAAACACTCCGGGTTTTGTAAACCGGTCAATCAAAGGAACTACTGCATTCATGAGTATAATTGAATATGAAACGCCCTCAGGATAACCACCCCAGATTCTGATAACAAATGTTATGACTCCGCAACCCATTCCAAAAATAAGCATACCCTTGCCTGAGACAGGAGAGGTAACCATGTCGGTTGCCATAAAGAATGCACCAAGAAAAAGTCCACCTGATACAATATGTCTTAGGGCCATAATCCCTGGCGCACAGTCAATTGCAGCATAATAGAGAAGTGCGAGAACACCTACGGTTCCTATAAATGATACCGGAATATGCCAGGTAATTATTCGTTTATAAAGAAGAAAAATTCCGCCAATTAATAATAAAAGAGCGGATGTTTCACCAATACATCCGCCCACATTTCCAACAAAAAGTGATTTCAGCATATCTGTCGAAAAAAGAACATCTTCAAGTCTTGTTCCGCACACAGAAGACTGGCCAAGGAGACGAGGAGCCTCTTTTATCAAAGTAAGAGGTGTTGCCCGGCTTACAATATCTACTATCTCAGGAGGAAGACTTTCAAGTCCCTTGATATTGTCTGTAAGAACACTGACTCCGCCAAATTTATACCAGTTTGTAGTCATGTGAACAGGCCATGAAGCCATCAGAAATGCCCTTGCAGCAAGGGCAGGATTGAATATATTAAAACCAAGGCCACCAAAAAGCTGCTTAACTATAATAACCGCAAAGAAAGAACCGATAACCACAATCCATACAGGAGCAAGCGGGGGAACATTCATTGCAACCAAAAGCCCTGTTATCACAGCAGAACCATCCTTTACTGTAACAGGCTTTTTCATCAGATACTGGTAGGCAGCTTCTCCTGCAACAGACGCCCCAACAGAGGCAGCAAGCAATATCAAAGCATTGATTCCAAAAATATATACCGAATATACTGTTGCAGGCATGAGTGCGAGTACAACCATCCACATTATGCTGGTTACACTATCTTTTGTCTTTAAATGCGGAGCGCTGGAGAGGCGAAGAATAGAACCGACCTCTTCCTTTTTTTCAGAAGAACCATTTTTATCTACATTATCAACCATAACATCACCGACTATTTTTTATTTTTCTGGCATGCGTTCTCTGGCCAGTCTTATAAAATGACTCAGAGGCCTGTTGGCAGGACAGCAATATGCACATGATCCGCACATGATACAATCCATGGGATCATACTCAGCAGCAAGTTTATATCTGTTTTTTTCTACAGCACTGCCTATTTCACAAGGCAGCAGACCCACAGGACATGCTGCAACACATTTACCACAGCGAATACAGACAGTGTAATCACCACGTCCTATCTCTTCTTCAGAGAGAAACAATATCCCAGATGTACCCTTAATTACAGGAATCTCCATTGTATGCACTGCCACACCACACATTGGCCCGCCAATTACAACCTTGGATGGATCTCCCTTGAGTCCACCGCACTCTTCGATAATATCCTGTATCCTGGTTCCTATCCTGACCTTGTAATTTCCGGGTTTATTTATCATTTCCCCTGAAACTGTAACATATCTCTCAAAAAGGGATTTTCCTGAAACCACGGCTTCTTTGACAGCATAGAGTGTTCCGACATTCTGAACCACCACCCCAACATCCATTGGAAGTGAACCGGAAGGAACCACTCTTTTCAGAAGACTGTATATTAACTGCTTCTCTGCTCCCTGGGGATACTTGGTCCTGAGAGTTTTGACTGTAATATTTTCATCAGGTTTAATTTTTGCCAGGGCTTCGTTCATCCGGGAAGCAGCAGTTTTCTTGTTATCTTCTATTCCTATAACAGCTTTCTTTATCCCAAGAACCTTTAAGGCGATCCTTATACCCTCGATGATATCCCCGGGATATGTCTTCATCAGCATATCATCAACAGTAAGGTAAGGCTCACATTCCGCACCATTGACAACCAGAACATCGATCTCTTTCCCGGGGGGAGGAGACAGCTTGACTGCTGTCGGAAATGCAGCTCCGCCCAGCCCCACAATTCCTGCATCACGTATCTTTTCGAGTATATCAGCGGCATGCACGGATTCCCAGTCAGTATTCTGACCGGGTCCTGCTGATGCAGTGAAAGCGCCTTCAGCTTCAATAACTATAGTTTTCTGCCACTCGAAAAGAGTCATATGGTCAACAATATCAACTACTTTCCCTGGGACGGGAGCATGAACGTTTGAACTGATCAGACCCTTTGCCTCAGCAATAAGCTGACCCTCTTCTACGTGATCACCAATCTCTACAACGGCTTCAGCCGGGGCACCAATATGCTGAAGAAGCGGAACATAACACATTCTGGGCACAGAGAGATTTGTAAATTCCTTTTCTTCTGTTATTTCTTTCCTCTCAGGCGGATGGATACCGCCTTTAAAAGTAAAAAACATGATCAGCTTTCCCTGGTTGAATATATCTCGTCTTTAATTGGTAATTCTTTTCGAAGATTCTTTATATAAGGAAAGAGTTCGCCTGATTCAGCATAATACTCACACTCATCCATAATTCTTCTTGCAACTGTAAAGTATTTATAGAGTTTTTCTTCGCCTGATCTTTTTACCCACTTCTTTTTCAGGCATTTGACTCTGAGTACATACCTGTCAGGTTCTGATTCATATTGCCTGATCACTATACAATGCTGGCAATTCGAACAGAAAATCTTTTCTTTTGACATTAAATTCTCCTTAAATATGTATTGTAATGGTTCGATCGTGAACCTGAAAGATTCTTAACTCTGATTTAGCCGGGATCAGAATGAAAAGGAATATCAAAGTCTGATAAAAATTAAATTGTAAAATCAGTCAAGAAATTTTTTTGAACATAGCCTTTCAGATATAACTGATGATTCTGGCAGAACAGCAGTGTTGTGTCAACAACATAAAATAGCAGGAAATATATTATACTGGCCTTTTGCAAGGCCAGCGACCGTCAGTTCTCAACACCGAGAACATCCCTGATTATTTCTTTAAAGGTCTGCTTTGGAAGAGCTCCGTTTGCCATCTGCGGCTTTTCATTCAGAGGGATAAAAAGCAACGCCGGTATTGAACTGATTCCAAAAGCTCCTGCAAGCTCCTGCTCTTCCTCTGTATTGACCTTATAAATGTCTATCTTGCCTTTATACTCTTCCGATAATTCCTCGAGAATCGGCCCAACCATTTTACAGGGACCACACCAATCAGCATAGAAATCTATAATAACGGGAAGACTCCCCTCGAATTTCCATTCCTTATTTGCTTCGTAATCAAACACCTTCTGCCTGAAAGAATCTTTTGTCAAATTTTCCATAGTGCCTCCGCGTCAAGAATTTTAATATATTCTAAAATAATATATCACAAAACATGACCTTCGTCAAGCAGAAATAAAACAAAACCGGCAGGAGAGCATTCAATCAAGAACACCTTCGTTTTACTGCAGGGAATTTGTTTTCAATTTTATTTCCATATCCCCGGAAATACTGTTTTTTTTCAAACCCTTAACCCATAGAATCGCAAGAGCTGTCATCTCTGAAGATGTTTCAAGATTGAGTTTTTCCTTTATCCTTTCCCTGTAAGTGCCCACAGTATTTACATTTAAATTTAATTTTTCAGATATCTGCTTCCTCTTGAACCCCTTCCCAAGCAGACTGAATATCTCAAGCTCCCTGTCTGTGAGATATCTTGTAGGATCAAATTCCTCATCTTCTACGGAAGGTTCTTCAGTTTGCTTTTCATTTGTTTTATTGAACATATCCGCAACAAGTTTATTATTCATCTTCTCACTCAGATAGATATTCCCTGTAATAACTTTACGAATCGCACTTCCGATGTTATCAGGCATTTCCTGCTTCATTATATATCCCCTGGCTCCGGCCTTGAAAGATCTTTCTGCATATAAAATTTCATCATGCATAGAGACGACCAAAATCGGGAATGACTTCTCATGGTCAGAAATATACTTAATCAGTTCAAATCCGCTGCTGTCTTTGAGACTGAGATCAACAATCACCATGTCCGGCCTTTTGTTTCTGAACATCTGAATAGCAGTAAAAACATCTTCGGCTTCACTGCATATATATTTTGCATCTTCATCATTGATCAGATGAATAAGTCCTTTCCTGAATACAGGATGGTCGTCAACAATCAGAATATTTATATTTTTGTTAATACTGTCCTTCATAAATCCCTCTCAGTAAAAACAGTTTTATTCCAGTCTCTATCTGTCACCCTGTTGAGCTTTCTTGGTATTTTCAATGTTACTATTGTACCTTTCCCCGGCTCACTGCAGATATTAAGCAATCCTCCGATAGCTCTTGTTCTGTATTTCATCTGATCAATTCCAATACCACCGGCAGCGGGCCTGTCTTTGACAGAAAATCCTGATCCGTTATCTGCAATTGTTAATATTATATTCTTGGTATCTGTCTTGAATGTCACTTCCACCCCCTGGGCTTTGCCATGCTTTATAGCGTTATTTACCGCCTCCTGAACGATATAATACATATTTATTGACATATTGCTGTTATAAATAACGATATCGGTCTCTTCATTGAACTTGTGTTCAAATTTGAAAATCTGGGATTTCTTATTCAGCATATTTTTAATTCCGGAGCAAAGACCGTTTTCATCAAGATTGACAGGACACAGCCCATGTGCAGTTCTCCTTGAGCTGTCGGTTGCCTCTTTTATGTAATGACGCATCTCTGTAACCAGAGAGAGCAGGGGATTATCATCTTCTTTCATTTTTCTGGCAAGAAGGGTGCAAATTGAGTCTATTCCGACAAGGAACTGCCCTAGGTCATCATGAAGATACTGACCAAGCCGATACCTTTCGCGCTCAGTTTTTTTCAGCATTTCCTTTTCAAAATTAATCATTTCAGTAACGTCATACGCAACCCATACCATACATTTAAGACCCTGAAGCTCGATTATTTCTGCTGAACAGGAAAATATTCTGATACCATTTGTTTTTGATTTCAGCTTTATTTCATAGCCCTGCAGCGATCCGTTCTGTTTCAGTTTTATTACCATCTTTTGACGATCTTCCCACCGCAGAAAAAGCCCCAGTTCCCATACATAATGCCCAATAAGGTCAAGAGGCTCATAGCCCACAAGATTACCAAAACTCTTGTTTACTTCTATAAATCGGCCTTCATCAATAGTGGATATTGTACATGGAGCGGGATTCGCAAAAAATGCCTTGGAATACTTTTCTTCAGAAAGAGTGACTGTCTGTTCATGATTCTTTATTCGCGTTATGTCATTGACGACAAAATAACCGCCGGTGATAAAACCATTTTCATCAGGAAGAAGCTGGGGGGCGGCAATAAGATACAATTCATTTTTCTTCGAGTATAATTGAACTTCTACAAGATTAATTTCTGAAATCTTTCTGTTTTCAAGACTTCTGAACCAGCCCACACCTGACGGTTCAACAGCAAACTGACATATATCGCACCCGGATAATTCTTTCCTTGAATAACCTATCAAATCACAAAGGTGGTTATTCAAATATCTTACAATACCCCTGTTGTCA
Organism: uncultured Leptospirales bacterium; assembly: GCA_964512685.1. Classification (GTDB taxonomy): domain Bacteria; phylum Spirochaetota; class UBA4802; order UBA4802; family UBA5550; genus CAZEJW01. The sequence goes on along the minus strand of CAZEJW010000017.1, from coordinate 20,721 downwards.
AAAAGTCCAAAACCAATCTCTGTATTTTCAAAAACAGAAATAAGGAAAAACTCTTTTGTTCCGGGATTATTGAGAATGTCGGCCTGACAAGGGCTATCGGGGATAACTGCGATATAAGTATCACTTAACTGTTGATAAATCAATACCACCGTGACTTTTCTTACATTACCATAAGGACCGTCTATTGAGAGATTAATGGTTTCCAGTGGCGGCTTCATTTCGCAACCGGTTGATATTCCGAAGGGGCTGATCAATTCCAGGAAATCTTCACCTATCAAGGAAGCATTCGGAAGATCAAGAATTTCGATAAAAGACAGGCTAAAATCAGTTATTCGGAAAAAACCATCAAGAATACACATTGCATAATCAGATTTCATCAAATTTTTGAAATCAAATTCTCTTTGTGCCATTATCCAATCCGTTCCTTGATTTTATTCAACTGTTTATTCTCTGTGATGGTTATATTTTGAAAAACCGCACTATTAATACAAGACTTTTTTTAAACTGTCTCTGTTTTTCTGTTTACTTAATAAACAGCAATCATCGACACTCTATTGTTCAAAAAAAATATTGTGTAAAGAACAGTATAAAGACAAACCTTTAAACCTCGAAACCACAGCTTAAAAAAACACACAACGCATTCACTCCCTGATAATTTTACCGCAAAAATGACTTGATAAATATTGACCAAAAAATAGTATGCTTTTATTAAATAAAAATTTTAAATTTAACCCGGAAGGGGAACAATAACCTCTTCTCTTTGAACCGACATTCACTCTCATCACAGATAAAGAAAAGCTTTAACAATGGAAATTATTGTTAACATTAATCCAGGAGGTTTTTTCTTAAAAAGAGAATAACGGAGTACAATATGTTCTACCAGAAAGAAATTGAAACGATGTCCAGACAGGACATAATAAAATTACAGAACCTGAGACTGACCTGCGCACTTGAATCCGCATCCCGCACTCCGTTTTATCAGGAACAGTTTAAAAAAAACAAGATAGATATATCCCGAATAAATTCCATTGATTACCTCCAGGACCTCCCCTTTACAACCAAAGACGATCTAAGGCAGAGCTATCCTGATGGCATGAGAGCTCTGCCAAAAAAAGATATTGTGAGACTCCATGCCTCATCCGGTACTACAGGAAAACCAACAGTAATATTCTATACGCAAAATGATATCACAAACTGGTCAATACAGGTTGCAAGGGCTATCTACAGTACCGGAGCCAGAAGGGAAGATACCTTTCAAAACATGCTGGCCTATGGACTTTTTACAGGTGGGCTTGGATTACATTACGGAGCCGAAAGACTGGGCTGCAGAATCATTCCATCATCAACAGGAAACAGTTTAAAACAGATTCAGCTGATGCAGGACTTCCAGACCTCCATTATACACATAACACCCAGCTATGCGCTTCACCTCATTGAAGTAATGAATGAAACTGGCGTGAATCCCCATGACCTTGAAGTAAAAAAAGCCTATTTTGGAGCCGAACCGTATTCCATAGAGACTAAACAAAAACTCGAAGAACAGTGGGGTATTGATGCCTATAATTCCTACGGCCTTTCTGAGATGAACGGTCCAGGTGTATCAATGGAATGCTTTCAAAAAACCGGCATGCACGTTGCAGAAGATTACTATATAATCGAAATCATCGACCCTGAAACAGGAGAGAACCTCTCTGACGGAGAGGAGGGTGAACTCGTTTTGACTCACATAAACAGAGAAGCAATGCCACTATTGAGATACAGAACAAAGGATCTGACCAGAATCATCCCCGAACAGTGCGCATGCGGCAGAACCCACAGAAGAATAGACCGAATAAAAGCCAGAACAGATGATATCATGATTATTGGGGGAGTCAATATTTTCCCATCACAGATAGAATCTGTGATAATGAACATTCCGGAGGTTGGCAATAATTACAGAATCATTCTGAACAGAGACAAGGGCCTCGACAAAATGCACATACAGATTGAGCTTTATTCTAAACTTTTCCAGGGAGATATAAAAACCCTCAAAAATCTTGAACGAGAAATCACAGACAAATTGAGAGCAATTATTATGATCCGACCGCAAATTGAATTTCTCGAGCCTGGTTCAATCCTAAACTGCGGTGAAGGTAAACAAAAAAGAATAATTGACAGCAGAGAAATATAATCATCAATCAATGAAATATTTTTTTGCCAAAAGACACTCTACATTTTATAAAGCAAAGTATCTTTTGGCATATGAATTTTCAGAAGGACGGAGCAATGATCATGTACAACACTGTATTCAGCAGAATATTATACTCCCGAAATGGGAACGCCCATCTTACTAAAATGGTGTTTCGTGCCCGACAAAACATATAAGGCCTTCGCTTTCAATTAACGTTTTTACTTTGTTCATATGATCAGCCGAAGGCGAAAGCATTTCAGAACATTTATATACACGCCCAAGCTGTCTGTACTTTGATTCTCCAAGCCTGTGGAAAGGCAAAATGTTAATTACTTCAAATCCGATTTTTTTTACGAACTGTGCAGTTTTTCTGATGTTATCTTCATCATCATTATAGCCCGGCACGATTGGTATTCTGACAACAATAAAACCATCCCACCAGTCAGCTTCACCAAGAGTCTTCAGGTTTTTCAATATAAGCTCATTGCCGACACCGCAGAATTCTTTATGTTTTTGAGAATCGAAATGTTTTATATCAGCAAAAATCCAGTCTACATTTTTGATTACTTCCATCCAGTACTCTGTCGCCACACAGGCTGTTGTTTCAATACATGTATGTATATATGAATCAGAGCATCTCTTTAATAAATTGAGTATAAAATCCTTCTGCAGCAGAGGTTCTCCTCCACTGAAGGTCACGCCTCCTCTGTCTCCCCAGAAATGACGATCTCTCTGAAATTTTTCCATTAATTTTTCAACAGTATAATATTCTCCGGACATTGAATTACCTTCATTCAGGCATACTTCAACACATTCAAAAGTTATACATTTATCACAAACAGACCTGTCAAATTCAAGCGTCAGGTCATTGCCAACTTTAACTGCCTCTTTAGTGCATGCCTGAATACACTTACCGCATTTTTTGCATTTTACCGAACTGTGCATAAGCACAGGCTTTACATGCAGACCTTCCGGATTTGAACACCACAGACATTTTAAAGGGCACCCATTCAGAAAAACTGTCGTTCTTGTTCCTGGGCCATCATGGACTGAGTGAGATTGTATTGAGAATATGAGCCCCTCACTTTCTCTTTCTGCTTTGAATTTTGATTTTTCGGGTTGATTCATAACAGCAATCCTTGGAAGAGTCTCCAGGGAGGAATCCCCGGAGACTCTTAAATATTTATTTAATTCTTTTCCGCTTTAAGAGGAAGTGTGCATGCCAGTATTATTGAAACAATAAACGAGCCAAGAGCATAGTAAATTGAATACTGATAAGAACCTGTAAAATCCTTCAACCATCCTCCAATGAAAGACCCAAGGAAGGGGCCTATACCCATTACTATAAGTGTTGCCAGTCCCCATATTTTTCCAAGGGTCATCCTTCCGTAAATTGCCCCGGTGTACCCTACTACACCACCTGGAACGATTGCCCAGTAGATTGCAAAAATAGCAGCCGCAATATATGCCATTGCTCCTACAGTTGAACCACTGTTCAAAAGAAACAAACATGCGACAACTCCCGTTGACGGGCCAACTATCAGCATAATCTTTCTTCCCAATGGTTCATTTCCTGTTGCGCCAACAACCTTGTCTGCAACCTTTCCCATAATGGGCATACTGAAGATTCCAACAATTCCGATAATCTTATATACATTTATCGCATCAATAGATGACCAGCCTTTATCCTGTGTCCAATAACTGACAACCTGTGTCCAGATAAGAAATTCCGCCATCATACTGGTAAGGAATGTAAGTATAGCCGCCCAAATTGCATATTTGGAATATGCTTCTTTCATTGTCCAGACTGTTTCCTGAGCCGGTGCTCCTTCTGCCGCAGGCATGGAACCAAAAGCTTTCATATTGTAGTCTTCAGGATTTCTCTTAGCGACTATTACAGCAATTGCAAGCAGCACAAATATTATTACAGCGAGCACCTGCATTGTAGAACGCCATGCGCCATTTCCCTGTCCGGCCATATTTGCGCTGACAACCTCTGCAAGAATCCATTGAGCCATTGGCCCGCCAGCGAACGCGAATCCCCACATAGTCGCATAAGTTTTACCTTCATACCATTTTCTGACCGATACAGTTGAAGTTACCCACAACATACCTGTGGCGATTCCCGCGAGAATACCGAAAGTAAAAAGATACGCGATCTGAGTGCTGATCAGACTCGTGAGATAAAAACCCAGCCCACCAAAAACTGCTGCTATTGCATAAACAGGCTTTGTACCCCATTTATCGAGTATCATTCCGGCAAAATATGCAGTAACAGCATATATTGTCATCATCAACGAATACCCAAGCGTTACCTGCGCCTGTGACCAGCCCAGGTCAAGACTCATGGGGCCTTTCAACATCGCAAAAGTCGCCCTGTATCCAAACAGACCAAAGACCGCAAGCCATGAAGCGAATACAACCAGACGTCCGTAAATCCTGGCTTTGCTGTCTATATTTCCATTCTCCGGTTTAACGTTCATTTGAATTTCTCCAATTTGAAATTGTAACCTGCTGATTAAATCAGTATGATTACCAGACATTCATTTATTCTTTTAAAAGCAGGGAAGGGTTAACCCTTCCCTGCGGGAAAACAGTCAAATCTAAAGATCAGCCTTCCACATAACCGTCGCATGTGGTTGCATTCATATCCGGATAAGCGATCCAAGCTTCACCAGTCTGTGTGTTATTGCATGTTCCTAATCCGATTTTTTCTTTGTCTTCAGTGAATTTTTTACAATGCATACATTTAGGCATTCTTTCATAGTTTGGATCTACATCATCCGCATTGACTCTCGCTCCGGTAGCACGATCTATACCTTTTGCAACATCAATGGGGATGTAGTTAAGACTGTTTTTATATATTTTTTCTTCCATAGCCATTTTCATTTTCCTCCTGAATAGTTATTAAAGACTTTCATATTCTGTTCTGGCAATGAGTTCATCCTGAACCTGTTTGCCGATTTCTACCCAGTACTGAGTAAATCCTGCAACTCTCACCATCAGGTCTCTATAGTTTTGAGGATTATCCTGCGCATCTTTCAGAACTTTTGAATCAACAATATTAAACTGCACGTGGAATCCGCCTTTTCTCATGTATGCTCTAACCATATCAATGAGTTTTTTCCCGCCTTCTTTGCCGTTGATGGCTGAAGGGTGAATTTTGATATTGAGCTGAGAATTTTGAGACATGGAGTGATCCCAGATTGCCGCAGAATTCATCAGTGCAAAAGGACCGCTCTTATCTGTTCCCGGATATGCGGACAGTGAAGCGTCTGCAAATGTTGTTCCCTGAAGTCTTCCGTCTGCTGAAGCCAGACTTGCAGAACCCATAGCGCCATGTGTTGATACTGAAATCTGACATGAATACATTGGTTCACCATAGAGAGATTCAACAGTTTCGCAATGAGGGCAGAACCAGTTTTCCCAATCAAGAAGAATGTTATCTACATATTTGTCATCATTCCCGTACTTGGGAGTATTGAGACAGTCAAAATGCATTTTTTCATACTTGTCCGAAGCATCATCACGTTTTTCCTGGTCCGCGAGTGAGAAACTGCCTATTTCATGAGCGGTTTTGAATCCGAAGTTGTTCAGAATTCCATCCATCAGCTCATCAAGAGAATATTTTTTATCATCATAGACAAGTTTTTTCAAAGCTGCCAGGCTGTTTATGCATGTAACGTTACCTGCACTTTCGACATTGAATGTGGCATTATAACGGTAACCAAGTTCATTGATAAGATGTCCTGTATCGAGGCAGTCCGGTTTGAGAAGAGAACTGAAAACTCCCATATTGTTCTTTCTCCAGACATCATGCTGAATATTATTACACAGGGCAAGAACATCCACAGCTTTATCCCAGTATGTTTTAAACTGCTCGAAAAGTTCTTCAAATGTTTCGAGTTTTTTATCATGAGGCTCAAAAACCTTGATTCCGGTTCTCTTGTCTACACCATTTGTAAGAACGAGTTCAAGAACTTTGGGCATCGAAACAAAGTGAACACCAACTGAAGTAGGCTGTCCGCATCCTCCGGGAATCCAGTATTCCTTACCGTTCAGATGAAGAGGCTTCCAGCATCCGGGAGAGGATTCAAGGCATCCTCCTATCGACCATGCTCTTGCGTCTTCTATATCCATTCCTTCATGCCCATAATGTCTCATCATAAATTCCTGAGCAGACCTGTTATTCATGAATGCAGGATAACCGCTTCCGGTTTTGATTACGTCAGCTGCAAGCCCGAGAAAATCATCCGGGATAGTTTCATCATAATGAAGAGCAATTGTAGACTGAGGCATTGCGTTTGTTCCGCCTGCCTTGAGAATAATATACTCAAGACGGTTGACTGCAGTTTTGCCTTCCTTGTTAAGACCTCCTATTGAAAGCGTATTGAAAGTGTTACCTGAAAGAACACCGCCAACGACCCCTACAGAGGCAAAACAGTCTATCGATGTCTTGATTACCCTGTCCTGCTCGAGAAGTTCAAGAACCTCATCCTCTGTAATTCTGCCTGCTTCTATATCCTGCTCAAAATATGGATAAAGAACCTGGCCGATTCTTCCAGGAGACATACCTGAAATCGCGTCTTCATTCAGAACAGCGAGATGAACAGTTTCTATCATCTGGAAGGCTTCAATAAAAGTTCTCGGAGGATTCTTTTCGATCCAGAGAAGCCTTTCTGCAATCTCTTTGTATTCTTTCTTCTGAGTTTCGTCTTTTTCTCTTTCAGCAAGCCACTCCGCATGCCTGGCATAATTATTAATCCACTTTTGTATTCCTTCGATAACAAGAATAACTGCTTCATAATTATAAAGCCTGTTCATACCTACCATTCCGTCGCCATCTGCTTTACCAGCCACTTCGTTTTTCTTTTCGCGGGCAATTTCCTTTATGCCTTCGAATCCATATTCCAGAGGATAGTAATAATTGATTACCTCTCTTCCCTGTGGCAAAGTAAAACCTGAATCAAACATACATACAACAGTACGCATAATCGCTTCTTTGACTTCATAATCCGGAACCATCTGCTCATACTTATGTCCCAGATCGTCAACAGACTTGCCTTCCCATTTTTTTGCGAGTTCGAGCATTATTGGAATTTCTTCCTGCCTCATCCCGAATTTACCGGCAATAGAAACGACTTTACCGAAACTTTCCGGCACATTTCCCCCGCCCTGACCAAAATTGGAATGTTCATCCACACTGGCGGATCCTCTTTCAAGAGCTTCCTGGTAAAATGCAGATTCATTTGCCATATAAAAACCTTCTGAAAGCCATGGCATAGGGAAAGAGGCTCTGAAAAAAGATCCCTTTCTCATAGTCAGGAGTTCACCCGGGAATATTACCGGAGTAAGATGAGAGAAAGCACACTTCAGAGCTCTGGCTCTTCGAACAACGGGAATTTCATTGTCATGTTTGAAATATTCTCTGGTATACCAGTAAGGGAACTCATTGTTTGTCGATGAGAGAGAATCCATATATATATCTTTTAACTTCTTGATTCTCTCATGCGGTTCCCATTTCATTTCACGGTCAACCATTTCCTGTGGAGCTTTTCCTCCATACTGAAACTCGAGTTCCTGACCGGATTCCTGCAAAATATCTTTGAATTTCCTAGCCACAAAGAACCTCCTTATGAGATTTTTTTATTTTGAATATTTGGTTTAGCAGTAAAACCTATGCCTTAAATATCTATCGCCAAAGAGCTGAAAACGATGGGCATAAGGAGTAATTGGCTGTGGTCATTCGGGTGAATGTGCGGTAAATGATAAGGTCTGATTCAGTTTTCTGTAATTGATAAAATGAAAAGGGGATGAAAATCAATACAAAGCATGCGAATAAAACAGAAAATTGATGACTACCGGAGGTCTTTTATTTAAAGTTTTTCAGTAAATACCGGCATGGTTAATTACCCGAAAAAGAAAAAACAGCAAGGAAGGTTGACAGTCAGCTTGCAAATAACATTGCCAGATGCGATTAGATCAGGAATTTCATCAATACCGGATGAAACTCCTGATCCATATAACAGCAGATATATACTTCT
>CAZEJW010000017.1:0-12407 GCA_964512685.1 uncultured Leptospirales bacterium | reverse complement strand
GAGAGAATTTTTTCAGTTCCTTTAACATCCTGAACCTGAAAAACAAAAACTGCTTCATTGCCCTCTCTTATGGTAAAACCGCATGCATCCTCGACATTGACACCATTATCCGCAAGGACATTTGAAGCTTTGTGAAGACCGCCAGGTGAATCACTGATCTTTACAGCAACAATGTTCTTGAGAGTTGCGGCTACTCCCGCTCCCTTCAGTGCCTCACAGCCCTCAGAGGGTTTATCAAGAATGAGTTTTATAATTCCATAATCTCCTGAATCAGATATTGTTATGGCCCTTATATTTACTTTTTTTTCTTCCAGAATCTCAGTGATTCTGTTTATCTTGCCCGGTTTGTTCTCTGCAAAAACTGATACCTGATGTGGCATATCATACCTCTCTTATATGTTAAATTTCTCTGTTATCTATAACGCGCTTGGCCTTGCCTTCACTTGGAGGGAGAGAGCCCTGCTCGAGTAATTCAACTCTCGGGTTTACCACAATAAGCGCCCTGAGTTCATTTACTATCTTCTGGTTCAGCTTCTTCAGTGCATCCATATCACCATCGAACATTTTGGAATAAAGCTCAACCCTTACATGAAGCCTGTCCAGGTTGTTTTCCCTGTCCAGAACAATCTGATAGTTATTTCCGACCTCCGGAATCTTCATAAGAACGGTCTCTATCTGAGAAGGAAACACATTTACACCGCCAACGATCATCATATCATCACTGCGGCCCTTGATCCTGTCGATTCTTCTGTGTGTTCTTCCACAGGCGCATGGTTCAGGGATTATTCTTGTGAGATCACGTGTTCTGTATCTTATAATCGGCATTGCCTCTCTGTTTATATGAGTAAGAACGAGCTCTCCTTCTTCTCCATCAGGAAGGTTCTCTCCTGTTTCAGGGTTAATTATCTCAGGAATATAAAAATCCTCCCAGAGATGCATCCCGCATGCATGCACACACTCAAAAGCCACACCCGGGCCATTCATCTCCGACATGCCATATGAATTGAATGCCTTGACTCCCCACTGTTCTTCGATCTTGTTCTTTACACCCTCTGAGTATGGCTCTGCCCCGAGAAATGCAGATCTTACATCCAGAGAATGCGGATCAATCCCCTGCTCCTCCACTACCTGAACAAGGTGCAGAGCATAACTTGGAGTAATATGTATAACTGTTGTATTGAAATCCTGCATAAGCTGAATCTGTTTCAGACTGTTACCAGTGGAAGACGGGATAACCATTGTACCAATTTTTTCAGCTCCATAGTGAAATCCAAGCCCGCCTGTAAACAGACCGTATCCCATCATATTCTGAAAGACATCATCCCTGGTTATACCTGTTGCAACCATTCCCCTTGCAACGAGTTCTGCCCACGCCGTTATATCCCTGTCTGTATAAAAAATTACTGTCGATTTTCCGGTAGTACCGGATGAGGCATGAAGTCTTACGATTTCACTTCTGTCAACAGGGACCATTCCATCCGGATAACTGAGCCTCAGGTCATTTTTTGTTGTAAAAGGAAGATCTCTCAAATGTTCGAGAGTCGTTACCTTCGTTACATCAACATTATTGTCTTTGAACACCTTTTTGTAATAAGGGGTTGTGGCTGCCGAAGCAAGAGCCTTTTGCAGTCTTTCAATCTGTAATTTTTCAAGTGAATTACGGTCAATAATTTCAATCTCTTTTTCCCAGAACATAATTCCATCCTTTAGCGTATTGTATTGATGAAACTGGCTTTCAGTCTGTTCGCGGAGAACTGAGTGAGGAAAACTGAATGTCGTTCAACTTCAATACTAAAAAAGGATAATTTCCTGTCAATGACTAAAATCACAGATTTTATTTCAGTTTTATGATTACCTCAACACGCCTGTTTTTTTTTCGTCCCTCTTTCGTTGAATTGTCTTCGATCGGTTTTTCATCACCGTATCCCCTGTAAGAAAGTTTGTCATGTCCTGCCTTTTGCTTGAGGTATTCAGCAACGGTTCTGGCTCTCTTTTCTGAAAGTGATTTATTATATTCTTTTCGTCCAATATTGTCTGTATGGCCTTCTATGATAAGTTCTCTGTCAGGATATTTCTTCTTGATTACATCAATCGCTGAATTCAGATTACTGCGGGCTTCATTCTTCAAAGTGTGAGAATCAAAATCAAAGAGTATCTCTCCGAGTCTCAGCACGAGTCCCCTTTTATCAAGATCGACATCGATTCCGCTGTTTTCAGGAAGAGCTTTTTTCATTTCCTCCTTTGCCTTTTCCCTTTCATCTTCCTGAAGGCTGCCGTACATCCTTGGCACACTTTCAATATTCATCTTAAACTCGACAGTATCGACTCTGTAATTGCCCGTAAGAAAACCGAAAAGAATCCTGTAACTGTCCTTGATGCCAACCGGGCTGTTTTCAGAAATATTCCAGTAAATATTACCGACATTCTGTCCGTATATTTTTGCAGGAAAATCACGGGGAATCCCCCGGCCCGCAATCCTTTTATCTATTATAAAATTATAACTGATTACAGCAGTGGATTTATTACCGTTTTGTTTTACAGAAACCAGTGTATAATTAACCGGAAACATCAGCTTGAACGGCCTGGAAAAATTATTCAGAACAAGTTCACCGGTTGCAGTCCACTTATCGCCTTCCTTAAGATCTCTTCCATCAGGGAAAGAAGGAATGTTGCGCAGATTAGGCATATAGAACTTTGCAGGCACATGAAATTTTCCACTGCTTTCAACAAAAAATGATGTTTCATACTGGGCCTTCTGAAGAAAGATATCTTCTCCATAACCTCTTTCATATACAGAAAAAACACCTTCTACCCGGCTTCCTCCCTTCTCCCTTGACACGCATGTCAGATCAATAATATTCCTTTCATCATATCTCGAGTTCACTCTGGAATTAATGAGTTTTATTACTGAAGCTGTCCTCACTATTTCAAGACGGTTACCTTTGGGGATATCCCATTTAAGCTGAACAGCAAAAAGGTCTGATACACTGAGGAGGAAAAACAATACAGCAATAATTTTCTTCATATTAATCTCCGGTATCTGATATGTCTGCATAACCAAAATAACGACAATAAAAACAGGCAAAACATTCACATCACATATTAAAAGTCTTTGCAAAGAAAAGACAAGAAAAAAAGAGCAAGCCAGCAGGATGAAGAGAGCCGTAAACTGAAACAGCTTTATGTTCTAAGAAATATTACCATGATAATAATTATAATCCTTCAACACTGTTTCAAGAAATTCATGCGGTTCAAGAGAGGATACCTGAGCCATCTTTTCTTCAAGCTTAGCCTTGAGCCTTTCCAGAACAGCCCTGCCTGACTGAACACCCCTGTTTTCATTGTGAAAGATAAGAACCTCCCTCACAACAGATATGGTTTTCTCATCGAGATTTTTCGCTTCTGTAAAAACCGGGCTATAATCTTCATCAAGGTTAACAAAAATTGTGTCATCCAGGGAAAATGCCTCTTTGAGTTTCACAACAGATGTTCCTGCCGCAATATCCCCAATTCTCTGCCCTCTGCCGTTAATGAGAATCGTAACAACTGCAACTCCTCCGGAAAACATGGTTACATCCACAAGGCGAAGAACCCACCTTAAGAGATAGTTTCCGATTCGGGGCTGTGATCCGTCCAGCATAACAACCTTAATTTTCATGGCCTTCTTTCCGAAGCTCTGCCCCCCCATAGAAACCTCGCACAGGAGATCATAAAAAATTATTCCGGCCCCCAGAAGAAGCCAGAAAACAATCATTACATCTTCAATAATATAAGTTGAAAGAATAAGAGTTCCGATTGCCAGCCCGGCTATAAGTAAATAATCAATCAATGCTGCAAGAATTCTGTCACCAACACTCGCTGCCGCATACTCGATATCAACGTTCTGTGCTGTATGAACCCTTATTGTATGCATTATATTATTCCTCTTGCTTTAAGTTCCAGATATTTATTTATTGTACTGATTGTCAGATTCTCAGGAGTTGTCAGTATGGATTTGATTCCATACATTTCAAGTTCTCTCACAATCTGCCTTTTTTCAAATACAAATTTCTCGGCAGCTGTTTTTATATACACATCCTCAACTGAAACCGCTTTTGAATCAAGCAGATCCCTGATCCCGGTGTTTTCAAAAAATATTACAACCAGATAATGCTTCTCGGATATCATTCTGAGAAATCTGATGTTTCTTTTAAGGGATGAAAGTGATTCAAAATTAGTATAAAGAAGCACCAGACTCCTTTGCCTTAGTTTTGTGCTTACAATCTTTGCAAGCAGCTCATAATTGGCTTCGAGAAAATCGGTCTTTGCATTGTAAAGAGTCTCAAGGATTCTGAAAAGATGCGAATAATTTCTTTCTGCGGGGACTATGCTTTCTATATCCTTTGAGAATGTAATCAATCCAGCCCGGTCATCCTTCCTGATGGCAACATTGGACAATACGAGTGTGGAATTCACAGCGTAATCCAGAAGAGACATGCCGTTAAATGGCATCTTCATCGCGCGCCCCATATCAACAATGGAATACACATGCTGGGAGCGCTCATCCCTGAACTGATTAACCATAAGCTTCTGCCTTCTGGCTGTTGCCTTCCAGTTAATCTTTCTGTAATCATCCCCTGAAACATACTTTCTGATACGGTCAAACTCCATTGACTGACCAACAGGCCTTATTTTTTTTACACCAACCTCTACAAGCCTGTCTGAGACCGCAAAGAAATCATACTTTTTCATCTGGATAATTGAAGGATAAACCCGTGCTGTGAAATCCTTTTCGAAATCCCATCTTCTCACCACAAGACCAATCGGACTCCTTGAGTATGCGAGGAGTGAACCAAAATGATATTCTCCCCTTTCAACAGGACGAAGGCTGTATGAAAGATCCGAACAACCTCCAGGCCTGAGACTGCATCGGATATTGAAATTCCTGTACTGAAACCTGAACGGCAGCTCGTCAATGACCAGAAGTCTCAGGCTGAACGCATATGAACTGGAAAACCTCAGAAGTATTTCATTTTCATCGCCATTCGACAACCTCTCTGACATTAACCTTGATGCGGTGAGATCTCCCCTGGAAAAAAACAAAAGCGTATAATCCAGAACGAAAAGAAAAACAAACACAAAAAGCATTACCCTTGCAATGGCAAAAACAGGTTCACTAAAATAACCGAGCACACAGAGAAGGGTAATTACCGAACCGGCAGTAAAGAATAGATCTGAAATGAAAAGTTTTTTAAAAAACTTCACTATCTCGGCACCTCGATACTCTCGAGAATTTCTTTAATAATATCTTCCGGTTTTCTTCCTTCCATCTCTTTTTCAGGAGTAAGGAGTATTCTATGCCGAAGCGCAGGGAAAACAGTCATTCTGATATCTTCGGGTATTACAAAATCCCGTCCTTCCATTGCGGCCAACGCCTTGGATGAATCCATGATTGCAAGAGAGGCCCGGGGAGAACCTCCCAGGTAAAGTGATGAATTATTTCTGGTGGAATGTACAATGTCTGTTATATAGATCTTGAGATTTTCGTCAATGCGTACTGATCTCACACTCTTCTGCGCCTTTACGATTTCCTTTGCAGTAACCACTCCGCTTACTGATTTATAAACAGCTTCAGGATCTTTGCCGTCAAAACCATCAAGGATCAGCAGCTCTTCATCCTTTGATGGATAATCTATCTTTATCTTGAAAAGAAAACGGTCAAGCTGAGCTTCAGGCAACCTGTATGTTCCCTCATATTCCACAGGATTCTGTGTAGCTGTTACAATAAAAGGTTCTTTCATTTTATAGGTTGTTCCGTCTGCCGTTATCTGTCGTTCTTCCATTGCCTCAAAGAGAGCTGATTGAGTCTTGGCAGGCGCGCGGTTTATTTCATCGATGAGTATCATACTCGAAAACAAAGGCCCTTTTCTGAATTCAAAATCTGATGCCTTTTCATTGAAAACTGATGTCCCGATTATATCCGAGGGCATCAGGTCGGGTGTAAACTGGATACGTGAGAACTCTGTTTTCATTGAATTAGCCAGAAGCTTGGCGGTGAGAGTTTTCGCAATACCAGGCACACCTTCAAGGAGCACGTGTCCATTTGCCAGAATTGCAGCTATAAGCAGATCAATCATTTCGGACTGTCCTACTATAACCCTGCTTATTTCCTCCCTTATTTTATCAACTGTGGATCTTACACCCGAAAGGTTTGTTCTTTCACTGAAACTTCTGTTATCTGCCATAAATCCCTGCCGAATATTATTTATCAGAGACAATCAAAAACAATTGTTTGTAGATTTTTCCACAGCATTGACTGTCTCCATATTAATTACAGACTATCGAGAATACATAAGAGTAAATATATGTCAACAGAGAAAACTTGTGTCAGCTGAACTCGTCATAAAGAATCATGTCATTTTCAACTCCAAGATCATAGAGCATTTTCTTGACAGCATCCAGCATAAGAGGAGGGCCGCAGAGGTAGTATTCCACCTCTTCAGGCTCAGGATGATTTTTAAGGTAGTTTTCATATACCACGTCGTGAACAAATCCTGTGTATCCCTTCCAGTTATCCGCAGGAAGAGGGTCAGACAGAGCAAGATTGAATGAAAAATTTGAGTTCTCCCTTTCCATTCTCCTGAAATGATCTTCATAAAAAACTTCACGGAGTGATCTGGCCCCATACCAGTAACTCACCTTTCTGTCTGTATTGATTGTATTCAGAAGATGAAATATATGAGATCTAAGAGGTGCCATTCCTGCGCCACCACCGATATACACCATCTCCCGTGCGGTATCTCTGATAAAAAATTCACCATACGGACCGGAAACCATCACCCTGTCTCCGGGTTTTCTGCTGAAAATGTACGATGATCCCACACCGGCAGGTACATTCATAAGTCTGCCGGAGGATCTGTCAAAAGGGGGAGTGGCAATCCTTACATTCAGCATTACGATATCACCCTCATCAGGGTAATTTGCCATTGAATATGCCCTTACAGCATAATCGGAGTTCTTCATCTTCAGATCGAGAAACCCAAATTTCATCCAGTCGTCCAGAAACTCTCTGCCAATCTCAACATCTCTGGAGAAATCTATTGAGTATGAAGGAATTTCAATCTGGATGTAACCGCCCGGTTTGAAATCAAGGTTTTCGCCCTGAGGAAGCTTCAATACAAACTCTTTTATAAATGTAGCAACATTTTCATTTGAAATAACTTCACACTCGAGCCTTTTGACAGAGAAAACCTCTTCAGGCACAATTATATTCATATTCTCCTTTACCTTTAGCTGACATGCAAGACGGTAATCCTGCCTTTCCATTTTTCTGTTTATATGTGTCTTTTCAGTAGGCAGAAGTTCGCCCCCTCCTGAAGTTACGCGGCACAAGCATGTTCCGCATGTTCCCTTCCCTCCGCATGCAGAAGGAAGATATATCTTTTCCACCATCAGGGTATCGAGAAGAGTTCTGCCTGCTTCGACTTCAAGGGCTCTGTCTTCATCACCGTTTATAAGAATTCTCACATCTCCCTTTATAACCAGTTTCCATTCGGCTACCTGAATGAAAACCGTAAGAAGAAGAATAATCACAACGCTGACCGTTATTGTTGTTATTACCATAAACATGGCTATTTTCCCACCTGAATCCCCGAGAATATCATGAATGACATTGCCATAAGTCCAGCTATCACCATGGTTATTCCAAGCCCCCGTAAGGCATGAGGCACATCGGAATACTGTATTTTTTTTCTTATTGCTGCCATAAGTACAATTGCAAGAAACCATCCCACTCCTGATGAAAAACCGAAAACCGTTGTTTCTGCAAGACTGTATGTTCTTTCTACCATAAACAGTGATACTCCAAGGATAGCGCAGTTAACAGTAATAAGAGGCAAAAATATTCCAAGACTGGCATACAATGGCGGCGATAATTTCTCGATTAACATTTCCAGAATCTGTACCATTGCCGCTATCACTGCAATAAAAAGGATGTATGTGATAAACTGAAGATCTGTTTCTTTAAAACTGTCTCCTGCCCACGAGAGAGCACCTTCTTTCAGCACGAACTGGTTTATCAGCCAATTTGCAGGAGCAGTTAACGTGAGCACGAGTATCACGGCCAGTCCGAGTCCTGCTGCAGTTTCAATCTTCCTGGATAATGCCAGGAAAGAACACATCCCCAAAAAATAGGCAAGGAGTATGTTCTTTACGAATATTGAATTAACCGCCAGGCTGATGAGCTCCATATCACTCCTCCTCGACCTCTCCGGTTATTGTTCTCTGAATCCATATTATCAATGCAAGAATAATGAATGCGCCCGGCGCCAGAACCATGAAACTGTTATTTTGATATCCCGAATTATAAAAAAACTCAGGAACTATCCTGACACCCAGAAGAGATCCGCTTCCAAAGAGTTCACGAAAGAAACCAACGATAATAATTATCAGCGCATAACCCGCCCCATTACCAAGAGCATCAAGAAGAGACTCCCAGGGTCTGTTGACCATCGCATATGCCTCGAGCCGGCCAAGAACTATGCAGTTTGTTATAATGAGACCAACAAATATTGAGAGCTCCTTTGAAACAGGATAAAAATAAGCCTTCAGAATCTGATCAACGAGGATGACCATTGTTGAAATTACAGTCATTTCGGCAATCAGCCTTACACGGGGAGGAATAAAATTTCTAATTAATGAAACCGTAAAACCAGAGAACGCCATAACAGTAATTACAGCAATTCCCATGACTATTGAAGGCCGAAGCTTGCTGGTTACCGCGAGCGCCGAACAGATTCCAAGAACCTGAATTGTAATGGGATTATTTTTGCCAAGAGGTTCCCTGATTATCATTTTATTTTTTGCTGAAAACAAAGGTTCTCTTTCGCCCATCCGTTATCTCCCTTTTGAAAGCATTCTGATGTATGGTTCATATATAAAAAGACAGTTCTTCATTATATTCTGAACAGCCGAAGATGTAAGCGTGGCTCCGCTGATTCCGTCAACGCGATGCTTATCTATATCCGGATTCATTACCTTTCCTTTAACGATACTTACCGAGATGAGTTCTCCTTTTTCATTGAATATTTTTTTCCCTTTGAAACCGTCAAGAAACCACTTCTCTTCAATCTCAGCTCCGAGACCCGGAGTTTCACTGTGACTGTAGAAGGTTATTCCTTTTATTGTATTGAGATCTTTTTCAAGGGCCATGAATCCGTGTATGCTTCCCCATAAACCCTTTCCGGCAAGCGGAATACACAGTGCGATAAGTTTATTGTCTTTAACTCTCGTAAAGACCGGATATACCCTTTCATCCTCGGATTTGGAAATTTCTTTTTCAAGATCTACAAACTCAGGTATAATTTTCTTTTGTATTTTCACTGATTTGCTATTGATAAGGAAAGCCCGGATATTTTTCGCATAACAGTCTTCGATATTACAGCATTTATCAGGACTGCTGTTACATGTTTTGGAAATACCTATTCCTACAGCCTTAAGAATATTTTTCCTGATATCCGCTTCACGGTTTTTTTTCTGCATATCTCTAAACATCATAGATGCTGAAGAAAGTATAAAGGCCGACATAGCAGACAAAACAATGATAAAGATAAATAAGTACAATTTATTCTGCCGCACGTGCCATCCTCCTCTGAACACTTCTTTTTACAACAAGGTAGTCAATAAGCGGCGCAAAGGCATTCATAAAAAGGATTGAAAGCATCATCCCTTCAGGGTATGCGGGATTAAGGGCTCTTACCATAACGGCGAGCATGCCGATTGAGAAGCCATATATATACTTACCTGTATCTGTTGCAGCTGACGATACCGGATCGGTTGCCATGAAAACAGCACCAAAAGCGAACCCTCCCATCACAGGATGATACCATGCAGGCAATGCAAGAAAACTTTCACCCGAAGGTGCAATGAGATTTAAAACGAATCCCATAACCAGACCTCCGGCAAAGACCGACAGAATGATTCTCCAGCTTGCAACTCCGTTTACCATTAGAAAGACAGCACTTATAAGAATAATCAATGTGGATGTTTCTCCAACGCTTCCCGGGATCAGACCCAGGAACATATCACTGAACGAATATCCCCTGCCTGCAAGTATCTCTACAACCGGCTGTGAATGCCCGGAGACTCCCAGAGACAATGGGGTTGCCATTGTAAAAGTATCTATAACCTTATCACCCGTATAAACCCATACTCTGTCACCTGACATTCCTGATGGGTATGCAAAAAAGAGAAAAGCCCTTGCAATAAGTGCCGGGTTAAAGACATTCATTCCTGTTCCTCCGAAAACCTCCTTACCGATTACAACACCAAAGGTGGTTGCAAGCGCTACCTGCCAGAGAGAAATCCCGGGGGGAAGAATCAGGGGGATAAGAAACCCGGTAACCAGCAGACCTTCGTTAATCTCCTTTTTTCTCACAATAGCAAAGACCATTTCCCAGAAACCGCCAACAGCATAAACCACAATATAAACAGGTGCAACAACAGAGACCCCCTTCCCAAAAGAAGAAACAATCCCCGGATTTTGACCCACTGAAAGAAAATGCTGCCATCCAACGTTAAAAATTCCAAAAACCGCAACAGGGACCAGCGCGATAATTACCGAAACCATCATTCTCTTTATATCATAATGATCCCGTATATGACAGCCTGAAGTAGTTTTGTAAGGACTAACAAAAAAAAGTGAAAAGACCATTTCATATACAGGATAAAACCTCTCATATCTTCCTCCGGCCTCAAAGAGATGTTTTATTTTCAAAAGCCTGTTCATGACGCTTTCTCCTTCACCCTTCCTTTTCAACAAGGTCGAGACCCTTTCGAAGCATCTGCTGCATTGAATTTTTTGAGGGATCAATGTATTCGCACAGGGCTATATCCTCCTCGATTACATCATATATACCCAGGCCTTCAATTTCACCGACATCTCCTCCTTCAATACTCTTCAGGAGGAACACAGGGAAAAGATCCATAGGCAGAACTTTTTCATATATTCCGGTTGCGATAAACGCTCTCCTGCTTCCATTAAGACTCGCCTTCTGGGTAAATTTGTTTCCAAACCTTATATAATTTGACAGATAGGTCATTGACCTGCTGAACTTCCCGAATCCGGGCTCTGCCCATCCAAGAAATTCAAACCGGTCTTCATCAGGTTCGGGAATAACAGTCACAAGATTATTATAAAAACCTGCAAAACCATCATAACAGCTTCTTCTGCCGGTCAGTACATCACCGGATATAAATCTTGTCTTTTGTTCGTATTTTACCGGATTCACGAAACTGCTGATCTGAGCTCCACGCGTTGTTCGGTAATAAGCCCTGCCCTTTGCAGCAGATCCTGCAACAGCTATTATTGTTTCAGAGGATATTTTCGCGTCACAAAACAAATGCCCGATTTGAATTACACCTTCAACCGAACAGGTCCAGACAGTATCATGCCTGCCCATGATTGGCTTAATATGATGGATGTGAACACCACAATTTCCGGCCGGATGAGGACCTGAAAAACGGCAAAGCTCTACAGATTGCGCCTTTAAAAAAACCGGTAGAACGTCATCCTTCTTACCGTCTATAACCAGGTATACCCTGCCATCAGTAAGAATTGACAAAACATCCAGACCTTTCTGAAAATATTCCTCTCTGCCTGATACAATAATCTCCGAATCCGGAGCAAGGGGTGCCGTGTTCATTGCTGAGACGAAAATATCTCTTGGAAGCTTTTCAGGAACTGCAATTCTGCCAAATGGCCTTTGTATCAGGTAAGGGAAAAGACCGCTTTCGAATAACAGGTTTAAAACCGTATCCCTTTGCTCTTTTTTAATTTCACCTGAGGGAATACTGAAATTTTTTCTTCTATTCCCGTCTGTTCTTATTACAATTGCTTCGAGTCTTCTTCTGTCTCCTCTGATAATTTCTTCAATCTTTCCGGAGACAGGGGATGTAAATTTAACAACGGGATTGTTTTTATCATAGAATAGTACACTGCCGAGTTTGACTTTATCCCCTTTACTTACAATCAGGCCGGGCTTACAGCCAATAAATTCCGATGGGAGTATACCCACGAGTTCCGGAACAGGAGCATCAACAATCAGCTCTTCTGTTTCACCGTAAAGGTTAAGATTGAACCCTTTTTTGAGTCGAACATTAATCATTCGAATAACCTTTAATAATCAGATTATTGTGCGGCAAAACCCTGCTTACTCCATCATCGTTTTTACCACACAAGCCGGAACAGCAACCCTCTTTTTTACATTCTGTTTCACCTGGCTTTTTCAGACCAAGAGCAGCTGCAAAAAAAAGAATCATTACAAAACAAAGCAGAAAGAGAATAAACATGAGACATCCTCCATTGTGCTATGCGAGTGATTTTAATTACCCGGCTGCAAAAACCAGACCGAATGTTCAGGCTGTCCTGA
>CAZEJW010000016.1:0-44722 GCA_964512685.1 uncultured Leptospirales bacterium | reverse complement strand
TTAAATCAAGCTTTCACCTTAAGATTATTGTTGAATGAAGACTATGATAAATTCCCGCATCTGGTTCAGAATGCAATTCTTGCTGCTGTTGAAGAATATTACACACATAAGATTCCATCGGTCATAGACTTTATCATGGATTCTGCAATGTTTTCTTATATTTCACAAATGAGTGAATCCCTTGGCAGCGTTTTTATATCTGACTATTTTTCCATACTCACTGACATCACCAACATTTCATCATTTTTCAGGCTGCAGAGAATGGATACAGAAGAAAAACTCAAAACGAATATCTTCATCCCCCATGGACAAATAACGGCTGAAACATTCATAAAAACAGGTGATAGAGAAAGCCTTGCAAAAGATATCAAAGGCACCCGTCATGCTGAAAGATTAATGTCTGCAGCTGATGAATTTGAAACCAACCCCTTTGTATTTGAAAGGGAGGCAGATATTATTATCCGTGACGAACTTAAAAAAACAGCTTTTCTGATACACGGGGTAGAGCCGTTGTTTGCTCTTTACGAACGGATCAATATGGAACTGAAGGCAGGAGGGATTATACTCTCATGTTACAATGCAGGGCTTGGACCTGATTTCATGAGGCTCAGGATTTCGGAGGCTGCTTTTGAATAATGTAAAAATAGGAGTAATTGGAAGACAGCAGGAGGTTCTTCCATACATGGCTGCCGGAGCTGTTGTTGCAATTGCCTCAAAAAGTGATGAGGCGGTAAAAAGATTCAGGGAACTGAAAGACACCTGTATCCTGATTTTTGTTTCAGATGATTTTATTGTAAGTGTTGATTCGGAGGCTGAAGCCTCAGGGGACAGAAAGAATGTAATATCATCTTTTCCCGGGGCAAAAGGAATTTCACACAACTCTGTATCCTTAATAAAAGACGCTGTTTCAAGGGCAATAGGATTCAGACTGGGAGAGAAAGAAAGTGAGTAATGGAATTATTACAAGGGTATCAGGTCCGCTCATAGTTGCGGAGAAAATGCACAATGCCAGGATGTATGATGTTGTGCGTGTCGGAGAAGCCGGCCTTGTTGGCGAAATAATCGAACTCAAGGGAGACACTGCATCAATTCAGGTATATGAAGACACTGCCGGTGTTGGCCCTGGTGAAGAAATAATCATGACCGGTCATCCTCTCTCTGTTGAACTCGGCCCCGGACTCATAGAGTCCATCTTTGACGGAATTCAGAGGCCCCTTGACAGAATAATGGATATCTGTGGAGACTTTATTGAAAAAGGAATAGAAGTTCCTCCCCTTGACAGAACCAAAAAATGGAAATTCACTCCACTGGTTAAAAGCGGAGACCATGTAAGCGGTGGAGATATCATCGGAACAGTGGTTGAAACCCCGCTTGTCGAACACAGGATTATGCTTTCCCCTGAAACTGACGGTAGT
Organism: uncultured Leptospirales bacterium; assembly: GCA_964512685.1. GTDB lineage: Bacteria > Spirochaetota > UBA4802 > UBA4802 > UBA5550 > CAZEJW01. Next base: position 43,307 of record CAZEJW010000016.1, on the reverse strand, counting down.
GTTGCTGAAATTAATGAAGGAGAATTCACTGTAACAGATACAGTCTGCACTGTAAAGACTGCCCGGGGGATTGAAGAGATTCCCATGATGCAGGTATGGCCCGTAAGAACACCCAGGCCTGTTAGAAAAAAGATTCAGCCATTTGAACCCATGATTACAGGCCAGCGCGTTATAGACAGTCTCTTTCCTGTGGCAAAGGGAGGAACGGCCTGCATTCCAGGGCCGTTTGGCTCGGGCAAAACCGTTGTGCAGCATCAGCTCGCAAAATGGGCTGACGCCAAAATCGTTGTCTATATTGGCTGTGGGGAAAGGGGAAACGAGATGACAGATGTTCTCATGGAATTCCCTGAACTTCTCGATCCGTCCACAGGAGAACCTCTCATGAAGAGAACGGTTCTCATTGCAAATACATCCAACATGCCGGTTGCAGCCAGGGAGGCTTCTGTTTATACCGGGATTACCATTGCTGAATATTTCAGGGATATGGGATACCCTGTAGCGCTTATGGCGGATTCCACATCACGCTGGGCAGAAGCAATGCGTGAGATTTCCGGTCGACTTGAAGAGATGCCCGGAGAGGAAGGATATCCTGCATATCTCTCTTCAAAGGTTGCAGAGTTTTACGAAAGAGCAGGGAGGGTTATATGCATGGGCAGCGACAACAGGGAGGGTTCTCTCACCGCGATTGGTGCTGTTTCTCCTGCCGGAGGAGATCTGTCCGATCCTGTTGTTCAGGCAACACTGAGAGTTGTAAAGGTTTTCTGGAGCCTTGAAGACAAACTGGCGTTTCAGAGGCATTTCCCTGCAATAAGCTGGCTCAGGTCTTATTCACTTTATGATGACACAATTGACCAATTCCTCGAAGAGAACATTCACCATGAATACCCTTCGCTTAAAAAAAGCTTCATGCAGATTCTCGAAAAAGAGGCAGAGCTCGAGGAGATAGTAAGACTGGTTGGCATAGATTCACTGTCGTCAACTGACAGGGTATCAATGAAGATTGCCCGGATTATACGCGAGGACTTTCTGCACCAGAATGCATTCCATGAAACAGATTCATTCACTGACATCAGAAGTCAATTCATGATAATGAAAATAATAACAGCCTGCCATGCAAAGCTTACTCAGGCTGTAAAAGACGGCGCGCAGTTTTCAGTCTTTGAAAAACTGGAATCCGAAAAAACACTGGCTGACCTGAAATACAGAAAATCAATCTCAGAAGAAGAAACAAATGAAGTTATTGAAACCATAAATGAAGAAATAAACAGGATGGTTCAGACATGAGAAGCGAATACAGAACCATAAAAAATATTTCAGGCCCCCTTCTCCTTGTCCAGAATGTAAAGGGAGTTAAGTACGAAGAACTCGTAGAAATTGTGCTGCCTTCCGGAGAGATAAGAAAGGGCCGGGTGATTGAACTGGAGCGGGAAACAGCCCTTGTGCAGGTTTTCGAGGGAACGAGCGGTATAGATGTTACATCCACATCTGTCAGTTTCAGGGGCCATGGCATTAGAATAGATCTTTCGAATGACATTACAGGCAGGGTGTTTAACGGGCTCGGCAGACCGGTTGACAATGGCCCTGAAATAATTCCAGACATGAGAGCGGATATCAATGGCCTGCCTATAAATCCATGCGCAAGGGATTATCCAAGCGAGTTTATTCAGACCGGCATATCATCCATTGACGGGCTGAATCCCCTTGTAAGAGGCCAGAAGCTTCCTGTATTTTCAGGATCAGGACTGCCCCACAACCGTCTTGCCTCACAGATCGCAAAACAGGCAGAAGTAAAAGGAAGCAAAGAGGAATTCGCTGTTGTGTTCGGAGCAATGGGAATCACATATGAAGAGGCTGCATTCTTTATAAAAGAATTCACAGATTCGGGAGCGCTCGAAAGATCAGTAATCTTTCTCAATCTGGCGGATGATCCGGCAGTGGAAAGAATCGCTACCCCAAGGGTAGCCTTAACTGCTGCTGAATACCTTGCCTTTGAAAAAAACATGCACGTTCTTGTAATACTAACAGACATCACGAACTACTGCGATGCCCTTCGTGAAATCGCTGCCGCGAGAAAGGAGGTTCCCGGAAGGAGAGGATATCCAGGATATCTGTACACAGACCTTGCATCAATATACGAAAGGGCTTGCCGAATAAAAGGAAGAAAAGGTTCAATAACTCTCATTCCGATTCTGACCATGCCAGAGGATGACAAGACTCATCCGGTACCTGACCTTACAGGCTATATTACAGAAGGACAGATAATACTGTCAAGGTCACTTTTCCGCTCCAGTGTAGATCCTCCAGTTGACGTGCTACCCTCCCTATCACGGCTCAAAGACAAGGGGATTGGGGATAAAAAGACGAGAGAAGACCATGCCGATCTTTCGAATCAGCTCTTTGCCGCATATGCGAAAGGAAAAGAAATGCAGGAACTGGCGATCATCCTTGGCGAAATGTCGCTATCGGAAACGGATAGAGTGTACTACAACTTTGCCGAAGAATTCGAAAACAGATATGTTTCACAGGGTTCCATGGAAAACAGAGATATAAACACAACCCTCGATCTGGGCTGGGAGCTGATAAAAGTTTTCCCGCAGGATGAACTCAAGCGTATAAGGCCGGAATTCAAGGGGAAATATCTCAGACAGGAGCAAAAGGAATGAGAAACGATGTTAACCCTACCAGGATGGAAATGATGCGTCTGAAAAAAAAACTTGCGACTGCACAAAAAGGCCACAGGCTGTTAAAGGACAAGCTTGATGAATTAATAAGGAGAATTCTTGTACTTCTAAAAGAAGCCGAATCTCTCCGCAAACAAACCGATGAATCGATTTCATTTTCTCAGAACATGATGACTGTTGCAGGATTTTCCACTTTCCCTGAGGCAGTATGGAGCGCATTGTTTTTTTCCCAAAAAAAAACAGAACTGACCTATCATTTCACTAACATGATGAACCTGTCTCTTCCGGGATTCACGTTTACGACTTCAGGATCAGACACAAACTATGGATTCGCTTCCACCTCCGCCGGACTTGACAGGGCAATGGAAAATTTCTTCATGGCCCTCCGGGATCTTGTTTCATTGGCTGAAAAAGAAAACCATATAAGACTGATTGCAGGAGAAATACAAAAGGTAAGAAGAAGAGTCAATGCCCTTGAATACATCCTGATTCCTGATTTACAGGCAATGATTAAATTTATCAGGATGAAACTCGACGAACAGGAGAGAAATACCAAAAGCCAGATCATGAGGCTCAAGGATGTAGTAAGAGCTCCGCTCGCTCAAACTGCCGCCTATCCCGGTGCCGCTAAATATCCGGGACAGGCCTTGAAAAAATAAGCCGTAAATTTATAATATTTTGACTATGCCTTTTAATTTTATTATTTATTTAGCACATAATTTAATTTGCTGATATACTAAAAAATAAAATATTGGAGGTCTGCCATGCTACACCTTATTTCTGACAAGCTCGTTGAACTGGTTGAGAAGCATCACGATGTAATCATCAAGAGATGGTTAAAAAGATTATTATCCGATCCCACAACATCCACTTACTCAGAAAGAAACCTGACATTCGTTGAAGAAAAAGCTATAAAGGTTCTTAAAAACATGGGTCAGTGGGTAAGCTATGACACAACAAAAGAATCTGTAGGAAGACTTTATGCAGATGAGGGTATTGAGCTGTTCAATATGGGGATTCCTCTATGCGAAACCATAAGGGCAATGGTAGTCCTCAGAAGAACTCTCTGGCTTTTCATCCTCAATGAAAGCGCTTTCGACTCTGCATTTCAGCTGCATCAGATGAGGGAGCTGAACGACAGGGTAATTCTCTTTTTTGACAGAGCCATTTATTACATGATAAGGGGCTACACTGAAGCAATGCACAAAAAGATGCTGAAGTACTGCAATATAAGTGAAGACGACGCAGAGCAAATATTTTTCGATAAATCATTTTATAATAAATAATCAGAATCACAATGGAAAACATACTAAAAAAAATTGCAGAAAAGGAGAGAGAGTGCTCCCTGGCAATCAGTAAAGCTGCCGGGGAGGAGCAGCACAGGCTTGAGCTTTTCAGGTCAGAGATGGAGAAAAAAAAAATAAAGATCGTTCACGAGATCAGAACCACTGCAGAAAACAGTTACAGGAATGAAATCAAAAATCTTGAAGATTCAGCAACAGAACAGATAAACAGGATAAAGGAAAAAGGCTATATTCCCGGGCAGGATGAAGAATTCCGTGAAAAGATAAAAGCAGAGATAATAAAAATACTTTTTTCCTGAGAGGAAAAAAATGCAATACTATGCTGACAGGACATACATCCATTCCAAACTGCATGGCATAAAAACCACTCTTCTAACAGCCAGAGAATATGCTGATATAATAAATTCAGACAGAATAGAAAATGCATTCCCTGATTATATTCAGACAGGCAGAGACATGGATTATGCAAGCCTTAAAGAAACAATCTTCAGAACTCAGATAAGTCATGTAATAAATCTTGTTTCAGCAAGCAAGCCATATATAAAACTTTTCCGCGCTTTTCTCAGGCTTTACGAATCAAAAAACATATCCACACTTAACATTTTCAAAAATCATAAAAGAAGAAGTATATGGTATGATATTTCTCCATATAACACACTTTCAGATTTAGGCGAAGAATCAAAAACAGAAAAATCAAACATCAGTTTCATACTGAGGATGTTTCCTGAGCTTGAAAAAAAAGCAGGGGTTCTTGAATCAATACAGGAGCCTGACAGCATTGATGCATTCCTGGGATTTTATTCATGGTTCTCATTCATTAAAATCCTTTCTCCGGGCTTATTCACACAACGGTCAAATGCAGCACGGCTCATCCTCATAAACTGCCTCAGAGAAAGATCAATACTGAAACAAAGGCTTATGGAAAATTATGGCTTTGATCACAAAGAAGCAGAATCATATCTCATGGAAGAAACCGGCCTTTTAAATAAAATTATCAAAAGATTCAGGGTGGATGAAGAAGCAGCAGAATCAACCACTGCAGCGTCTTATGAAAAAGAGATAATTGCGCATAACATGAATCTATTCACTCAAATGAGCAAAATGTTTTACAGGGATTTTCACTCAACAGATACAGTTGTATGCTACCTGATTCTGCTGAAATTCCAGATTCGCAACCTGTTCTATATTACTGACTGTTTCAGGCTGAATATGCCCAAGAAGCAGATCCATGAAAATATTTTCAGCGGGGAATAATGTTTACCAAACAGAGAGTAATAAAAATAACAGCAATGCTTCCTCAAAAGAAACTCTCAGGGTTTATGACTGAACTGGGCATGAGCAGGCTTATTCACCTTGAAAAAGAACAGCACGAATACCTTGAAAGCACAAAATTCTCAGAATCAAAAAAAGAAGAGGCTGCATACAGAATCTTCTCTGAAACAGAAAATTACATCTCAAATCATCATCTAAAGCCGGATACTGAAACAGCGTCTTCTGCTGAATTAAAAAATATATTCAGCCAGCAGGATTACACCAGTGACCTGAATCGAATAAATTATATAAAACATAAAAGCGACCAGTACGAAAGGCTGAAGAATGAAATCCAGTCAGCAATAGACAAAGAGCAAAAGACAATAGACGAGCAAAAAAAAATATTTAATCTAATAAGGGACACTGAATCTCTGGGTGGTCTTTTACTCTGCACACACATAAAAGGAGAAATCGAACCTCCGGAATACAGTATAAGCGAAGGCACAGATGAATATGTTATTCAGCAGAATGAATCTTTTGTATCTGCAATTGCGCTGAAGGGGCATGAGGAATCACTCAGGTACATGCTTGATTCTTTTTCATTCAGAGAAATAACCGCATCCCCTTCTGAAATAAATACAGCAATTAAATGCCGCAGGGCAAGACTTGCTGATCTTGAAAAACGCCTTATTCGAATAGAAAATTATTACAGTAAAATCAAAGTCCATCTCGAAGCAGAAGCGGTAAAGCTGAACAGAAAATTCAGCATAATAAAAAAAATTATTGAAGCAAAAAGATCCTTCAGCTTTTCAGACCGACTGGTTATTTTTGACGGATGGATAAGAACAAACGACTTAAGCTCTCTTGATAAAATATTCCAAAAAACATGCAGCAGTGATTACTTTCTTTCAACATCCTCAGAAATAAAACCTGAATCAACCCCACCAACGGTTCTCAAAAACAACAGTTTATTCAAACCCTTCGAAATGCTTGTAACAAATATAGGAATCCCTGAAAACAGTGAATATGACCCGACCCCTTTTGCTGCCATCACCTTCTGCATAATGTTTGGTGTTATGTTTGGCGACATTGGCCAGGGGCTGATTCTTGCACTTACTGGTTTGCTTCTCAAAATCCTGTTCGACAGAAACAGCTTTCTCTATAATGGGGGTCACATTCTTCTGGCCTGCGGGTTTTCTGCCTTTATATTCGGTTTCTTCTATGGAAGCATTTTCAGCAATGAACACATTCTCCCTGCCCTTCTTTTTCATCCCATGGATGAGATGATGCATCTCTTTGCAATGGCGATTATAATGGGAGTCACATTTATTGCATCAGGAATGATTTTTCATATTATTACATGCCTGAGTTTCAATGAAAAGGAAGAGGCATTCTTTGGAGCAAAAGGAATCCCCGGGCTTTTGCTGTATGGCGGAATCATTGCACTGCTAATACTCAGCTTTTTTTCAAAAGCAGAAATAAATTCCTCCATTTATACAGCAGTCATTGCGGTTCCGCTTTCTCTCTTTGCAATGAGAAACATTCTTTCATGGTTATTTTTCAAACGTGAAACACTATTTCCAGACGGGCTGTTTGAATATACAGTAGAAACCCTTGTGGAAATAATTGAAATGTTCTCAACATTCATTGGCAATACAATATCCTTTATAAGGGCCGGAGCCTTTGCCCTGAGCCATGCTGGTCTGAGTATTGCTGTCTATACTCTTGCAGGAATCCTAAACCCCGAGCCCCTGTCTTTTTCATATATTCTCACAGTTGTAATCGGTAACATATTTATAATATTACTGGAAGGACTTGTATGTACCATTCAGTCAATGCGTCTTGAATATTATGAAATCTTCACAAAGTTTTTTCAGGGAGAAGGAAGAATCTTCTTTCCTTTCAGTCTCGATCTGAATAATACAACAGGAGAACACAAATGAAAACAATCATCTTACTGCAGCTTACTTTCATTCTTTTATTTATATTACCTGAAGCGGTTTTTGCGGTTGAGGCGGCAGGCAGGGCTGCTGAAGCTGCATCACTCAACGGGAATGATCGTGCTTTCATGGCAGGCGCAGCCACCCTGGCAGTAGGCCTTTCGTGTATCACAAGTGCCTATGCCCTTGGCAAAATAGGCTCTGCAGCCCTTGGAGCCATGAGCGAAAAACCCGAGATAGGCGGAAGAGCTCTCGTCTTTCTGGGCATGGCAGAAGGGATTGCCATTTACGGGCTAATCATAGCCATAATGATTCTCAACAAAATATAGGCTCCTGCAATGTCAGAGATCCATGTAATAGCGGATGAAGAAACCCTGAAGGCATTTCTCATTGGGTCAGTACCGGGAACTGTTTCATCTCCTGAAACCATTGAGGAAGACATAGAGAGAATAATTGCAGAAGAGACGCCTGTTCTTCTCATGGTTTCCAATGAGTATATGAAGAGAAAAGACCGCTTTATATATAAAATCAATCAAGACAAACTGCTCCCGATCATTATTTCAATTCCTCCGCTGAAAGAAATTACAACTGATGAAAAGAGTGTAATGGATTACATTACTGAGGCAATAGGATTTTCCCTGTAAAGGTATGCTATGACAGAAACAAAAGACATAAATTCATTTTCACAAACAGACGCTTCCAATCTGATTAAAGCCCTTGAGCGTGAGACCGAAGCTGAAATAACCAGAGTGCAAATTGAAAATGAAAAACGCATCAGGGAGATTGAAGACTCATATAATGAATCAATAGAACAGACCAGGCAACGTGTTTTAAATGAATACAGCACAAAACTCGATGCTGACAAAAGACGCATTCAAAACAGGGGAGAAACAGAAAAAATAAAAGCAAGCCTCGTTTGCAGGGAGGAATTTACTGACAGCATAATACAGACTGTCATTTCAGAATTAAGGGATAAGTACCTCCAGGAATACACTGATTTTCTAAAGGAGGGCATAAACCAGGTTATTGAAAATACGGAAGATTCACTGGAGCTTGTACATCACCCTCTTGATCTTCAGATAATTCAACCCCATGTTTCAAAATGTATTAACAGCTCATCTGAAAAAAAAATCATACTGCGGGAAGATCAATCTCTTCTCTCCGGTGGAATCCTTATAAAAAATATGAATTCACCGTTTATTTACAATCTTACAATAGACAGAATTGTTCATAGAAAAAAGCAGGATATAAGAAACAGAATTTCATCCATTGCCGGGGAGGAAAAGCCTGATGAATGAAAGTGGCACGGGGAAAATCACGAACATCAATGGGCCTGTAATAAAAGCTGAAGGCCTAACAGGAGCAGCAATGCTCGACATTGCCGAGGTTGGTAACGATGGGCTTATTGGCGAGATAATAAGACTCGAGGGAACAACTGCTGTCATCCAGGTCTATGAAGACAATACCGGCCTCCGTCCGGGCGAGCCTGTCATTACATCAGGCATGCCTCTTTCTGTAATGCTTGGCCCTGGGCTCATAGCAGGTATATACGACGGAATACAACGCCCACTGGTTGAAATTTCCAGGCAGTGCGGCAGTTATATACTAAGGGGTGTGAAAGTATCCCCTCTTGACATGAAGAGAGAATGGAAATTCAAACCAACAGCCCAAAAGGGGGATAAGGTCAGCCCCGGCCAGTTTATAGGTGAAGTTGAAGAAACACTTTCTGTAACTCATAAGATAATGATTCCGCCTGAAATAAACGGAACAATAGAATGGATTGCAGATGACGGTGAATATTCACTTGAAGATGACATCTACACAGTTTCCACAATAAATAAAAAGTATACAGGCCGCCTGCATACTTACTGGCCTGTTAGAAAACCAAGGCCTGTAAACCACAGAATGAAATCTGACACTCCACTTATTACAGGTCTCAGGGTAATCGATACTCTCTTTCCAATAGCCAGGGGCGGAACTGCAGCAATCCCCGGAGGATTTGGAACCGGCAAAACAATGACCCAGCACTCCCTGGCAAAATGGTGCAATGCGGATATTATTGTATACATAGGCTGTGGTGAACGCGGCAATGAAATGACCGATGTACTCAATGATTTCCCCGCTCTCATTGACCCCAGAACAGGAAGGCCCCTTATGGAAAGAACCATAATGATTGCCAATACATCAAACATGCCTGTTCCTGCAAGAGAGGTAAGCATCTACACCGGAATCACAATAGCCGAATATTTCAGGGATATGGGATACAATGTTGCTGTAATGGCCGACTCAACATCACGGTGGGCGGAAGCCCTCAGAGAGCTCTCAAGCAGAATGGGAGACATGCCTGCAGAAGAGGGTTTTCCTCCCTACCTTGCAACAAGGCTCTCTGAATTCTATGAAAGGGCCGGGTTTGTAAAAAACCTTTCAGGAACAGACGGAAGCATAACAGTCATTGGAGCGGTTTCTCCTCCGGGAGGGGATTTTTCTGAGCCTGTGACTCAGCACACAACAAGATTCATACGCTGTTTCTGGGCCCTTGACAGGGACCTTGCTGACGCAAGGCACTATCCTTCAATAAGCTGGACAGACAGCTACAGTGAATACCTTGAAGAAATTGAAGAGTGGTGGAAATCCACTGACATGGACTGGAGCGAAAAAAGAAAAAAACTTATGGGAATCCTTCTCAGGGATCACGAACTTCAGCAGATTGTAAAACTTGTAGGACCTGACGCTCTTCCCGAACGGGACCGTTTTCTTTTATACACCGCAGAAATAATTAAAAACGGTTTTCTGCAGCAGAATTCATTCGATAAAAATGACATGTTCTGTTCTCCTGAAAAACAAAGCAAGCTGCTGAATATAATCATTGATTTTTATGAACTTGGGATCAGGCTTCTTACAGAAGGAACCTCTCTCAGCAATATCCTGTTCCAGGAAAGTGTATCACACATTCAGCGTTTAAAATCAGAAATATCCAATGAAGATATTGATAAGCTCGAGGAGTTCAGAGAGCATCTCCTGTCAGAGATCAGCCTCTTTAATAAAAAGGGGGACATTAAAAATGATGTATGAAACTGACCACAGGGGACTTACTGCTGTCAGAGGCCCCCTGATTTTTGTTAATAATATCGGAGATGCCGGATTCGGTGATATAGTTGAAATAAGAAGCGGTGATGGAGACTTAAGAACCGGCCAGGTTCTTGAAACCGGAGGGGACAAGGCAGTGGTGCAGGTTTTCGAGGGAACAGACGGTCTTACCCTTGGAGACACCAGTACAACATTCCTTACAACACCTCTCGAGATTCCTGTTCACAGGTCAATGCTTGGAAGAATATTCGACGGACTTGGGAGGCCGTCAGACGGTGCTCCTGAAGTTGCGTGTGAGAAAACCATGAATGTCAATGGTCTGCCAATAAACCCCTACAGCAGGGAATACCCGAGAGACTTTATTCAAACCGGCATATCTGCCATTGACGGAATGAATACCCTGATAAGGGGTCAAAAGCTTCCCATATTTTCCGGAAGCGGAATGCCTCACAACCTTATTGCCTCACAGATTGCCCGTCAGGCGAAACTTATAAACACGGAAGAGGAATTCACCGTTGTCTTTGCAGCAATGGGAGTTAAATTCGATGTTGCTGAATTTTTTATTGATTCTCTCGAAAACAGCGGGGTACTCGGTTCTTCTGCTCTTTTCCTCAGTCTGGCAAACGCTCCTTCAATTGAAAGGCTGATAACCCCAAGGGCAGCCCTTACCCTTGCGGAATATCTCGCCTTTGAAGAAGGCATGCACGTTCTTGTAATACTTACTGACATGACAAACTACTGCGAATCGCTTAGAGAACTTTCCAGTTCAAGGGGCGAAATACCTTCAAGAAAAGGTTATCCCGGCTATCTCTACAGTGACCTTGCATCAATATACGAAAGAGCAGGAAGGATAAAAGACTGTCCGGGCTCAATTACACAGATCCCCATCCTTACAATGCCGAGCGATGATATTTCACACCCTGTCCCGGATCTCTCCGGGTATATAACTGAAGGCCAGATTGTTCTGGAAAGGGATCTTTTTAACAGGGGCATATATCCTCCAATTGCAGGGCTGCCCTCCCTATCCAGGCTCATGAAGGATGGCATTGGAAAAGGACGCACACGTGAAGATCATGCAGGTGTGGCAGCCCAGCTTTTTGCATGCTATGCCAGGGTAAAAAAAATACGGTCTCTTGCCGCCATAGTCGGTGAAGAGGAACTCTCTGATATTGACAAAACCTATCTCGGTTTTGGTAAAGCATTTGAAGAAGAATTTCTTTCCCAGGGACAGAATGAAAACCGAAATATAGATGATACTCTTTTGACTGGGTGGAAAATTCTTTCTCTTTTGCCGGAGAAGGAACTATACAGGATATCAAGGGAAGACATTGACCGGTACTATATACCGACAAATATGCAGAAACAGGAACAAGATTATGCCAGGTGAAAACTTATCCCCAACAAGATCTAACCTCAGGAAAACTAAAAAAGACCTGGCTTTCGCAAAAGAGGGTTTTAGCCTGCTCGAGCAAAAGAGAGAAATTCTTATAATGGAAATAATGAAAAGGCTTAGCCAGATAAAAATTGTTGAAAATGAATTCAGAACGAGAATCGAGGAATTCTATGAATCGTACAGAGAAACAGCCTGCCTTACTGATGCGGATTCAATCGTGCTGAATACATCCTTTGAGAAAAAAAACTACAGTATTGAAACAAAAACAGATGAACTGATGGGCATAAAAATACCTGAGATCAAACTCGATTTGTTTGCTGTAAGCCCTGTAAAGAATCTTTCCGGAACACATCCTTCATATGACAGATCAAAAAAATTGTTTTCATCATTCATAGAAGAGTCCGCAAAATATTCCACCCTGCTAAAGGCGGTTTTTTTGCTTTCACGTGAACTGAAAAAAGTGCAAAGAAGAGTCAATGCTTTAGAGAAAATATTCATTCCCGAATATATAAAAGATAAAAAATACATTACAGAAAGGCTGGAGGAAATGGAGAGAGAAGAACTTTTTATTAAGAAGATGATTCATGAAAATAATGATTAACGCATAGAGCAGGGATAATTCATTTTGCCACAATTTATATTCATTAAAAAATTCAAATCAATGAATGCTTCCCAGAAGAGATTCATGATTTCACTTCTGGTACTGTTTCTCATCAACCTCATTATCCTGATTTTATCTCTCAGGCTGATCCTGCTTTTTATTGAAAAAACAAAGTGATAAGAGCATTTATTCCATGAAATTCTTTCAATTTATAAAAAGATAAATGTTTTTAACACCCCACCCTTCTCCATTGGGAATAAAATAATTTTTTCCTGAAATAATATTCAGCAATAATGTTCTTACTCTTCACCAACAAAAAAACTCAACACAGGAATTTTAGACATTCTAACTACCTTTTCCCCGACATTGTGATGCACAAGATGTTTAAATCCTGTTCTTGAATGATTCCCCACAACAATGAGATCCACTCCTAAACGGTCAGCCGCCTCGAGAATCATCTGTGCTGCATCTCCTACATCCACCACCGGTTCAATATCATTATATTTTTCAGACAGAGGTTCGATGTAATTATTCATCTGTCTTATGGTTTCTTTTACAGCCTTATCTCTGAATTCTTCCCATAACTGATATGCATCTGAATAAAAAGAGAGCCTGGGCATATCCTGAAGAACATGGATTATGTATATTCTTGCATTATACCTTGCTCCGATTTTAAGTGCTTTGTTAAGGAGGTCATCCGGATTTTCAATAAATTTCAGTGCTACCAGAATCTTCATTTTTTTTTCCATAACGGCACCTCCTATCTTATTCGATACTCTTTAATCAAAGAATGAATTATATCATTATCGTTCTCTGATATATCAGCAAAACTGAAGCCATTGAGATAAAATTCCTTCTCTACATCATCATGTTTTGTCCATTTACATTCCGCAGTAAAATTAAGATACCGGTCTTCATCCCTTTTTTCCTTCCATTCAAGAGATGAAGGTAATTTCATCTTTAGCTGATAGAACTTATTTTCCACAAGGGGGAATTCCGACATCACCATAAGCCCTTCCCTTGAAATATCAATCAGGAAACCAATAAAATCATTATTTTCGAACACCCTCAGATAGAATGTGAGGTATACTCTCTGATGTTCCCGTGGTGAATGTTTCATGACAGCCCCTCCTGAAGATTACTATGCTGAACCAATTTATACAAATAATTTACTATAGAAAAAAATATATATCAACCGATTTATACGCTACCAAAACATTAATTCTTCCTCTCTTTATCTGTATCTAAAAACAGAAAGCCGCCCTGAAGGGCGGCCTTTTAATTCATATGTACTGATTATCATTTCTCTGCATTTCTTATTTTGGGTCTGTAAATTTCAGTATGCATTTCAATTCCAAACTTCTTCATCATACGGGCGACCAGTTTCTTCCCATCTTCGGCTATATAGTAAAAGCATGGGATAAGCACAAGCGTGATAAAGGTCGCAAAGATAAGACCATAACCAAACGTAAGAGCAAGTGGTGATACAAAGTGATCCTTGTCTCCTCCTCCCATCAGGGAAAGTCCATAGATCGACGGGATCAGCCCAAGCACAGTAGTTCCGGTTGTAAGAATAACAGGACGCAGACGTATAACTCCGCCTTCCAGAAGAGCATCCTTAAGACCCAGCCCTTCATTCCTGAGATTATTGATAAACTCAACCAGCACCAGAGTGTTGCTGACAATAACTCCTGCAAGGCTGAAGAATCCAAGTGTACCCATAAATGACAGCGGCTGCCCATGCGTAAATAGAGCAAGAATAACACCAACAAGTGCAAACGGAATAGCAATCATAACAACCAAAGGCAGGATAAGAGAGCCCATGTAAACTGCAAGAACGATATATATCACAAGCAGCGCAAACATAAAAAGACTTCCCATCTCACCCATTGATTCGTTTGTCTCTTCCTGTTCTCCACCATAGGCAACGTGATAACCAGGGTACCTTTTTTCAATGTCTGTAAACTTTTTCATAAGCAATTTATTCGCTTCGATTGAAGTAATCTTTTTGAGATCCACCTCGGCCTGTACCTGAACCAGCCTCTTATAATCAAGCCTGTTTATCTGGGTATATCCGGGCTTTTTATCGACATTCGTTACCTTCGAAAGAGGAATCAGACCTCCATTGCGGTTAGCGATCATTACATCATTGAGACTGTTCATTCTTTTCCGAGCAATCTCAGGGAACCTTACTCTTACATCGATCTCTTCTTCTTCCTGGTTTACAGTTGTCGCTATGGCTCCTTCGAATGAAGCATTCAGGGCAATTGCAACATCTGCTACTGATACGCCTGTTTGTGCTGCCATTACTTCATTCACACTGTAACGATACTCGAGTTTACCCTCTTCAAGGTCCATAGAAATGTCCCTTACTCCATCTATTGTTTTCAGATACGCAATATATTCTTTACATATCTTTTCTATGACATCGAAATCCTTGCCCCTTATTTCAACATTAATAGGTTTTCCTACAGGCGGACCGTTTGCATCCACTTCAAACTTTACGTCCATACTTCTGGTGATCTGTCCGTTCTTCTGCGCAACAGCCACCTTTTCTCTCAGCCAGTCATTGATCTGATGGGCAGTTCTTGTTCTTTCAATCTCTTTTGTAAGTGAAAGTTCGAATGTTGTCTTATGTGTGCCTTTACCTGGTTTAGGGTCAAGAGCACCGCTGCTTTCCTCTCCTACAAAGGAATGTAATGATTCAAATTCTCCTTCTGGCAAAGAAAGTAATATTTTTTCTATCTTTTTCATTTCTGCCAGGTTTGCATCAAGATTTGTGCTTTGAGGAAGCTTAACCTTAATCTTTATACCTTCCTCTCCACCTGCCGGCATAAATTCAAAGCCAACCTTGCTCATAAGCAGCAAAGAAGAAACAAGCAATGTAAACAATATTGCCAGAGTAATATACCTGTAACTGAGCGCTATATCGAGGAAATTTTTATATCCTCTCTGTACTTTACCAAAATATCCATGTTCAAAATTTTCATCCTCTTCGGTGAGTTCCACCTTTTTGTCAGTTTTTCTGAACGGAAGGAATGCCAACAGTTTTTTTACAAGATTTCTGCGAAGCCTTCCAGCTTTGCTGATTTTCCTGTCTTTCTTTTCACCTGAGAATGTATCCAGAAAAGTAGGGAGTACAAACATGGCAATAAACCACGATGCAACCAGACACGTAATCAGCGCAATAGGAATCCCGCGAATAAACTTACCCATGATCCCCGAAAGAAGAAGCAAAGGCGTAAAAGCGGTACTTATACACACAAGAGTGACAGTTACAGGCCAAAAAACCTCAGCAACCCCTTTCTCAATAGCCGCTCGTCTTGCCATACCGGCTTCCAGATAACGGTGACTGTTTTCCGAAACTACAATACTAAAGTCAACGATCATCCCTATTACCATGATAAGTCCGAACATACTAATAATATTGAAGGTAATCCCGCTCTCCTTCATGGCAATAAAGGCAACCATAAATGAAAGTGGAATACTAAAGGTGACCATTGCCGACATCCTTGGCCCAAGCATCAGAAAAAGAATCAGAGCAAGAAGAATGAAGCCGGTAACCCCATTGTCGAGAACGGATGAAATTCTGTGCCTTGTATACTTGCTGAGGTCATTGAAAATAGAAACCTTTACGTCTTCATAACCCCTGAGGTTGAAACTTTCTATATCTTCCCTGAGCCTGTTGACCAGCCTGATTTCATCAGCACTTCTCTTCTTCCATACCCTTAGAACAACGGCTTTTCTTCCATTGAATCTGTGATATACATCCGCTTCTTCATAAGTATCTGTCACCTTTGCAACATCCCGAATTCTGGTAACAAATCCAACATCATTCGCCATGATAACAGTATTTCGGATCTGGTCAGCATTCCTGAACTGCCCCTTTGTTCTGAGGACAAATTCTTTCTTTCCTATTCTTAGCGAACCCCCGGGTGAATCGAGATTTCTGTTCTTGAGAGTATTGATAACCGTATTCATCCCAATACGGTACTTAGTCAATGAATCCGGATTTACCTCTACGAGATATTCCCTGTCTTCAAAACCAAACAGTTCGACCTCTGCGACACCATCTATATCATAAATAAAATCCTCAAGTTCATCTGCAAAATTTCTCAGTTTAGCGTATGAAAAATTTTTCTTATCTCCAAACACCGCGACATCGATCACCGTCGTCTTGTCTGTTGTTATCGCTTCAACAACCGGTCTTTCAGCCTTTGATGGCAGATTGTCTATTAGATCGATTTTATCCTTTATGTCATCAACGACCTTCTTTACATCAGGAACCTTATCGTCTATGTAAACCACAACAACCGAAACATTTTCAACGTTATACGATCTTAGCTTATCTATCCCATCAACCTCGCGGAGTTTCTTTTCAATCGGGATTGAAATAAGCTGTTCGGTTTCATCCGGAGAACCTCCGGGATATATTGTGGTGACCGAAACCATGTCAAAATTAACTTCCGGTATCGCTTCACGATTTAGATTCGTAAGCGAATACAGGCCAAGTATGCATATCAATATAACCACCAGGTTAACCAGCAGTTTCTGCTTCATAAGGTAATGTATAACCTTTATCATCTGCAATGCCTCCGTTTATCTGTCTTTCGTGTCATGAGGGCAATCATTTCTTTTTCTTTCCATCCGGGATGTACTTATCAACATCGATACTGTATCTTTCCCAGAGTTCATTCTTGGATACATCGAACTGGATGAGTGCGACATTGTAGTAAATAAGCGCTTCCAGTTCTTTTTGTCTGCTTTCCACAAGTGCATCAAGGCCATTCTTTACTGTTGACGCAGTAAGCCTGCCCCTTCTCATATTCACAACCATCTTTCTGTAAAACAATTCTGACTGTACCCTTGCCTCTTTTGCCCTTGAATAGAGTTCATGAAAAGTATTTATCTGTTCAATCTTACTCAGAACATCGTCTTTCACTTCACGTTTATATTTATCAAGCTGAATCTTTGCCTGCTTTAGTTTAAAGCCGGCATTTCTTTCATTGATTTTCTGTTCCCTGTCATCGAGAGGATAAGTTACCGAAACCTTTGCCTCAATCGAAGGATATGTAGCACTCAACGCATCAGAATATGTTGTTCCCATCCCTTCATCCTGAGCAAGGCTTGTTGCATTGATCTCAGCAACGACAGAAGGAAGAGCCTCATTCTTTCTTATTTCATACTCCATTTTGGCATTTTCAAGACTCAACACAGCATTCTGATAATCAGCCCGTTTTTTATAAGCAAGGCCAAGTGCCTTTTCTTCATCGATTTCAGGCAGCTTATCTGTTAGAATTGCAGTACCTGTTATTTCAAGGCCCTCTTTCATGTTAATAGTGCTGAGAAAAGTCCTTAGAGAATCATGATATGCCTTCTTTGAAGAAGCAACAGAAGCTCTTGCCCCGGCAACCAGCGCGTTGTAATAATTGAGGTTATATCCGTCAACCAGGCCAAGGTTCACATTCCTTGCCATTACATTCCTGACATACTGAGTTTCAGCATACTGAAGTTCAGCATTATCCAGAGCGGTCTTTTTAACTATAACTGTCCAGTAATCGACAATAACACCTACCACAACAAGAGAAAGCTGGTAGAGAACGGCTTCCTTCTGCATCTTTGACGCATTCTTCAGAATCTTCTCTGTTCTCCTGTCATTGTATCCAAGGCAGTTTTTCAGAAGCTCCTGCTGAACACTGACGAAAATTGCAGGAGTATGGGTCTTTGGAACCCCGCCGAAAGCTTTCATAGCAGGATTGAGGGTTTTATTGGAATATGAATGCTGCAGTCCTGCCTGAAGAGTTGTTCCGCTTGAAAACATCTTCATTATTCCAACTGTTGCATCTACTGTTTTATCATCCTCACCCTGAAACAGTGAAAGTGATTCCGGATACTCAGCATATTTCGCACCCAGCGATCCGTTGAGAAATATCGAATACTTCTTCTGAAACTGTTCATATTGAGAATCTGTCATGGCAACATCATAGCTCCCTGACAGAATATCGAAATTCTGTTCGATAGCCTTCTTAATTGCATCACCAATGGTAATCCTGAATCCTCCAAGCACAACTGCGGGTTCATCTGCAAGTTCAACCGGGATCGGTTTAATATTTCTGACCTGACTGTATGCAACTGCTGTTGTTAATAAAGTCACAAGGATTACTGAAAAACATGTTATCCTTTTTTTCATATACTTCTCCTAAAATAATAATTATTCGATTTCCCAAACCTGGGATTTTCTGATGTCATCAATAATATTATCAAGCTTCACTTTAATATCCTCTGATATTTCGATTTTTTTCATATCGAAGTCAGGGCTGAGTGCCTTAAAGGTATGCTGAACAAGATAATTGAAAAGCTTCTCTTCAAAGTTTTCCTCAAAAACCAAATCGTAATAATCCGTTCCATCGAGAATGTCCCGGATTTTATCCAGATGGCTTGCTATGGCAAGAAGGTTGATAACAGTCAAACCCGGATAATCTGTTTTAAATTCGCCCTGTTCGATTCCTTCTTTTATCAATTCCACAAAAAGCACGAAATGAGGAAGGATGTTTTCCCTGACAAGATAAATCAGATTTTTTCTGTCATCTGCAAGTTCATGAGCAATGATTCTGGTCAGATCCTGATCATTTGGATCAAGACTCAGACAAACGAGAAGATAAATAGCAATATACAACTTCTTAGAGGGAGACAGATCCATTTCATTAACTGCCGTGATCAGCTCTTCAGTCTGATTGACTCCAATCAATCGTTCCAGAACTCCTGTATAAAGCTTCTCCTTACTTCCAAAATGGTAATGAATAAGAGATTGATTTACTTCAGCCCTTTTGGCAATAGAACCCATCCTGGCTCCTTCAAGGCCTTTTTCTGCAAATTCACGCTTTGCCGCAAATAAAATTTTATTCTTTGTCTTATTCTGATCAGTCATATCTTTTTCCGTTGTTGATTAAATAAACAATTTAATTGATCAATAAGTCAAAGTCAATAGCTTAAATCCAAAAAAATGACATTTTTTGTTTTTTTTGCAGAGGAAAGAGATCCCAAATCCCTGCATATTTTATTGAACACTTTTTATTAAATAAAATGTCACCGGTAGCATCACTTTCAAAAAAAAATATATCCTAATCCTTGACAAAGCCTTAGGATATATATAAAGATTCTTTTTTAAAACTGAATGACTCACAGGAACCTATATGATACCAGTGAAAATAAAGCTCGACAAAGGAGCTTCGATGCCAACATATGAGAGCCCGGGTTCTGCTGGAGCAGACTTGAGGGCATTTGTTCAGGAACCGATTCAACTAAAAAAAGGCGAGACAAAGCTTGTCCCCACAGGAGTATATATGGAAATTCCGGTTGGATATGAGGCTCAGATCAGACCCAGAAGCGGGTTGGCCCTTAAAAACGGAATAACCCTCCTGAATACCCCCGGTACTATTGATTCAGACTACAGGGGAGAAGTTAAACTTATAATGTCAAACTTCGGCAATGAGGATTTTACAATTGAAAACGGCATGAGAATTGCCCAGGTAGTATTTAACAAAGTTCACAAAGGACACTTTATCGAATCAAATGAACTCAATGAAACAGAAAGAAATAAAGGAGGATTCGGTCATACCGGATTATGAAAAAAGAAAAAGAAGACAAAATGCGGATTATACCTCTCGGTGGCCTTGGTGCTGTGGGGAAAAATATTACCGTTTTTGAATATAACAATGAAATAGTAATAGTAGACTGTGGCCTTATGTTCCCTGATGGCGAAACTCCGGGAGTGGACTTCATTATCCCAGATTTCTCTTACATCAAAAAACATAAGAAGAAGGTCAAGGGAATTATAATAACCCACGGACACGAAGACCATATTGGAGCGATCCCCTTCCTTTTGCAGGAAATAAACGCACCGGTATATGCATCAAAGCTTAGCATCGGCCTCATTCAGAGCAGGCTTTCAGAGAGACCGCCAGCAGAAGAGACCGAATTTATTGAAATTGAACCAAGAGATATAAAACAGATCGGCAGCTCATTCACTGTAGAGTTCATAAGAGTCAATCATTCCATTGTGGGTGGTGTAGGGCTTGCAATCCAGACTGACCTGGGCACCATTATTCATACTGGAGATTTCAAGATAGATTTTTCACCTGTTGATGGAGATGTAACAGACATTTATCGCTTTGCTGACTATGGGGAAAAGGGAGTTCTCCTTCTGATGTCAGACAGTACAAACGCGGAAAAAGAGGGGTTCACAAGATCCGAATCAGGTCTTATTGACCAGCTTATCGACATATTCTCAAATTCCAAGGGACGAATAATAGTCGCCACTTTTGCATCCAACATACACCGCATTCAGCAGGTCCTCGATGTAGCGCAGAGATTCAGCAGAAAGGTGGCAATCTCAGGCTACAGCATGCTGAAAAATATCGAAATATCAAATTCTCTGGGATACCTCAACTTTAGAGATGACCTGATAATCAATATAGAAGAAGCCAATTCCCTTCCAAACAAAAAGGTAGTCATCATCTGTACCGGGACACAGGGCGAACCGATGTCTGCCCTGTCGAGAATTTCCAATGGTACACACAGGCACCTCATGACAGAGAAGGGAGATACTGTCATAGTAACCGCTTCAGTAATTCCCGGAAACGAGAGAATGGTTACAAATATTGTGAATTCCCTTATGCAGCAGGGAGCAGAGGTTCTTTATGATCAGACCGAAGCGATTCATGTATCAGGACACGGATCAGCTAAAGAGCTCAAGCTGATGATATCGGTTACCAAACCCCAGTTTTTTCTGCCCATTCACGGAGAATACAAGCACCTGCACGCGCACGCCAAAATTGCAGAATCGCTCAAAATAAAACCATCAAGAATCGTTATAGCAGAAAACGGAGATATCCTCGAACTCACAAAAAAAAGCTTCAGAAAAGAAGGCAATCTCAGCCTTTCTCAGATATACGTTGACGGAACAGAAACCGGTGATGTCGCAAGCTCGGTAATCCGTGACAGGCACAAGATGTCTACAGACGGCGTAATACTCATAACAGTGATCACATCAGAAGGTATGCTTGTAAGGCTTCCTGAGATAAAGACCAGGGGTTTTATAGAAAACAAGAACCTTGAGGTACTCGAACTTATAAAAAAGGATATTGAAGAACGGGTAAACAAAATGCTGCTCGACAGAGTCTCTGCATCTGATATTGAAACCGGTCTTATAAGGGGATTAAAGAACCTGGTTTTCAAACTTACACGACGAAATCCCCTCATTATCGTTCAGACTCTGGAGGTTTAGCATGCAGAATCTTCTGCCTGTTCTCATAATCCTTGGGATAGTACAGGGAATCGCTGAATTTTTACCTGTTTCCTCATCCGGCCACCTTGTAATACTTGAACAGTTTGATTTTATTAAAACTCAACTATCACAATTTGGAGAGGGAACCAACCTTTTCATAAACGTCGCTCTGCACATTGCCACCCTCATTGGGGTTGTAATATATATGTGGAAGGATATAACCAATCTGGTAATAAACTTCTTTGCAGGTATATTCAAAAAAGATTTCAAGAGGCCAGAAATAAAGATTGTAATGAATATACTGATTGCCTCGGTTCCGGCCGGAATAATCGGCTTTCTACTCAACGACTTCTTTAATTCACTTTTTTCATCAGCACTGGCAGCATATATTTTACTTATAATAAATGGCATAGTACTTATATCTACTAAAAAGATCCCGGTAAAAGACCGAAATATTGAACATACAGGTTCTGTAAGATCTTTAATTGTGGGATTTTTTCAGGCTTTTGCGATTTTACCGGGAATATCGAGATCCGGAATGACAATTGCAGGAGGCATGATGAACGGTCTGGCTCCTCTTGAAGCGGCAAGATTTTCTTTTTTAATGGCAATACCAGTTATCGCGGGCGCAGGACTGCACGAGGGTATGAAGGCTGCAACAGGAGCTTTCCCTGATCAACTGCTCATGCCCCTTGCTTTCGTGATGTTAATAACAATAGTAGTGTCGCTTTTCTCACTCAAACTGTTATTTGCCCTTGTTAAGAGAATCAAACTCGATATTTTCGGATATTACACCATAGCAGCCGGACTCTTCGGAATAATCCATACCCTGCTATCCTGAAAACCCGCAGCAGGATCATCCGGACCTCCTCATATAAAGCACGGAGGCAAAATTTGTTTAAGGACAAACGTTACCAGGAAGTGGCAGGAATAGTACTCCTCCTTGCAGGGATGATACTCTTCCTTTCACTTTTTACATTCGACAGAAACGACCATTCTCTCCTCAGCAATGGCAGACCGGTTTTGAATATAATCGGCCCACTTGGAGCATGGATCTCTCATGCTTTCAGGATTGCCTTTGGAGTCCCGGCATATATATTCTCTGCAATGCTCTTCACTCTCGGGGTAAGCGAACTTAAGCAGGGGACGCTGACTCCTGCAATAAAAAAAACCGGCTCGATATTCTTTCTTGCAGTTTCACTTTCTGCACTTTTTTCCATCTTTAAACCCGGAATCCTCCATTATTCAGGCGGAGTGGTTGGCCATTATACATATACCTTTATGTCTTCAGTCATGGGGAAAGTTGGTGCATGCCTTGTTATCCTGATAATGAATTTCGCTGGCTTTATTCTGCTGGGGATACTCTCCCTTTCCGGAATCATGAAATCAACCGAAGGCAGGGAAAAACTGATAAAAAGAACAGGAAAACTGCTCAAAAAGCTCAGGAAAGAAAAAAAAGAAAAAATTCCTCTTAACTATATTGATGATGACCTTTATGCAAAGAAGAAAAAACTCCCATGGATAATAAAAAAACGTATCTCTCTCAATAGTGAAAGGGATCTGCCTGAAAGAAACAGAGATTCGCTTAAATACCTTGAGATGGCGGTCCCCCTTGCGTCAGAAGAAAGAGAAAAGAACAATCCTCAGGATGACTCATTCTATGATGAGGCAGATGAATATACAGACCATTTTCCAGAAGAGTATGAAGAAGAGATGCAGGCCCCTGAATGCGGAAACAGCATATCTGCCGAATATTTCATTGAAGAACTCGATGAACTACACCCTGTAAAAAAAACACAGCTGCTTGAAGAAATAATTTCAGAGAATCAGGGGGATGAAGAAGCCCCTGAAATGATTCATTATGCAGAGCCTGCCGAACCACTGATCGAAGAAAAAATAGTCAGAGCCCCTCACATGGAAGAAGGCACTGGTATTAAAAAAAACAGGATTAAATTCTTCTCCTCTGTTCCTCAGCCTGATGAAACTGAAATAAAGAATAAAACCATTGATAATAATATTACTGAAGAAATACCAATCAGCGATCAATATATCATTCCCATGGATTTCCTTCAGACATCTGTTCCGATAGATACAGAATCATGGCAGACAGAAGTAGGAAAAAACTCCAAGCTTCTGGTCAACACCCTTGCCGAATTCGGTATCGATTCCAGGGTAGTAAAGGTGAACCGCGGCCCTGTAATAACACTTTATGAAATGCAAATCGGGCCCGGGATTAAAGTCAATAAAATCGTTGGCCTCTCTGATGATATTGCCATGGCTCTTGCAGCATCGCGCGTAAGAATCGTTGCTCCAATACCCGGGAAATCTGCAATCGGTGTTGAAATACCGAACAAACTCAGAGAACAGGTGACCCTTGGAGATATAATCGGCTCTGAACGTTACAGGGAACAAACCGGAGCCCTGAAGGTCGGGCTGGGAAAGGATATCCTGGGAAAACCCGTAACTCTCGATCTAAAAAAACAGCCTCACCTTCTCATTGCCGGAGCTACAGGTTCAGGTAAATCAGTCTGTGTAAACTCTATCATTACAAGCATCCTATACAACTATGACCCGACACATGTGCGTTTTATTATGGTCGATCCAAAAATGGTTGAACTTCAGCTATACAATGGTATCCCCCATCTTCTTACTCCGGTAATCACAGACCCTCATGCAGCTCCGACTGCTCTGAAATGGGCCATATACGAGATGGAAAGAAGATACAGACTTCTTTCTGAAATAAACACCCGTGACATTGAAAGATATAATGAAAAAATCAAGGGAACCCGCAAGGCCGAAAAGCTGCCCTTTATTATAATCATCATTGATGAGCTTGCAGACCTCATGATGGTGGCCTCAAAAGAAATTGAAGGATACATAACCAGAATCGCGCAAAAGGCCAGAGCTGTCGGAATTCACCTTGTTCTTGCTACCCAGCGCCCTTCTGTTGATATCATTACTGGTATCATCAAGGCAAACTTCCCGGCAAGGATAGCCTTTCAGGTAGCTCAGAAAACAGACTCCCGAACAATCATCGACCAGAATGGCGCAGAAAAACTTCTGGGAAAAGGTGACATGCTGTACCAGTCGCCTGTAAGCTCATTCCCTGTGAGAATACAGGGTGCATTTATCTCCGAGGATGAGGTTGGAGAACTAATCGAATATCTCGCAACAATCGGAGCACCCGACTATATTGATATAGAGGAATACCTCTTCCAGATTGAAGAAGAAAAGGCGCTTGAAAACGGCGGAGGAGATGATGAACTGTTTGTGGAGGCCCTCAAGATTGTTGAAGAAACCAGAAAAGCCTCAGCATCATACCTGCAAAGAAGGCTTAGTATTGGATATAACCGTGCAGCAAGAATAATCGAGCAAATGGAAGACCTGGGTTATATTGGACCTCAGCAGGGATCAAAGCCAAGGGAAGTATTCATCTGAAAAGACAGCATCACTTTACAGCATAAACCTCTATCGTGTCCGAGAAAGGAATCATATCACTGATAACTCTGTAAATTTTTGAAAATGGATTATAGAACATTGAATCTTCACGAATTATCCTTTCAGGGTGAAATCCCCCTGCATTGATGCGGATATCCCTGAAACCTGCATTTTTCAGAACCTTTACTGCAGTTTTTGGAGAAAAATCAATCCTGTGATCTGTTGGATGTGTATTAATCCATTCGGTTTTATTGAAACAGAAAAGTGGTCCAAAAACAGAAGGAACAGCCATTGCAAAAACACCATCAGGTTTGAGTACCCTGTAGATTCTCGAAATTGCAGCCATCGGATCCTGACAGTGTTCAAGAAAATACCATGCAGTAATAATATCAAACTCACCAGGATCATCTATATCCTGAAATGATTTGTTTATTGTCTCAATACCAAATTCATCGCGACAGTACTGACAGGCATAGTGCGAGACCTCTATACCTTTTACGTATGCAACACCCGCATCGAGCGCTCCCTTAAGAAAAAAACCAAGAGCAGAACCAAGATCAAGCAGAGACAGGTCTTTTCTTTTATCTCTGTCTATAAGGCTCAGAATCAGCTCGAGCCTTTTTCTGGCAATCATGTATATTGATTCGAAATCTTCAAGGTAGGATCTGCCGTACTGCTTTTTATATTCAGACAAAAAATAATTCTCATTATAGCTTGCCTGCCTGTAAGCGGAATTATAGACAATTCCGCAACGTCTGCACCTGTGAAGACTTTCATTGAAGGATCTGTGTTTAGAGGAGTTGCATATGGGACAGCTTATCTCTGAGGGTTCCATATATCCTTTTTATTTCTGTTTGCGTTTTTTTGCCGGTTCAACAACAACCGGAATTCCTTTTATTTTTGCTTCATCAAAAGAATGATATACAAGTTCCGCATAATGTTCAGGCACTTCAAAAAATGAATAGGTTGAATGAATATCAATCTTACCTATCTGTTTTCCATCAATACCTGACCTTTTTACTATTTCTCTGATAAGATCACCAGTCGAGATATGATGGTTCTTCCCTGTATTGATAAAAAGACGCGCTCTGCCATCTTTGATATCTTCGAAAACAATTTTGCCTGTGGCATTTTTTTTGCTGAAAAGTTCATCTGAAGAAAGATCAAGCTTTGAGATATCGCCCAGGTGTTCTTTAAGGAGGGCAACTGCTATTCTTTTTGTGCCGCCGATAAAAGGTAATCTCTTCTTTAAAATCTTCAATAACTTCTGGTATTCTTCAAGTTCTTCATTCAGAGCAGCATCCAGAACTTTCTCTAACTTTTTTTCCTGATTCATTACTGACCTCACAAAATAATCCGGCTGTCAAAGAGCCGATACGGTAACAGGTTCTCATTGAGAACAGGACTGCATCAAAAAGGGATAGATAATAACTTCCCAGGATGAGATAACAGGCAGTATTAATATACTGTGGTAAAAAGGCAAGTAATTTTCCTTGATTATTCCCTGCATCTGTAGCCAACATTTCTGACAGTTTCAATGATTGAATTAAATTCCGAGCCAAGCTTCCCTCTCAATCTCCTTATGTGTACATCAACTGTCCTGGTTCCACCTATATACTCAACACCCCAGATAATATTAAGAAGATCCTTTCTTGAAAAAACAGTTCCTCTGTTCTGGGCGAGCAAACGAAGTAACTCGAATTCCTTATATGTAAGATCAAGCTTTTCATTATTCATATATACCGAATATTCATTGATATCTATTCTGAAAGGGCCAATCATTATTTTATCTTCATCAGATCTGGAGGATGTCAGCAGCCTTTTTATCCTGACACTGAGTTCTCCCCTCCTGAAAGGATAAAGAATAAAATCATTAAAAAACCAATCTGTCTCTATTTCATCAATCTGACCTACCCTGTGAATGAGTATGACAGGAGTATCCATCAGCTTTTTCCTGATTTTTGATAAATAGAACTGCACTGAATCCGGAGAATCAAAAAATTCTGAATCGATCAGAAGAATCATGCTCTCATCTTTTTTCACGGAATCTACGGATCTGTATATAATGAAATCCGTTTCCGGATACGCTACCCTTAAATTCTCATGTATTTCATTGTTATTTGTCAGGAGTCCTATAGTATCTTTCATTTATGCTTTCCGGTAAATATTCAAATACAGATAAAGAGCTCGTCCCGCTGCTAAACCTGTCTGAGCCAACACTTCTTCATTTATTTTATACATTACTGTTAGAATCCAATGTGTCTCTAAATATTTCAATATATTTTTCTGCTACAATATCCGCATAGAACTCTTTTACTTT
This sequence comes from uncultured Leptospirales bacterium, assembly GCA_964512685.1. Lineage (GTDB taxonomy): Bacteria > Spirochaetota > UBA4802 > UBA4802 > UBA5550 > CAZEJW01. The sequence goes on along the minus strand of CAZEJW010000016.1, from coordinate 16,006 downwards.
AGTTTTATTATTGGCAGAACATTTTTTATACAATTCCCTGTCTTCATAAAATTTAACAATGGAATCCCTGCATCCGTCCACATCCTCAATTCCAATCAAAAGAGCATTTTCACTGTCAGTGAGAAAATCAACCTGACCTCCATGATTTGAACAAACAATAGGCAGCCCCATATGCATGGCTTCCATAAATACTATACCAAAACCTTCATGCATGGAAGACAGTACAAACAAATCAGAATTATTTAAATGCACATATTTTTCTTCATCTGTGATATAACCAAGGAACCTTACTCTTTCTAAAACATTAAGATCGACTGCGAGTTTTTCAAGGTATCCCCTCTCAGGGCCATCACCCATGACTATCAGTTTTATTTTTGCATTTTCAATACCTGCAAGAGCTTTTATGATGACATCCATGGATTTTCTCTTAACCAGCCTTCCAAGCGTAGAGAGCACAAAATCATCCTTCCCAAAAACAGGCCTGATCTTTCCGGAAGCCTTCGATACAGGGGGATGAAAAGCCAGCGGTACAATTGCTATATCCTTTTCAGGACTATAGTATTTTATCGCATTCTCCCTTGTATTTGAAGACTGGGCAACTATTCTCTCTGCCCGATTCAGGATGAATCTCACAACACTGCGAAAAAATCTGCTCCTGTGTGGAGACATCCTTTTACTGGGATCATAAATATCCCCTCCATGAAGAGAAAGGATGTTGGGGATGCGGAATATCCTGCCCAGAAGATACCCCAGCGGGCCCGAAGGTACTGCAAAGTGAGTATTTATAACATCATAACGGTTGTTTCGTATAAGACTAATCCCCCTGAAAAAAGCTACCGGGAGATATGAAAGCATGGAAACAAATGATGCTGCATCTCTTGATTTTCTCGCCAAAACCTTTACTCTGTGAACATTTATACCCTCAACAACCTCAAAAGCAGGCAATCCCCTGAACGAAGATGTCAGCACATCCACTTGCCCCTGTTTTGCCCATTCAAGAGCAAGATCATATGTTGCCACACCGCCTCCACCGCCAAGAGGAGGGAATTCATAGTTTATTATTAGAATCTTTATTTTTTTTTCTTTCATATTTATTGTACTCTCTGTATTCTTTGCACGTTAATTATCAAGACTTGTCAGCATGTAATACTCTTCCCACAATCTTATCCGGGACAAACTGTATTATATTAATCCTTTCAAACATCCACTTTCACAATTTATTGTAAAGGTTTTTTTGAAAGATGAAACCCATACAGCAGAGAAACAAAATGAACATAAGAAAATTCATCATTATGACCTCAATCACTCTCTTTTCATCCTGTACAATGCTTACATATACATTTACGGAAACCATAGACATAAATACCCCTGACACAACTCCAAGGGTACTCAAACCTGTATTCATTATAAAAAATAAAGACATAAATGAATCATCCGGGCTTACGGCAGGAAGAAAATTCAGAAATATCCTGTATACACATAATGATTCAGGAGACAGGGCAAGAATCTTTGCCCTGATCCCTCAGAAATCCCCAAAGATGGATTTCAAATACAGGGAAATCCCAATCGTTAATTCAGACAATATCGACTGGGAGGATATCTGTTGTGATAATCATGGGAATATCATCATTGCAGACAGTGGAAACAACAAAAACAAAAGAAAAAACCTGGCGCTCTATGTAGTACCCGAACCCGACCTGACTAAAAATCAAAAAGCAGTGGCAATAAAAAAAATAGACTTCATGTATCCTGAACAGGCATGGTGGAATAAAAAAAAGAACTTCGACTGTGAAGCAGTATTCTTTGCAAAAGGAAAACTTTATCTTTTTACAAAACACAGGAGCGACAAACTAACAGCGTTATACAGATTTGATTCGATTAATGAAAACAAAAAGAACCCGGTAAAATTAATTACCTTCTTCAATTCAAAAGAAAGGGTCACCGGAGCAGACTGTTCCCCTGACGGAAAAAAACTTGCTGTTCTTACAAGAAGTGCGGTATGGCTTTTTATTGCAGACACACCGGAAAAATTCTTTAAAGGAAAGGCTTACTGGCTGCCGGTAGCAGCAGGTCAATGTGAGGGAATCTGCTTCTATAAAAATCAGATTATGATCAGCAACGAAGAAGGAAGCATTTTTTCCCTCACGCGGAAAGACCTGATAGAACTACATCGCTGAGAGTCCGCCATCAACAGGAATTATCGCTCCTGAAATATAATCAGACGCTGCTGATGCCAGGAAAACAGCAAGGGCCTTAATGTCTTCCTCTTCACCAACCTTTGACAATGGAATATAATTCAGTGTTGCATCAAGAGCACCTTTCATTTCAGGCTTGAAAATATATCCCATCATGTCAGTATGGAAGAAGCCTGGAGCAACAGCATTGACCCTGATCTTATGCTGTGCAAGCTTGATAGCAAGGTTTTTGGTCAGCACCTCAATTGCAGCTTTTGATGAATTATATGGCACAGCCGGATGAAGATGTTCCATGGAACCCCGCGAGCCATAAACAGACGATACATTGATCATCTTTCCGCCCCCCTGCTCTTTCATTATATTTGCCACTTTCTGAGAAATAATCCAGACCCCTCTTACATTTACTTCAAAAACCTTGTCCCATTTATCCAAAGGAAAATCAAGGGTAGGAGCGCCCCATGTAACACCTGCATTATTCACAAGAATATCAATCCTTCCGAACTCCTTCATCGTTGTATCAACGAGATTTGAAATATCATCTTCCGAACCCATATCACATTTAACCGCAAGAGATCTCACACCCAAAGCCTTGAATTCCTTTGCAGCACTTTCACAATTTTCAATTTTTCTCGAAGCAACCACCACGTCAGCACCTGCTTCAGCCAGCCCGGTTGCCATAAACCTGCCAATACCGCGTCCGCCGCCTGTAACTATTGCAACCCTGCCTTTAAGATCAAACAACTCATTATACTTCATAGTATCCTCCCAAAAAGATATCTCGGAACCCCGCCTGATAAATAACAGGGTGCTCCAATGAGGTTATCCTGATGCTTAATCTTAAATTCTCAAATAAAACAGATATTGATCAGGCCCAGAACACCTTTTTTTAGCAGTCAATTTTGAACACGAATAGTCAAGATAAAATCTGAGGAAAAGGAATAAAAGAAACATCCGCTAATAAACCCTTAGTTACTTTCACTTAAAACCGGGTTTCCTATCAAACAAGATTACCCCTCTTTATCCCATACAACCCGAGAACATCTAATCATCAGGAAATAATTTAAAAGACAATAAAAAAGGGTTTGATGATTTTTTTCGATTGTGTAAAAATGCAAAAATTATCCGGCGCTGTTTATACCCCGCATCTATACAGAAATAGACAAGGATTAGTAATGAATATTCAAATTTTTGGAACAAAAAAATGCAACAATACAAAAAAAGCACAAAGGTTTTTCAAGGAAAGAGGAATTAAATTTCACTTAGTGGATCTGAACGATAAAGGTCTTTCACAGGGAGAGCTCAGGAATATAATAAAATCCATAGCACCTGACGATCTGATTGACAAAGATGGCAAAGAATACAAAAAACTTAACCTTGAATACATTCAGCACAACATAGAGGAGAAGCTTTTAGAGCACCCTCTGCTTTTAAAAACACCTGTTGTCAGAAACGGAAATAACGCAACAGTCGGATACAACCCGGAAAAATGGAAAGAATGGAGTGATAAATGAACATGATCCAGAAAAGCGATATTGAAATCGCACAGTCAGCAAAAATTCTGCACATAAAAAAAATTGCAGAAAAACTGAATCTCACTGAAGACGATATTGAATATTACGGAAAACACAAAGCCAAAATAAATCTTGATGTGTGCAACCGCAGACCAGCTTATAAAGAATCTAAACTTATACTAACGACGGCTATTACACCGACACCCGCCGGAGAAGGGAAATCCACAACCACTATTGGCCTGGGACAGGCGCTCAACAGGCTTGGCAAAAACTGTACTGTTGCTTTGAGAGAACCATCACTTGGCCCATGTTTTGGCCTTAAAGGAGGCGCTACAGGAGGTGGTTATGCGCAGGTCATTCCGATGGAGGATATCAACCTCCACTTTACAGGTGACATTCATGCAATAAGTACGGCACACAACCTTTTATCAGCCGTCATAGGAAATCATCTAAAACATGGAAACGCTCTTGGAATAAATCCTCAATGGATCTACTGGAAAAGGGCTGTTGACATGAACGACAGATCACTCAGAAACATAGTCATAGGCCTCGGCGGCGACAAACACGGAGTTCCAAGAGAAGATGGCTTTCTTATTACTGTTGCCTCTGAGATAATGGCAATATTCTGTCTCTCCAGAAACTATGAAGATTTAAAGAGAAGGCTGGGGGATATTGTCATTGCAGATAACTTCAATGGCGATTTTATCAGAGCCAGAGACCTCAATGTCGTTGGCGCAATGGCCGCTCTTTTGAAGGATGCTCTAAAGCCCAACCTGGTCCAAACTCTCGAAAATACACCTGCAATAATTCACGGCGGCCCGTTTGCAAATATTGCCCATGGCTGCAATTCAATACTCGCGACAGAGATGGCTCTCAACCTTTCCGAATATGTGGTAACAGAAGCCGGATTTGGCGCAGATCTCGGAGCAGAAAAATTTTTCGATATAAAATGCAGAATGGCAGATCTTGATCCTTCATGTGTAGTACTGGTTGCAAGCGCAAGAGCACTTAAAATGCATGGAGGCGTGAGCAAAACCTCTCTTCTCGAAGAAAATACAGGTGCGGTGGAAAAGGGCTTTGCAAATCTTGAAAAACACATAGAAAATATCAAGAAATTCAATGTACCCCTGGTTGTCGCGATCAATCGATTTCCTGCGGATACCCAGACAGAGCTTGATATTATTGCTGAGAAATGTAACGGGATGGGAGTTAAAGCTGTTATTTCCGATGTATGGGCCCATGGAGGCGAAGGCGGAATTCAACTTGCAGAAAAAGTGCTGGATCTTATAAAAAATGAAAAATCACAGTTCAGACCTCTTTATGAAAACAATATTTCTGTCAAAAAGAAGATTGAGACAATTGCTACAGAAATATATGGAGCCAGATCAGTTCTGTACACTGACAACTGTAACCGTGAAATTGAAAAGCTCGAACAACGGGGATTCGGAAACCTTCCGGTGTGTATATCAAAGACCCAGAACTCACTCTCAGACAATCCCCTGCTCGCTGGCTGTCCGAAAAATTTTGATCTTACAGTTAAATCAGCCGGAGTTTCAGCTGGTGCAGGATTCATAGTTGCAATGACCGGAGATATACTTTCAATGCCTGGACTACCCCAAAAACCGGCAGCAGAGAATATCAATATTGATTCAGAAGGCAAAATAAGCGGTTTATTCTAAAGCTGCCTGGAGAATGCAATGATAGTTACAATTGAACCGTGGTCTTTTACAAGCAAGGAACTGGAAGAAAAACTCAAAGAAAGATGCCCTCAGTATGAATATGAAGAAAAAACAGACAAACTGCTGATCGCTAAAAAATCAAGGGCAATCGGGGCTAATCTTCTTCTCAACTACGACAGATGTACAATAACCGGGGGCTTCCCAAGTTTCCTGGGCCAGGGTCTGTTCGTTCTTTTTGTAGTAATGCTTGGAATAATTATTCCTCTCATACTATACTATTTTCTTTTTAAATTAAGGATGAATTCTTTTGAAAAAGAAATCACAGAAATAGTTGAACAGGAATTTGGAGTAAAAAAACAGGAGATTCCTCATCCGGAAGGATGAGGAATCAGGAGAATAGCCTGTAAGTGAATATACCTTCATTACTTGAATTACACCAGCTTTTCCAGAAAGCAATGCAATTTGTTGCATATATAATTCTTCCTTCAAAAAATTCAACAAAAAAAATACACTACATTGAATTTTAATCAAAATTACATTGAAAATCTGAAAAAAAAGCAAATCCTATAAAATTATCCAAACACTATACATTTCCAGCTCCATAAAAGCAATTGACTCTTTAATTGTAATTCTTCAAATGGTAAGAATTACACAAATTAAATATAACCATATGATTAAACATACACACATAAAACTGCTTTCTCTGATAAATCGGAAATTACACACTGCAAAGCTTTTATTCATTTTTATGCTAATCTTATGCCCTCATATCAACTGCTCGGAAAACTATTATGATCTTCTGCTTGATGAAAATATAACTCCTGAAATACCGGCTTTTATCATCAAACAGGAAATACTGCTTTCTGACTTTGAAATCGACTCAGGAGACAATGAAAGAGATCAGACTCTTTTCTTCATAACTGATTCAGGCGACATTCATCCTGGCATAGAACCGGATCAGAGAGGGATGTTTTATTCAGAAAAATCCGGAAATTGTTCTTCCTGCGAAGTTATCCCCCTTGCTGGTCTTATAAATAAATCACAAACAGGAGAATATGGAACGACCATAACAGCAGAAAACAATAATCGATTTTCACATATTGAGACACAGCTCTCAAGGAATTGCGCCGAAACAGGCTGGTGTCAAACCATGCTCGGGTTCTCATTCTTTATTCATAAGCCCGACACTCTCGGGCAGAAGATCAATGAACACAGAAATGCCGATCTTACTGAAACAAAAGGGATCTCTTTCACAATAAAAGGAACTCTAAACAGTGCTAATCTGTATCTGGTTATGGTCTCGACAAACATAATGGACTGGTCACACTGGCAGGTTAAAATAACCGGGCAAGTGAGTAATTCCTGGCAGCGGATAAAAATGACATGGCCTGATTTTTCCAATCCCGGATGGGGAGAGGGAATGAATATAAACGATATAGGAGAGAACCTCAGATGTGTTGAAGGATTTAAATTCGTTCTCAAAAATAAGTCAAGCGACAGTATAATTTCTTCTGACCTATCTATTGATGATATTGTGATAACAGTTGACTGAGACAGATAAAATAATCCATCTCAGTCTATTGATTCACCTATTTTTCCAGAAGCTCCCCGTACATATAAGAGAGCGTGGACATTATAACACTAAAGAAAAGTGCAAACCCTGCGATAGATGCAATAAAAGAAAGGAATGCTCCGAATCCTCCAAGGAACTTAAAGATGTATCCCAGAATTCCAAGCACAATTGCCAGTGCAATAATTGATACAACGTATATAACCAACAGGCCAAGAAAAATAGTCCACTTCTTCCCATAGGTCATTGTGTTGCTTTTATTGATTGCCTCTGTTGGATTCATCTCCTTATCAACGACAAGCAGCGGGGCAAACATCCATGCTATTCCGATAACCATGCCTGGCACCAGCATGAAAGCCATACCTATCCATGTACCCAGAGTGGTGAATCCCATAACAAGAAAGAATTCGCCCATTCTTTTTCTGTATACTGGGTCAAAAATCTCTGTCATTGATATTACATCCCCCCTTGACATCTTGGCAACAACACCTGCATACATACCTATTGTAGTACCAACATTTAGATAAGGAATCCATATTGTAACGATCCATAAAAGCGTATTTACCAAAACAGGCACAAGGTTCTTTATTCCCCTTTGAATGCCATTGCTGATTATACTACCTACTGTTAAATTTTCCATCCATGAGCCTCCGGCTTTTTATTTTTTACACTTACACAACCAGAAAAACAGCCTGTTTGTATGTACTACAGGCTTGAGCATACAGGGCATACAAACAGGCTGTAATAAAAAGGTTGCCGGTGTAATCGAAATTATTATATTCTTTTTCTGATCTCAGACAAGCAAATTATCCCACACAGAGAAAGATTCAATTTTTCTTTTTTGTTCTTGATCATTTCAACAACCTTTCATCATCATTAAACATGGGAATCGCTGAAGACATAATAATAATCCTCATTTTTGGTCTTATTTTTGGATTCATTGCCCACAAACTCAAGACCCCGCCAATTCTGGGATATATCGTTGCCGGAATACTCATCGGCCCGTATACCGGCGGAGCCACCATTTCTGATGTCAAGCAGATAGAACTTCTTGCAGAGATTGGAGTGGCACTTCTTCTCTTTTCGATTGGACTCGAACTGTCTTTTAAAGAAATAAAAGAAGTCCGCAAAATTGCAATCATCGGCGGCTCTATTCAAATAATTCTCTGCATTGTTTACGGATATGCGGTCGGCAGATATATGGGGCTGCCCTACACCTCATCCTTCGTTCTGGGAACAATATTCTCTCTTTCAAGTACAATGGTTGTAATGAAGACCCTTATGAACAGAGGGCTGACCGGCACCCTCTCCAGCAGGGTAATGATTGGAATTCTCATAATACAGGACCTCGCGGCAATACCCATGATGGTACTGATTCCCAAACTGGGAAATCTCGAAGAAGGGCTTGGCGAACTCGGCATCACATTACTTACAGGCATTCTCTTCATTCTTCTTACTGTAATACTGGGCACGAGAATTATTCCTCTGATTTTAAAAACAGTATCCAGACAAAATTCAAGAGAACTCTTTTTACTGACAATTACTGTTATTGGGCTTGGCATTGGATTTCTAACCCATGTTGCAGGATTGTCTCTTGCCTTTGGTGCATTCGTTGCAGGAATGGTTCTCAATGAGTCGGAATTCAGCCACAAGGCACTTGATGATATCATCCCACTTAGAGACATATTCGGACTTATATTTTTCACATCCATTGGAATGCTCTTTGACCCACGCTTTGTTCTGGACCACTACAGGATAATCCTGGTTCTTGCTCTCCTGGTAATTGCCGGCAAAGCTTTAATTTTCTCCACTATCAGCAGAATATTCGGCTATGTTAACATCATCCCCATAGCTGTAGGCCTTGGTCTCTCTCAGATAGGTGAATTCTCCTTTGTATTGGCCAGGGTTGGCCTAAATGAAAAAATTCTTAGCAACGATGTATATTCAACAGTTCTTGCTACAACCGTAATAACAATGTTCATGACGCCGCTTCTTTCCATGCTTACATCTCCTCTTTACTCTCTTAAGAGAAAGTGGATTAAATCGGATACAAGAACCAACTTCAACATTCCGGACGATGGGCTCGATGGACATGTAATAATTGCAGGGGGCGGCAGGGTTGGATGTTATGTTGCCGGGACCCTTCACTCTCTTGAGCAAAAATCAGTATTGATTGAGGAAAACTATAATGCATTTGAAAAATCCAGGAATGCCGGCTACCCCGTCATATATGCTGATGCAGGAAACCAGGAAGTACTTATTGACGCCGGATTAAAGGAATCCCGCTTACTGATTATAACCATCCCCTCTTTCAGTAAAGCTGAAGAAATTATTTCTCATGCAAATCAAATTAATCCGGGCATCAATATAATTGTAAGATCCGGAGGCCTCGACCAGTTTCAGGAACTCCACAAGCTGAACATCTATGAAATAGTACAGCCGGAATTCGAAGCAAGCCTTGAGATAACACGCCAGGCCCTGATCCACCTTGGAATGCCCTCATCTGCGATTCAAAACTATCTCGATTCCACGCGTGCCGGAAGCTATATACCCAATACAGATAAGCCTCTGCATGAGATGTCCGACATGAGAAACATGTGCCATTTCCTTGAAATGACCTGGCTACAGATTTCACCCGAAAGCAATGCTCTGAAAAAATCCATTGGAGACCTCGCGATAAGAAAAAAAACCGGAATCTCGGTGATTGGAGTATACAGGAACAAGGCTTTTATCCCAAATCCTGAACCTGATTTTATTTTTGAGAATCATGACATGATTGCCATAATAGGGAACAAAGAAAGCAAAGAGAAATTTGAATCATTAATGGGAATAAAAATTTAGGATTTTAAAAAGCAGAGTATAAAAAATTTCAAGAGGATTATCATGATTAAAAAAACGATGATTGCCGTACTCATATTATTATCAACAAGCCTGTATTCTGCAGAACTGATTTCCAGCCAGACTCTTTATCTCCCGGTTTACCCGTCAATTTTCCATGGAAATAAAAAGCATATATACCACCTTGCGGTTACCATCAGCATCAGAAATACTGACACTAAAAATTCAATTGTTTTAAGATATGTGGATTATTACAACACATCAGGAAAGCTTATACGTCACTATATCTCTGGTCAAAAGATACTGGGCCCACTTGAGTCGATCAATTATATAATCAGTGAATCTGATAATTCAGGAGGACCAGGAGCAAACTTCATAATAAGATGGGACTCCCCAAAAAAAGTCAATCCACCGATCGTTGAATCCGTAATGATCGGCACAACAGGCCAGCAGGGAATCTCTTTTACGTCACGTGCTATACCGATTATTAGATAACCCGCTTCTTCGGTAAACCCTGTATCTTTTCCAGCAATACCCGGAGGAAGATCTCCTCTTCCTCCCTGTTCCCAATACTTCACTTCGTTTTTTACAGCATGCTGAAGAGAAATTCAGCTCTGATCAAAAATTTCAGGTTATTTCCCAAAAACATCCCCTTGTGATAGATCGTTTTTTACTATTTTTCAAAATATTAAAAAAATATTAAAAAACATTCCACGAGTTTCATTTCAATAGCTATTATAAGAAATGAAGATAAACGGCAGTGATTCCTAATATATTCATCTATATAAAATCTGTGCCGAATGAATGCAAAAAGTACTCTTCACCAGCAATTGAACAGCGTGATATTATTTTTCTGAAAGGGTTGTGGTTCCATGATAAAACTGATAAAAATCACTGCAACATGTTTTATTTCGATTTCGATAGTCATTTATCTGCTAACCGGAGAATCGGCAGATAAAGAACCTGCCAGGGATTTCAGATCTCTTATGCGTGAAAAATATCAATCTCCCCGGCCTATGCAGCTGTCTCCCTGGCTGAAGAAAATTAAGAAATCCATAAAAACAAACCAGAAAATTATCGCTCTCACTTTGGATGCCTGCGGAGGTAAAAAAGGCAGCGGGTATGACAAAAAACTAATCGAATATCTGATTAAAACAAAAACACCGGCAACCCTTTTTATTTCAGGCAGATGGATTCATATAAGAAAACATGAAATGAATTACCTCAGCAAACAAAAAATATTTGATATTGAGAACCACGGCCTAAACCACCTTCCGGCAACGGTATGCGGCATGTGTAAATATAATATATGTGGACCAAAATCCATTGATGCTTTTATCGATGAGATCCTAATCAATTCAGAAAAAATTAAAAAATATACAAACAAAATGCCTGTTTTTTACAGACCCGGCACAGCATGCTTTTGTGAAACCGCTGCCAGCATAACCACAGAACTGGGCATTATTCCACTTGGATATTCAATTAATGGGTTTGATTTTTCAAGAAAAACCACCCCAAAAACGATTGCAACCCGAATCATCAAAGAAGCCAAAAACGGTTCCATTATCCTGCTCCACATGAATCATCCGGAAGGAAATACATACAAAGCTCTGCGTTATGCAATCCCGCATCTTAAAAAAAATGGTTTCAGATTTGTAAAACTGTCAGGATACAAAAACAACCTTATATAATATGCATTCCCTTGACAACTACCTTTAAATGAATCATAATACAGCAAAAGGTGGCGCTATGATTGAACTGAATGATCTGATCGAAAACTTTTTCACCTGCCGAAAAGATGAACTAATGCAAATATTCAATGAATTCCTGAATACAATTGTTGCAGAAGAAACTCTTTCTGCAAGAGAGATAATGTCCCGAAATTATGAAACAGCTCAGTTCAATCCGGAAATTCACTGTAATCCTGGAAACCTGAAAGATTCAAGAGACAGCATATTCCCCTTTTTCTGGGGAACCGACGGCTGGAACTCGAATTTACACCTTGAAAACGTCAAGGGTCCTGCAAACTATGCCTCATTTATCGGATGCATGGCATGCCTGCTGAAGAATCCAAATTTGTGTGTTGATACCTACAGCGAGAGATCAAATGAACTCGAACTAAAAGCTATAACCACCCTCGCCAACCTGGTGTTCTATCACACAAAAAATCCATGGGGGATATTTACTATGGGTGGAACAATTTCCAACCTATACGGAGGCAAAATCGGAATTGAAAAAGTTGCGCCTGGCACCATGGAGGAAGGCATACCCTCTAGAAAACTTACCGGTATTGTATCACAGGCTGCACATTACTCAAACGAAACTCTCGCCGGATGGCTCGGCCTTGGAACCAACCAGCTCATATCCATACCAACAGACAAATCATGTTCGATGAATATTGACGAGCTGTCTTTAACCCTTGATAAAATCTATTCTGAAGAGAAACATGTTGCCTTTATTATTGCTACCTTTGGCAGTACTGATGCATGCGGGATTGATGATATTGCCAGAATAAGAAAAGTAATCAATGAAAAAGCAGCAAAATATCAAATCCCCAAACCCCATCTTCATGTCGATGCTGCGGCAGGATGGTCTCTTTGTTTTTTAAACGAGTATAACATAAAGAAAAATCCCTTTAACCTTTCTGAAGATCTTCTAAATAAAATTCAAATCCTCAAGACCAAATCAATGGCAATGCAAAACGCAGACTCTGTTACATTAGACTTCCATAAAATGGGATGGGGCCATTATCCTTCAAGCGCTTTCATCGTATACAACAGAGACGATCTCAAATACCTTCTAAGGGCAAAAGAACAGCTCCCGTATTTCTCTGAAGCAGACTACAGACATGACCCTGCACTCTTTACCCTTGAATGTTCAAGACCTGCAATTGGCCCTTATTCAGTTATGGCAAGCCTCAATGGAATTGGTCTCAAAGGATACCAGAGACTGGTTACTCACTCTCTGGAGCTTGCACAATATGCAAAAGAAAAAATTTCGGGCCTGGAATACTGCAAGGTTCTCAATTCAGAATGTCATGGCCCAACAGTTGTCTGGTGGGTACTCCCGAAAGGGAGGAACGCAGAAGAAATATATAATGATCTTATTCAAGGAAAGATTTCACCAAAAGACTACAGCAGATATTTTTATGAAGTAAAACATCTCTTTGATAAAAGGAATAATTTAATGAATCCAAACAAAGATGCCCGATTGAGTTTTACTACATCCATGGGTTATCATCCCGGAGGTATCCACATACCTGCCTGGAAGGCAGTTTTCTATAATCCCAAAACAGATAAGCAGGTAATTGATGCAGTTATTCAAAGTATAGAAGAATTATAATTTTTTTCGTTGAGACATAATTTTTTTATTGACTAATTCCAAGCCGAAAACTATAAAGACTACAACATACGGAAAATAATTTTCCTGGTGATTTTAGAGAGAGGGCCACACCTGTTCCCATTCCGAACACAGAAGTTAAGACTCTCATCGCCGATGGTACTGCAAGGGGGACTTTGTGGGAGAGTAGGACGTTGCCGGGTTAAAAATATAACAGACATCTCAAAAGGATGTCTTTTTTGTTTTTAGACACAATGAGAACAAAAAAAAGGATGCCCTGAAGGCATCCCTTTTTTTGTTCAAAATTTTAAAAATTATTTAAAATCAACAGATCTTACTTTTTTCTTCAGACCTTTTGCTTTAACTTCATAAACAATTTCACAGTTGTTTTCATCATCATATGTTTCCTTGATGATCGAACCGCCACGAACAGAACCTTCAACTTCTGAAGATACAGCAATGCCTGTCATTTCAAAATTTGCCATACCTGAAGCAGCTTCAATTTTTTCACCTTTGAATTTCTTCAGTACGTTATTAACGGCAAGAAGTCTTGCTGCTTCTTTTGCAGCATTTCTCTGAATCATTTTGCTTCTGGTTTTCCATCTTTGACCGGGGCTTCCTACTGCTGTTGTTCTGTAAGTATCTTCATTGATCCATCCTTCAGTCTTGAAAGACTCACCCTTCACCTGACCACCAAGGCTGCCGCCTGCGCATGAGATAAAAGAGAAAGCCATCCCCATTGTCATAATTAAAGCAAATGCAAGAGATTTTTTCATAAAAAATCCTCCTTAAAGTTGATAAATAGTTTGAAAGTTAACACCCTCAATATTTTGTTACATTAAAAAACAGGGATATATTGATCCCCATTAATTAGGCATTATTTAATAATTATCGATTATTTTTTAATTAAGTCAAGTTGAATAAAAATGGAGATGCCATATTGTACTAGTGAATAACTTCTACATGTGCGAGGTCAACATAATCCAAAATCTGCTTAAGTCCCTTTGCCTTGACCTCGTATATTATTTTACACCTGTCATTTTTATCATAAACAACACTGCCTTTGACTATATAGCCATTTTTTATAATCTTTATAACAGTTTTTTCAAGTTTTTTTCTCTCAAAACGCGATCTGTTTTTTTTCAAGACTGACTTATTACTTATTTCTTTAAAACTGTTTAGTACTTTATACTGAGCATGCCTTGTAGCCGACCTTACTGCACTTTTCCGCCTTTCACTGACTTTTTTTATTGCTCTTGGAGCTGGCCCTTCAGCAGCTACTCTGAAAGTGTCATTATCCAGCCACGATCCAGAGCTGTATGCTTTTATATCAACAAAATGATTTGAACGTTTATTGCCGTCACAGGAAAAAAGTATAATTAAAGAAAATATTATTGGGAAAATTGTACATTTTTTTAATATCAAAAAAACAACCCCTGAAAAATAATTATAAAAATTTTAAAAAGTCAACCCAGAACAAGCAAAAAAGATATCGATTTATCAGTGAATGAACTGAAAATCTGGAAAAAAAGTTAATCAATCCTCTTCACTCAGAGAAGTGTCAGACGTTACCCAGGTCAGATTTTTTTTTATGAAAATGACCAAAAGTATTGCTATAATCAGAATATTCAGCAAAAAAAACAATGAATGAATCTGTATCAGTTGCCTCCAGTTATTAATAAGAGAACTTGCATATCCTGCCCCGAATCCAATTACAATAGCCAGATTATATTTTATAAAAACATTTATTACATTATCGGATAAACTCTCTGAACTTGTTACTCTGGCACTGTTAAAATAGTCCCTCAAATATGGAACAATGAAAAAAGCGGCAATAAATAAAATTGAGGAGTTAAAAAACCAATTCGTAAATATTACAGGAATTATTCCTCCCAAAAAGGAAAAAAAGATCAAAACCAGCAGAAAGACAGGTAACCTGTAACCTTTAAGTATTTTATCATATAATTTTTCAAAAAATGGTTTTATCTCAGTTAACTCTGACTTTAAAAATTCTTCTTTTGCTGTAAAGAGATCATAATAATAAGAGCAAACCAAAATAAAAGCTAAAAATATCAAATACACAACAATGAATGATAACATATCTAAACTCCCATGATAAAATACTATGCTAAATAAATATTGCAATTCAGTATTTGTTGCCCTAATACCTTTTCAAAGCAAAAAAAATCAAAGAAAACCCCATAACCAGAGATTTGGCATTCCTTATTATAAAACAATTTAGGAATCAACACTGATTCTATTTATTATTGAGTATAAACTGATTAAAATTTCATTTTAGCAAAAAGTCAACTAATTTCAATAATAATTACATAAATTAATGGCAACAGCTCAGAATATACAGGATGTAGCCTGAAGATTGTTTTCAAAAATTTCTAATAAATTTTTTATTGTTTTAAATAATAAAAAATTTATCATTGCAATAAGTATTCATTCCGGATCAAAATAACATAAAAGATTTTCTAATTACCTGCATCAACTGCTTTGATTCTCAATCAGTTAATGCAAATTCCCAATGGAGATTTTGATATGAAAAAAATATCTTTCTTATTATCTGTTTTCTTTCTGTTTTCATGTGCAGGCGAAAAAGCAAAAATTAAACCGGTGCTTATTAAAAATGAAAAAAAACCCGTTATGACACAAGAGAGCCCGGCAATAGATACAGGATGGACTGATAAAAATACTTACACTGTCAGAGTTGTAGCCAAGGATCTTAAATCTGCTGAAAATGCAGCAAAGCACAGGATTCTTAAAGACATAGTAAATGTGAGGATGATGAACAGAAGCAGGTATATGGATATAGAAAAAATAAGTGCTGAATACCGCGTACTGGTTGTCGGTGATCGTGTTGCGGCC